>DUZQ01000008.1 GCA_013349435.1 Planctomycetota bacterium | reverse complement strand
TGATGTACCTTCGTACCTTATCAGCGATATTATGTGCTGTCTCAATCCGTCGCCTGCGACGCAATTCTCGCTCACGAATTTTACGACGAGCCTCTTGCTCCAGGCGCCTCTCCTGTTCTTCCATAACTTTCTCTTCCCTGAGAAAGGCCTGAATCTTAGCTTCGCGTTCTTTTTCTGTTAAAATCCTTTCGCCCGGCTCTTTTTTTCTTTCAACCTCAACAGGTGTACCGTTTTTCTCATATTCAGTTAACTCTTCCAAAAGTAAAAATTCATCATCTGAATCAAAAGCACTCCGAGGTGGTAACACAGATGTACGAGTTTCACTATGTTTGCATAACCCTATATTAACCAACAGAAATTCCACGTAGTATCTTCTTGCTGCTAAATCATGAGTAAGCATCTCTTTTAGACGAGTAAACTGCTCATCACTAATCGAGTGGTTCACCAACGCTAATATTAGCTCTGCAATCTCAGTGTTGTTCTTTTTATTCCCATTCATGCCACTTCCTCGGCCAATGTCCTGCGAATACATCGCAGTAATGTATCGTGAATCCGGGCTATATATCTATATACACTGTGGGTAGATTTGTTTATATGGTTGGCAATATCCTTAACTGTAATACCCTGTTCATAGCGCATCCGGAGTAACTTACGATCTTGTTCAATTAGTTTTTTTAGGCAAACTCGCAATGTCTCGAGACGGATAGTCATATTTGAAAGTATTGGTACTGCATCTGACTGAATAAGCTCAATAAGTTCATTGTCAAATTTAATGCGTCTGCCTTTTTGTTTTTGCAAAAATGAAAGCACCCTGTAATGTGCTATACGCATCGCCCAAGCAAAAAAATCAGTACCTGGTTCAAAATCCTTGAAATTTCTATACATAAATGTCACGGTTTCCTGCATAATATCGTCAGCATCAAAATAGTTCGGCACTAATGTAAAAATGAATGCGTAAATCCTTTTATTGTTAGCCGTTAGCAGATGCAGAAACCCTTCGGTTTTGATATCATCCCCCGGACGACTCGAATACGAAGATTTGTCTTCCATAAAAACTCTACAATTAATGTCATTTTTAATCACATTCTTGTGATCAACAACAACAGAAAAAACATGTCCTTTCTAATTAGAAAGATGCCGTAAAGCCAAATTTTTGCGGACAAAATATAAAATTTATGTGCAGACTCTGTGTCGCGGTACACAAATTTAAAACAGATCCTGGTCAAATATCATAACTGCTTGTGTTATAGGATATTATGAATCGTTCTGGCAACACAATATAACAAACTCCACAAGATGTTTTTTAGGAGTGTTTTTTCTTGACTTTTGTTTTCCATAGCAACGAATAGAGGTATTATACCTCTTCTTTCAAAACAGGATATACTGACGTACACTAACATATTATTATTCGGCCGCTTGCGCGGCTCGGCTTTTGTGGTCTTTTTTACTTTCCGCGCAAGCCGCGGCGAAATATTTATTAGGTGTCCTGAGCTTTCCGTCTCGCGGCGATGTCTTCAATCTCTTTGAGGATATCGTCCGGTTCGGTCATACGGCCTATGCCCTCGGTGCCACAGGCCAAGCGTCCGGTCTCCGGGCCGATGATTTTGAAGCCAATCTGCTTTATCGTCTCTATGTTTTTCTGAACGACAAGGTTGGCCCACATTTTGCTGTTCATCGCAGGTGCAAGCAGAACAGGTTTATCCCAGCATGCGCAAAGCGTTGTGCTCAGAAGGTCATCACATATACCGTTTGCGATTTTGGCGATTATGTTTGCCGTTGCAGGCGCAACAACGACAATATCAGCCCAGCCGGCAAGGGCGATGTGGTCTATCTTGAAATCGGCCTGCCCCGTCCATAAGCTCGTATGAACCGCCCGCCCGGTTACAGCCTCAAAGCTTTTGGGCCTGATAAGCCTGCGGGCGTTTTCGGTCAAGATGCAATCGACTTTTGCACCTGCCGCGGTCAGCCTGCTTGCCAGGTCAACCGCCTTGTATGCTGCAACACCTCCGGTAACACCTAACAGGATATTCACATCGGCCAGCCCTGAACCGGTCTTTTCCATCAATACCCCTTGTCACAGTTTCGGTGTTTCGGTCCCTTCTTCACCCGTGCCGTAATCAACAGCAATTTTGTCCTGTAATATCTCGGCAACTACAATCTCCATTGGTGTTTTGCCCTCCGTATCCTCGATCAGCGGACGAGCGCCCTGCATGATTTCGAGCATACGTTTCTGGATCAACGCGGAAAGCTTAAACCTGCCTCCGACCTTGTTAATAATATCCGTGCTTTTGAGGTCTTCTATCATTCTTCGTCTCCGGCTCTTCTTTGTATAATCTGTTTTATTTCTTCCACCGCCTGATTAACATCGGCATTGATGACCATATGGTCGTAATACTGCCAGGCCGAGGCGATTTCGACACTGGCACTATCCAGTCTGCGCCTGGCCGTTTTTCCGTCCTCTCCTCTGCCCCTGCCGGCCATCCGATCCACGAGGTCGGCCTGACTCGGCGGCAGGATAAAAATCATCAGCGCATCGGGGTACGAGTTCTTGACGATAAGTGCACCCTGGACGTCTATTTCGAGAATAACGGTTTTGCCTTTTGCCAAAGCCTGCTCTACATCCTTTCGAGGCGTGCCGTAGCGATTTCCGAAAACTTCGGCATGTTCGAGAAAATCTCCGCTTTCAACTTTTTCCTGGAATTGCTCCTGCGTGATAAACCGGTAGTCTTTACCGTCAACTTCACTTTCGGACTGCGGTCTGGTCGTGGCCGATATGCTAAGAAATGCGCCGATTTGCTCGACCAGTTCCAGGCACACGGTGCTTTTTCCAACGCCCGATGGACCGCTGATAATCACTACTTTACCTTTTTTTTCGTTCTTATCGCTCATCTTGCCCCACTGTCACTCCACGTTCTGGATTTGTTCCTTAATCCTGTCTATCGCACACTTCATATCGATTACCCAACTCGCTATTTGGGAGTCAGAGGCCTTGCTTGCAATCGTGTTTGCCTCTCTTAGCATTTCCTGGCTGATAAAATCCAGCCTTTTACCGGCGCTTTGCTCTTTCTGACAGTACTCTGAGAACATCTTCAAATGCGAGTTTAGCCTTGCCAGCTCCTCGGCTATATCACAACGATCGGCCAATATCGCCGTTTCTCTTGCCAGCAGCTCCTTATCAATGTTCAGTTGTGCACCGGCCAGCAAATCATCAACCCTCTTTTTCAATTTGTCGTGATATTCTTCAATCACGACATCCCTTCGGTCGCTAATCAATTGCAGCTTTTCCTTTATAACCCGGCAGTTGGCGGTCAGGTCTTGAGCCAAGGTAGCGCCTTCGGCCCGTCGCATCTGTTTTACCTGGTCTATTACACGGTTGACTAAGTCCAGAACAACCTCTTTCATTCTACCGGTCTGCTCCGAATCCGGTGACAGAGGCTGTATCACTCCGGGCAAATTCAGTAATGCGGCAAGCTCAATCCTGCTGTCTATTTTGTTGGCTTCGGCGATATTCCGAAGCTTGCCTATGTAGTCGGTCAGCGTATTTTCATTAAGCTCGAACAGCGCCTCACCGGATACATTTTTCATATGAACAGAGCAACTCACCGTACCTCGCCGAATCTGCTCTCGGAGGAGCTTTTCAATATCCCACTCAAGAAACGAAACCGTATCCGGCAATCTCAGGTGTGCTTTGAAATAGCGGTTGTTAACCGTCTTTATCTCAACGGTGTAGCTGATACCTTCAGCCTCAGTGGCTGCCTCGCCGAAACCTGTCATGCTACTTATCATTGCGCAATATCTCTTAGTTAAACCATCATCGGCCTGCCGGGCCGCCTGATTCGGCTGGGGCGGGCAGTGTTTGTTGGGCTCCGGCCGGTGCAGACAGGTCCTTGCTCGAGGTCGGCTTGTAGAACTTGACCATTATCACTGCCAAAAACAAAAACAGCAGCACGAGCACAATAGTAACCTTCGTCAGAAAATCAGTGGTTTTCGTGCCCAACAGACTGCCGGCACCACCCCCGAATGCCGCGCCCAATCCGGCGCCTTTGCCCTTCTGAAGCAGTATTATCAAAATCAGAGCAAGGGCGATAAGTATCCATAAAACACCAACCACTTTCATAACAAGCGGCACAGCCGCAACAGGCAAAAACATCATCTCTTTTCCTTATTACTAACCTGTACGATTATAAATATCTTTGAAAAAAGCACATCTTGACCTTTTCTTTGACTAACTGTCTGATTTGACCGGGAATATACCACAATTCCTGTTGAAAGTAAAATTCTTTATAGAGATGTCTGTCTTGGAAACCTCGATTCTGGTTTTATGCTGGTTCTCGGGAAAAATCCGCTTTGTTTTTTTCACAAGCAGACAGTTACGAGCAAAGAATAAAATATATCTGCGGACAACTGCAATCCTTATTACCCTTGTTGCCCGTTGGATGCTCATTTCCGGCTTTTTGGCTCAAAAACAACGATTATGGCTATTTTATCTGATGGTCTTAGCAGAAAAAATTATTTATTTAATCTTTTTGGTTGACAAATACACGAAAATCGTGTATGTCAATATGAAAATTGTGAAGAAAAGGCATTTTGAAAGGAACTTCAATGAATACCTTTATCGACGAAAACAAAAGATTGCTAAGGGCATGTTATCTGGCTGCAATTATCTTAGGCTGGTTTTTATTGGTATTGGGGTGTTTAGCAGCGACCGGGCATTTTGTTGCACTGATTTCAAGAATTAGCGATTGGGGCCAGTTCAAGGAATATTATTTCTACGAGGTTCCGTGGGATGTCATTAATGGGATTCCCGTCGGACTATTGGCATTGGGAATAGGACAATTTATACGATATGTGTATGATGACAACTACAAGCCCGGCTGGATTCTCAGGACTTTTGGGAAACTTCTTTATATCTACGCTGTGATATTCGGGATGTTAACAATCTTTACCACAGTCATGGTATTTCCACATTGGGGTGATTGGCCAGAAAGAACGATTCGCTTGTTGGCGGCTGTTATCTGGGGTACAGGAAAGATAATGCTTTTGATAGCCGCCGCTCTGATCTTAAAACGTGTTATGCCCATCATCGAAGAATCGAAAACGTTGGTTTAGGAGAGGGGAAGAAATGATTCGTATAAGACTCGACTATGTATTGTTAGATAACAGAATGAAGCTTAAAGAGCTTGCTGAAGCCACAGGCATAGCCGTAAATAACCTTTCTGTTCTAAAGACCAACAAGGCCCGTGCTATTCGTTTCTCTACCCTTGAGAAGTTATGCAAAGCACTCGATTGTGCCCCGGGCGATCTGCTTGAATATGTTCCGGAAAACGAAACCAACCCGCAAATACCCGGCGAGACTAAATGAATCGGCGGCTGGGGTCTATATATGGCAAGCAAAGCGTAACAGAAACAGGTTTAAGTGTTTTTGAAGTAGTAATAACAACAAATTTAAGAAAGGAAGAAAATGAAAAAAGTAGGATTGATTTTGATTGTGTTAAGTGTTGTTTTGGTTTGCCTCCAGCAGGCCCAGGCAAAAAAGTATGAGCCGACGTGGGAATCTCTCCGCGAGTACAAGGAGATTCCCGAGTGGCTGCGTGAAGGCAAGTACGGGATTTACACCCACTGGGGGCCTTATGCAGTCCACGCTTATGGATCGAATACGACATGGTACTCGAATGCCATGTATGGAAGGCCGGATTCAGAAGCCCGTAAGCATTTCGAGAAAAACTTCGGCAAATTGACACCGACATTCGGCTACAAGGATTTGATTCCGAAGTTCACGGCTGAGAAGTTTGACGCCGATGAATGGGCCGACCTGTTCGCAAGATCAGGTGCGAAGTTTGCCGGCCCTGTCGCAGAGCATCACGATGGTTTTGCCATGTGGGACACAAAGTATTCCGACTGGAACGCTGCAAAGATGGGTCCGAGGCGCGATGTCGTTGCCGAATTTGAAAAGGCGGTCAGGAAGCGAGGCATGAAGTTCGTTACTGCGTTTCACCACGCTGCCAATTGGTTCTTCTTCCCGGTCTGGGATAAGCGCTATGATACAGGAGATCCTAAGTACTCCGGTCTGTACGGTCAGCCACATAAAGAAGGCGCGATGCGCAACAAGGAGTTTCTCGATGAGTGGTACGGCAAGATAATCGAGGTTATCGACAACTACAGCCCTGATTTTATCTGGTTTGACTTCGCGCTTGATTCGATTCCAGAAGGTTACGTCAAGGATTTCCTCGCATATTATTACAACGATGCCGAGGCCAAAAATAAAGAGGTAGTCGTTACTTACAAGGGCAACGACCTTGTGCCCGCCACGGGGGTTCGCGACCTGGAACTTGGCCAGGAGTCAAAGATTACCTATCATGAGTGGATTACCGACTCGACTGTTGACGACCGCGGTGCTTGGGGCTACGCGGACGACCTGGTTTTCAAAACGCCCGACCGGGTGATTGACAACCTTGTTGACCGGGTCAGCAAGAACGGCTACCTGCTGCTCAATGTCGGTCCCAAGCCTGACGGCACTATCCCGGATGGTGCCCGCAAACTGCTGCTGGAACTGGGCGAATGGCTGGACGTCAACGGCGAGGGCATCTACGGCACCAGTCCGTGGACGATTGCAGGTGAGGGCCCGACCAATCTCGGAGAAGCCAGCGACATCGGCTTTAATGAGGCAGATACTGTTTACACCAAAAAAGACGTTCGCTTCACGGTCAAGGGCGACACACTCTATGCCACCTTCTTAGCCTGGCCCGGCGAATATGCCGTAATCCGTACCCTTCGGGGGGAAGGAGACCAGGCCGAGGAATTTGAGATCCCCCGCCAAGATTCTGGCCCTGTCGACCCCAAAATGTCGGTTGTCGGCAAAACCTTAACTCTCCAGCGACGCGGCCGAAAGTCTACATACGAGTTTAAAGACGACGGCAGTGTTACAATTACCTCACCATCCCGGCGCCAAGGCGGCGAGCCGAGAATCAGGGAGGCCGAATACACGCAGGACCGAACCGACATAACCATCGCAATAGGTGACTATGAGATGCAGGCGACATACGACGGCGAGAACTTCGCACGTGCGGCGGGTGCTCCACGTCATGAGGGCTTCTACAAAGAAGAGGTCAAGCGCATCAGCATGTTAGGTGACGGCAAAAGCCTTGAGTGGCACAGAACAGAAAAGGGACTGGTCATCAAGACTCCGAACAAAAAGCCGAGCGACTATGCCCACGTCATCAAGATAGAGCGCTACCACCATCCGAAGATTAAGTGATTTGTAAATAAAAAAATTGCTCTGTAGAAAACTTCTAAAAATTGTTATTCTGAATCCTGATTTATCCCAGAGATATTGGGACACGCGGGGTGAAGAATCTCGTGCGTATAATTTTTCATTCCGGGCTTGACCCGGAATCCAGTACTTCAACATCTGGATTCCAGCTTCCGCTGGAATGACAAAAGCCAAAGGATCGAGATTCTTCCCCTTCGACTACGCTCAGGGCTAAAGGCTATCTTTGCTCAGAATGACATCCACAAGGTTTTCTACAAGCCGAAAAAAATAATTTTTAAGAAATTAAGGTATGAACAAGGCGGGGTTAATCTTGAGATGAAAAAATCACGTAAAATTATTGTTGCGATTATCATAGTACTGGTGGTCCTTGTGGTTGGTGTTTCAATGATTCGCAAGGCTCGCCTGGACAAAAAGATAGAGACCGTTCGTATCGAAAAAGCCGAGCGCGGGGTTTTGGTTGAGTTAGTCAGTGCCCCCGGTGAAATCGAACCTAAAAAGAAGGTGGATATTAGCGCCAAGGTCTCAGCCCGGATAGTGGAATTGCCCCATAAGGAAGGAGACCGCGTAACCCGCGGCGACCCGGAGGCAAATCCACCGGTGCCTGCGTCGATACTCGTTCAGCTCGACGCAAAAGACCTTGAAAGTCACCTGCGTTCGGCCCAGGCAACCCGTTCGGCCCAGGCTGCACGCGTGGAAGTTGAAAAGGCGACAATTGCCAGTCAACAGTCCAACCTTGAAGGTCTTGCAGCTTCCTTCGAAGAAGCAAAACGCGATTTTGAACGCAAGAAGGGTCTGCTCAACTCACAGGATATAAGTCAGTCGGTGTTTGACCAGGCAAAATACAGGGCCGAAGGACTAAGAGCACAGGTTGCCGCGGCCAAGCATACCCTCGAATCGGCCCGGTTAAACCTGGTGGTGCTTAAGCATAATATTGAGGCCGCAGATGCTGCAATCGCCCAGGCAAAAGAGGCCCTGAGCTATACGACCATTACCTCTCCCATCAATGGTGTCATCACTTTGATAAATGCCGAGGTGGGTGAGGTGGTCATGACGGGGACAATGAACAATCCGGGAACGGTCATATTGCAGGTCGCGGACCTGTCACAGATGTTGGTAGTAGCACAAGTGGATGAGGCCGACATCGGAGAACTGGAGGTCGGCCAAAGGGCCAAAGTCTCTGTCCGCGCCTTTTCCGACATTGATTTCACCGGAACGGTTGACACAATCGCTCTTACACACAGGTTCTCGGATAACAGAACAAAATACTTCAGGACCGAAATACTGCTCGACAACAGTCCTGATGTAGCTAAGCTTTACTCGGGCCTCACCGCTGACGTGGATATCCAGACCCGCACACACAAGGACGTTCTCAAAGTGCCCAGTCAGGCGGTGTTGGCACGGGAAATTGACCTGCTGCCCCTGGGAATTCGTGAAAACAGCCCACATTTAGACAAGAGTAAGACGCATGCTATTGTCGTTTATCGTTACATTGACGGCAAGGCCGTTGTAACACCCGTCAAAATCGGTTCCAGTGACCTGACCCATACCATAATAACCGCCGGCATCTCTGAAGAAGACGAAATTGTGGCCGGGCCTTTCAAGGTGCTCGATACTCTCGAGCATGACCAGAAGCTGAAAGATGAACGCCAGGTCAAACCAGACAGTGACAAGGCTGTGGCCGACAAAGCTAAAAAATGACTGCACAACACGGCAAGTTAATAATTCGGCTCAAAAACGTCAAACGCATTTACAAGGTCGGCGTCGAGAGTATCAACGCGCTTGATGGTATCGACCTGGAGCTTTACGAAAATGAATATGTTGCGATTATGGGTCAATCAGGCTCCGGAAAAAGTACATTAATGAACGTTTTGGGATGTCTCGACAGGGCGACTGCCGGCTGCTATGAGTTGGACGGACAGGACACAACAAAACTGAGTGATGCACAACTGGCACGGATTCGGAATGAACGTATAGGTTTTGTCTTTCAATCTTTTGAATTACTCGGTCAGATTACGGCACTTAAGAATGTGGAGATGCCTCTAATTTATTCACGCAATGGTTGGTTCAGCCGACGAAAAAGGGCAAAGCAGGCACTTGCGAGAGTAGGACTGGCTGATCGGGTAAAACATAAACCCAATCAGCTTTCTGGAGGTGAAAAACAACGCGTTGCTATCGCAAGGGCATTAATCTGCAATCCGAGCATACTGCTTGCGGACGAACCTACGGGAAATCTGGACAGCAAAACCAGTGAAAGCATACTCAAACTCTTTGACCAGCTTCATAAAGAGGGCCAAACAATCGTAATGGTAACGCATGAAGAACACGTCGCCAAGCATGCCAGGCGGGTGATTCAGCTCAAAGACGGCCTGATATGCAGTGATATACCGACAAACCGGAACATAACAGGTATGTCAAATCCGTGCAACTCTGAGCCGGAGGTGTCCTTATGAGAAGACTGTTTTCGGTGCCTCTGGTTTGTGCACAACTGTTGTATCAAAGCGCCCATCTTGCGCTCAGTCAGATTTGGGCTAATAAAACAAGGTCATTGCTCACCACAATTGGAATCGTAATTGGTGTAGCTTCCGTTACTGCCGTTATCGCCGCTTTGACCGGACTAAAGGCCACTATTCTCAGTCAGGTCGAAACTTTCGGAACCAACACAATAATTATACAACCCCAAAGACCCGACACCGGACCCTTAAGCCATTTGCCCTGGTGGCTTGTTCGGTTTGAACAGGAGGATTTTGATGGTATGCTCGAACATTGTCCTTCGGTTCAGAGATACTCGCGCATCAGTGGAAACAACCAAACCGTTCGCTATGGCGAAAGGTCCGTCAGGAATGTAGATGTCAGTGGAGTGGAGCCTTCATGGCACGAAATTGAAAGCCGGCCTCTTATCCTCGGAAGGAAACTTTCCATGGTTGACCTGACGCATCACGTCTGTATCATCGACCCTAAATTACGCGACAAACTTCGATTGGATACCGACTGCATTGGCCAGTCAATTCGCGTCGGCCATAACAGGTTTCGAATCGTCGGAGTAATTGAACCAAAAGTACAAATGGGTTTCATCGGAATGGTTTCAGACCGTGAAGATTATGAAGTTATTATCCCTTTCAGGACAAGTTATAAGTTTGGCGAACCCTGGATAGCGGTCCTTGCCGAGAGCAAATCGACCGAGGTTCTGGAAGAAGCCGTTGCAGAAATAAAGTTTTTCCTGCGGCGTACCCGCCGTATCAAGCCCGGTGATCCTGATACATTTAGAGTTCAATCTTTAAAGAGCGCCATAAAAACCTTCAACAACATAGCTCTTGTGGTAACGTTGGTAGCGGGTGGAATAGTAGGCATCTCTTTGCTCGTTGGGGGTGTGGGCATCATGAATATAATGCTCGTCTCAATATCGGAACGCACCCGCGAAATCGGCCTTCGAAAAGCTGTCGGTGCAAAAAAATCCGCAATCCTCACACAATTTCTCGTTGAAGCGGTTATTTTGTGTTTCTTCGGCGGGCTGATAGGCGTTGGCTTGGGCAAACTTTTGACTTTTGGAATATCAAGGATAAATCCTCTTCTCGAAAAAACTTATATTCCGCTCTGGGCGGTTGTGCTTTCATTTGGTTTTGCCGGCTTCATAGGTGTATGTTTCGGCCTGTTTCCGGCGATTAAAGCTGCCAGACTTGATCCCATTGAGGCCCTTAGACATGAGTAGCAAATTATCACTAAAAGGATTCTTTGTATTTTCTATAAAGCAATGCTTTGCGTTTGGGCTATTACTATATGCCGGTTGTGAAAAGGTCCCTACAGAATTTTACGAGTTAAAAACCCCACCTGCCAAACTGCGCCACATAGAACGGTTTGACTGGGAGAAAATGAAGGCCCCTGTCAAAAAGCCGCCCGATCCCAACCAGGAATCACCCCAAAAGCTTGAGCTTATTTTGGAACAGTGCCGCACGCTGGCACTGGCCAACAACCTGAGCTTAAAGGTTCAACTTATCGCCCCTGCCATCGCCGCCCAGACAGTGAGTGAGCAGGAGGCAAAGTTCGAGGCCGCCTTTGTAGCAAACGCCTCTTACTCAAAGACCGATACACCCACCGAGTCAACTCTTTCAGGTTCGGCGGTCGATGCCTCAAATGTTGACCTTGGCGTCCAGATTCCCCTGCGTACCGGTGGAACTGTCAGCTTCGATGTTATCGACAGACGTGTAAAAACAGACGAAGTGTTCTCTGAGTTTAGTGAATCCCTTAATCCACGATACAGTAATGATTTTGTAATTTCAATCAGTCAGCCCCTGCTGCAAAACGCAGGCAACCGCGCCAACACCTACTCCATCCGTATCGCCGAATATGACCGCCGGATAAGCGAGACCCAGACCAAGCTTGAGGTAATAAGGGTAATAGCTGCTGCGGACCGTGCCTATTGGCGGTTGTATGCCGCCAGAAAAGACCTCACGGTGCGCAAACAACAGTACGATCTGGCCCAAGCCCAGCTCGAGCAGGCTCAGCGTTTTGTCGATTTGGGTGAGCGTGCGCAAGTGGAGGGCATCCGTGCCGAAGCGGGAGTCGCCGCCCAGCTCGAGGCGATTATTATCGCCGAAAACAGCGTCCGAGACAGAGAACGTGAACTTAAGCAGATATTGAATAAGCCCGGACTGGAAACTCAAAGCCCTACGGTGTTAATTTGCGCCACTGAGGCCAACCCCGTACATTATGATTTGGCCCCGGACCGCGTAGTCAAAACTGCTATCCAAAATCGCATGGAAATGCTCGAGCTTGAACTTCAGCTTGCCAGGGATGCCAGCACTATTGACTACTACCGCAACCAGGCGCTTCCGCTTGTTACTCTGAATTATACATATAACATCAATGGTCTCGGCCCGACAAGATCCGATGCGTACGACCTGCTTTACGACAAAAATTTTGAAGACCATACTCTTGGCCTGCAACTGCATGTTCCGTTGGGAAATGCAGCCGCCAAAAGCCGCCTCCGTCGGGCCTTCTACCAGCGGCAGCAACATCTCGCCTCCCGCCAGAACCGAAGTAAGCTAATTGAAGTCGAAGTGCTCAGAGCCGTTGACCAACTGGAAGCAAACTGGCAGCGAATCCTGGCCAGCAGGCAAAACGCCGTTCTCTCGAGCAGGGTTTTTCAGGCGGAGAAAAGGCAGTTTGAGCTCGGGCTTCGCACTTCTACCGACGTCCTTGATGCCCAGACCAAGTTCGCCGAGGCACAAAGCGCTGAAATTCTCGCGCTGGCGGAGTACCAGATAGCACAGGTTGACCTGGCCTTTGCCACCGGCACATTGTTAGGAGCCGCGAAGGTGCGGTGGGAGCCCATCGTCCCGGTGAGTGAATAAAGGGCCGCAGGAACGCAATCAAGAGCAACATTTACCTAAACCGGATATTTCACCGCCGGGGGCGCTGAGAACTTGACGCGGCCTTTGGCCGCAACCAAACTCAAAAATTAAAATGTAAAACGCAAAACTTCAAAATCCCGGCAAGCCGGGATAACTCTTTATTATGTAAATGGTTACATTAGTCTTATTGAAAAAACACGCATAAAAAACAAGAAGTTGAAAGATTGTATTACAGAGTTGATTCATAGTAAAGAAGTTATGACCGAAACCGGCTTTTACCAACGGCAACATTGTGCTTATGATGATAAACTTTGCGGTTTTATATAAGTCATTGTAATAAGGAATCTCTGCACCCCCTGCGGTCTCAGCGGTAAGCAATGCAAATTAACTTGTAACCGAAATCCACAAGAGCTACATATTGTCGTTGCCAAATAATTTTTTTCTCAAGTTGACAGGGCTTTTAGTTTTTTCTCGAGGGCTTTGACCGCGATTTCGAGCGCTTCATTGAGCTTGGCGGCATCTTTGCCGCCGGCCTGGGCCAAATGCGGCCTGCCGCCGCCACTACCGCCAATAACCGTGGCGATCTCGGCGATAATATCAGAGGCGCTAATGCCTTTGTTTACAATATCATCGGTCAGAGCAGCCAGCAGCAGGGCTTTATCTTCGCTTTCAGCAAAACCTAAAACAATAGCAGCGGATTTAGCTTTTTTCTTCAGGCTGTCGATAGCATTTCGCACCTGTGCAACCGGTGCGGGCGAGAGCCTGCCTACTATTAAAGCCGTGTTTGCGATTTTTTCGGCCCCAGCCAACAAGCTGCTGACTTCGTCGATTGTGGCGTTTTTACCTTCTCTGGCGGCGGACTTTAACTGCCTGCTCAAATCCTTGTTATCGTCGATTAACTTCCGGACGCGATGGGGGAGCTCTTCGACAGGGACTTTTAGCATTTCGACGAGGTCATCAATTATTTTACTTTGCTGGGTGATGTATTCGTTCAGTGCCCTTCCGGTCAGCGCGGTTATCCTGCGGACACCGGCGGAGATGCTCTCTTCTTTTATCACCTTAAAACCGCCGATTTCACCGGTATTAGCTACATGCGTCCCACCGCAAAACTCCCGGCTGAATGCCTCCTTAATGGAGCTTTCATCTTCGGCACCTATCGCCACAACGCGAACCTCGTTGCCGTACTTTTCACCGAATAGTGCCATTGCGCCGAGTTTCTTGGCTTCGTCAATCGGCATTACCGCACAGGCAACGGGGATATTTTCAGCGATTCTTTCGTTAACACGGCCCTCGACTAACCTTATCTGCTCACTTGTCAGGGCCTTGGGACAGGTGAAATCAAACCGCAAATAATCCGGACAAACCAGACTGCCCTGCTGGGTTACCGATCCGCCCAAAACATCACGCAAAGCCCACTGCAGAAGATGCGTGGCCGTATGATTCTTCTTGCTGTCTGCTCTTTCTTTATCAACTATAGCGGTTACTTCTTGTCCACTTGACATGCTCCCGGCAAGCTTTCCCCAGTGGATTACACAATCACCAATTTTTTCAGTTCTTTCAACCGTAAACTTATCAACGCCCGATTTAATTTCCCCCCCGTCTCCCACCTGTCCACCTGCTTCAGCATAAAAGCAGGTTTCTTCTAAGATTAGTCCGATTGTTTCACCGTAAACGTTATTGTCTGGGGGAGATGCTTCTTGGGTACTAAGGGTTCCGGAGATATGGTCTGCACCGAAACGACCTCTGGGTTTAATCCAACTATGTATTCGTGTTGTTATACTATCGGTTTTGTACTTTGATGAGTCATCGGTCTTGGACAATTGAAAACCGGTTAAATCAATTGCAATGGTGGATGATTTTTGTGCGGCTCGGGCGCGTTCACGCTGAGCCTCCATAAGCTCATTAAACAGGCCGGTATCGACTCTTAAACCCTGTTCCCTTGCCATAAGCTCGGTCAGGTCCAGTGGGAAGCCGTAGGTATCATAAAGCATAAAGGCGTCCTGGCCGCTGATGGTTTTACCTTTCGCATTTTTAGCAGCGGAGGTAAAAATTTCCAGGCCTCTGTCCAATGTCCTTCCGAAGCTTGCCTCCTCATTCTCGATAACGGTTGCGACAAAATCGGCTCTTTCTTTTATCTCACCAAAGGCATTGCCCATCACATCAGAAAGAACATTGACAAGTTTATATAGAAAAGGCTCGTGCATACCGAGGACTCTGCCGAACCTTGCCGCCCTCCTGAGTATTCGCCTGATGACGTAGCCCCTGCCTTCGTTCGAAGGGGTAACACCATCAGCAATCGCAAACGCTACCGAGCGGAGGTGGTCTGCGATAACTCGGAAGGCACTATCTGTTTCACTTTGCAACTGAGAAGTATATTTGTGTCCGGTTGCATCGGCGATGGCGCAGATTATGGGACTGAACAGATCCGTGTCGTAGTTGCTGGATTTATTCTGCAAAACGGCGGCTATCCTCTCCAGCCCCGCGCCGGTATCAACGTAATTGGCGCTAAGCCGGTCAAGTTGAGCAGCCGATTTGCGATTGAATTGTATGAATACAAGGTTCCACAGCTCAATGAACCTTGCACAGCCGCCGTTGACCCGGCACCTGTGGCCGGGGACGTTTTTCATATCACAGCAGTCCGGGCCCAGGTCTATATGTATCTCGCTGCATGGCCCACACGGACCGGTGGTGCCCATCTCCCAGAAGTTATCCTTTTTGCCGAATTTAAGAACCCTGTCCACCGGTATCGGCGTTATCTTGGGCCACAGATCCCGAGCTTCTTCATCAGGAGGCAGGTTCTCATCCTTATCTCCGGCAAATACGGTCGCCCACAAGCTGTCCGGATTTATTCGGTAAACTTCGGTAAGAAGCTGCCAGGCCCACTCAATGGCCTCGGCCTTGAAGTAGTCACCGAAGGACCAGTTGCCCAACATCTCAAAAAAGGTATGGTGGTAGGTGTCAAGGCCGACCTCTTCGAGGTCGTTGTGCTTGCCGCTGACCCTGATACACTTCTGGCTGTTGGCCGCTCGCGGATAGTCGGGTTGCTTCAGCCCTAAGAAGATGTCCTTGAACTGGTTCATCCCGGCATTTGTAAAAAGCAGTGTCTCGTCACCAATCGGCACAACCGGAGCGCTGGGGATGAACTGATGGCCTTTATCTTTGAAAAAGTCAATAAACCCGCTTCTTATCTCTTTGGCTGTAAGCACCTAATCTCACCTGAAAACATCGATTTACTGCTTAGCTTCAATCATTCCTTTAGCGACCAAGATTTTTTCCTTTATCTCGGCGGCAAGTTCGGGATTGTCAGACAGAAAAGTCTTTGCGTTTTCTCTTCCCTGGCCCAATCTCATTTGGCCGTAGTTGAGCCAGGCGCCGCTTTTTTGGATGACATCACAGGTGGTACCGAGGTCGAGCAGGTCGCCTTCATAGCTTATTCCGGAATCGAACATTATGTCGAATTCGGATGTTTTGAAGGGTGGGGCGACCTTGTTCTTAACAACGCGCGCCCGGACGCGGTTGCCCACTGCCTGGCCGGTCGAATCTTTAATGGTTGATATGCGCCGTACGTCAATCCTGACTGAACTGTAGAATTTCAAGGCGTTGCCGCCGGGCGTTGTTTCGGGATTGCCGAACATCACGCCGATTTTCATCCGAATCTGGTTTATAAATATCAGGCAGGTCTTGCTCTTACTTATAACACTTGTCAGCTTTCTCATCGCCTGGCTCATCAGTCGGGCCTGAAGACCGACGTGGGTTGCGCCCATCTCGCCCTGAACCTCGGCGGCGGGCACAAGTGCGGCGACAGAGTCAACAACAATTATATCCACCGCGTTTGATTTTATGAGCATTTCTGTTATGTCTAACGCCTGTTCACCCGTGTCCGGCTGACTGACGAGCATACTATTAATATCTACTCCCAGTTTCTTGGCCCATGTCGTATCCAGAGCGTGCTCGGCATCGATAAAAGCGGCAACTCCCCCGGCCTTTTGAGCGTTGGCGATGACGTGAAGCGCAAGGGTGGTCTTGCCGCTGGACTCCGGCCCATACAGCTCGGCTACCCTGCCCCTTGGGATGCCGGCACCACCTAAAGCCATATCAAGCGAAATAGCGCCCGTACTGATGCCGTCAACACGTGCTAATTGATCCCGGCCCAATTGCATAATCGAACCCGAGCCGTATTGCTTTTCTATCTGGGCTATCGCACGTTCAAGGGCGCCGGCTTTGGAAGCCGCTTTCTGATTTGTTGCAGCTGACTTTTTTTTCTTACCCATGTTCATAATCTCCATACATCAATAAAACTAAAAACTCAAAGCTAAAAGCGAAAAACCATAATTCAAAACTCGAAACCTATCTTTTCCCTTTAAGCGTCAAAATACTTGAACCGAGTATGTTTGCCGATTCCTTGGTTTCTCCTAACGTGACAACCTGGTTGGACTCATCTTTCGGCAGAGTATCCGGAAATCCTATCAGCTTAATAGAATATTCATAAGCTCTGTATTTTAATTCAATCTTGCTTTTTGAATTTTGCATCTTATAGAACACGCCGTAACAACACAGGGGCGACAACTTTTGAATTTTAAGCTATGGTTTTGCACTTCCCGCTTTACACTTTTCGCTTCTCTTTATTGCAGTGAACTTCTGCTTATCGTTGTATAGATCGGTCCGCTGCTTGTCAATTCGCTTTTATAGACGCAAATCGAATCAACTGAAAAGGAGCCAAGATTTAAGTCGCCGTAATCTTTTATCATGTTTTTCAGTATTCTGCCGGCCCGGGGATTCTTTATCCTGCACAGTGTAAGGTGCCCGGAAAACTGTTTCTTGTCGCCTCCCCACCCGGCCTCACAGAGCCGCTCATCCAGGTCCTTTTGCAGAGCAAACAGGGTATCATTTGATTCGATACCGGCCCACAGCACCCGGGCTGATGTGCCGAAGGTGCCGATCCCAGCGACATCTATGGAAAAGCCTTTATGGTTATCTGCGACATCCTCGACAATACTGCAAACTTCAGCGATGTCGGCGTCCCTCACTTCGCCCAAGAATTTTAGGGTAAGGTGGATAAGGGCGGGGTCCACCCACTTTACATCAGGCCTCGTCAAGCCGGTCATTTCACGCAACTTGCGCTGGACACGGCCTATTTGGCTTCTGATATTATCGTCAATATCTATTGCAATAAAACACCGCATCGATATATCCAGACTCCACTTCTACGAATGAAGAAACCGCTGCGAACTTCCAGCTCCTCAAAACTGTGTTACTTTTCGCAAGGTATTAAATCTTTCCTCCATATCGTCCATGCCGGCCCCTTTTATCCCGTAAATTGAGAAATCGCCGATAGTGAATGACGCCGCCACCGTACCATAAACCATCGCGTTACGCAGGCTGGTGCCATCGACTTTACCGGCCTGGGCCAGATAACCCATTAATGCCCCCGCAAAAGAATCACCGGCGCCTGTCGGGTCAATTACAACCCTTGTCGGATAAGCGGGGAGAATGAAGCAATCACCGTCGTTGTTGGCCATCATCGAGCCGTATTCACCTTCTTTTATAATAACGACTCTCGGCCCTATCTCCAGAATACGCGCAGCGGCCGTTACTAAATTGCGTTGTCCTGTAAGCAGTCTGGCCTCTTCTTCATTCAACACTAACAAGTCTATCCTGTCCAGCAATTCCTTCAAATCTTCACCGGCTGTTACAATCCAGTGGTTCATTGTGTCGGCAGCTATAAAACCGGCCCTTGAAATCTGCTCCAAAAGCTCAATTTGCAGGGCCGGAGCGGTATTAGCCAGAAAGACATAATCACTGTCGCTGTATGCCGCCGGAACAGACGGCGGTGCTTCGGAAAGAACGTTCAATTCAACGCTATCGGTCTGTCGTTCATTCATATTTTCTTCGTATGAGCCGGCCCAGCGGAAGGTCTTGCTGCCCGGACGAACTTCAAGTCCCTCCAGGTCAACATCCCTGCCCTCGAATACTTCAGCCAGGTTAAAAGGGCAGTCATCGCCGACGACACCTAAGAAACGAACGGGGGAAAAGAAACTGGCAGCCATGCTGAAGTACACCGCAGAGCCGCCGATGCTATCTTCATTGAAACCAAAGGGCGTTTTTACAGTATCAATACCGATCGAACCGGTTACCAAAAGCGACATTTAACAAGGCTCCATAGAATAAACTCAGGTTCCGAATTTTTTCAACGTATTTTTTATTCTCTGCAAAGTATTTTGTATTCCAAGCACATCGACCGAATCGAAAATCGGCGGACTTACCGTCGTGCCGCAAATTGACACACGTAAAGGCTGAGCGACTTTGCCGAGACCCACCTGCCTTTCACCTGCTAGATCCCGAAGCAGCTTTTCGACAGTCTCCGGTGTTATCACTTCCAGCCCGGCAAGTCTTTCTCCGACGGCACGCAGGATAGCCAATCCGTCATGTTTGAGCAAGACTTTTTTGACGGCTTTTTCATCATACTGAACATCTTCGTTGTCGATAAAAACAAATCTGCACTTTTTCTCAATATCCGCTAAGGTCCTGGCCCCGGCGTTTATCTTTATCAGCCTCGCAAGAAGTTTATCATCGCCGCCGGCCGCGGGTGAGCCAATCGCCTTGAGATAATCCCTGAACCGGCCCAGCAGCCTGTCATCAGGAAGCATTTTTATATGTTCGGTATTGAAGGCTATAAGTTTTTGACGGTCGAAAAGGCTGTTCGATTTCGTCAGACGCCCCAAATCAAATGCATCAATCAACTCGTCGAGCCGCATAATTTCACGCTCGTCGCCGGGATTCCAGCCCAAAAACGCGAGGAAATTGACTACCGCCTCGGGCAGATAGCCGCTTTTGAAGAAATCAACCACGTTTATCTCCGGCAACCGGATACCAAGGTACTCAGCCATTGCGTCAACCGCGGACATATCAGGTGTGTTTTTACCTTTAACAAACTCCTCGACCTCTGCAACCGAAATATTTGCGGCCCCGGCAAGCTTTTGAGTATCTAAATCGCCCAGCGCCTTAATCGCCTGTCTCAAGGCCTTTGGCCGTTCGCGCTTCGAGAGTTTGCCGCCGCTGTCGCTCACGGTTACCGACATATGTGCATATACCGGACTGCGAAAGCCCAGGGCATCCTGAAGCGCCTGATGGCCGGGCGTATTCATCAGGTGCTCCTGGCCGCGGATGACGTGTGTAACGCCCATCAACTCATCATCAACCACGCAGGCGAAATGATATGTAGGCAAGCCGTCGCTCTTTTGTATAATAAAATCGCCGATTTCACGAGCCGCAAAGATAACCTCGCCGCGCACTACATCGCTGACGATAATATCCCCCGTAGTCGGCATGGCAAAGCGGACCGTTACGGGTTTGCCCTGAGCGCGGGCCTTTGCAACATCCTTATCGTCGGGAAATTTATCCGGGCGTGGATATATCAGATTTTTCTTCTCGGCCTGGGCCTTTTCGCGCATCTGCTGCAATTGGTCGGGTGTGTCGAAGCAATAGTACGCCTTCTTATCATTTATAAGCTGTTTTATGTACTTATCGTAGATTTCTTTTCGTTGGGACTGGAAATAAGGTCCATTCGGCCCGCCGACCTCCGGACCTTCATCCCACCCGATGCCCAGCCAACGCAAATCATCCATCACCTGCCTTGCCGCCGCGGGGGTGTTGCGCTTCTGGTCGGTATCCTCAATTCGTAGCAGGAACTTACCGCCCGTTTTTCGAGCCAAAAGCCAGTTGAACAGAGCGGTCCTGGCCCCGCCTATATGCAGGTAACCAGTCGGCGAAGGTGCAAAACGCGTTACAACCGGCTCTTGAACCACAGCAGAACTCCTGAAACCTCAAAAGTGTTTGTCAAACATACAAACCGCTAACAGTAAGTTACCTAACCGGCATTGTCAAGGGTGATATATGTTCGCTACAAATCCAGACCCCGCTGTGTAACTCTATGCTCGGAAAGGGTATATTCATTTTCTGATTGCAATGAGAGCCGACTTGGAATATCCTGTCATTATGAACCGATTAACAAGAAATAGTCTGTTCCCCCCGGAAGTGACAGCACGCTTCCCGTCAACGAGATACCAGGGAAGTAAAGCAAAATTAACAGACTGGATATGGAGTCATCTGGCGGGCCTCGACTTTTGTACCTGCCTTGATGCATTTGGAGGCACGGGTGTAGTAAGCAGCCGGTTAAAGCAAGAAGGCAAACAAGTTACATACAATGACATCCTTAGATTCAACTATTACTTCGGGCTGGCTCTTGTTGAAAACGATAATGTATTTTTAGAAGATAAAGACATCTCATGGGTTCTGAAAAGGCATAAAGACATCGACTATCCCACCTTCATCCAGGACACATTCGGCGGCATCTACTTCACAGATGAAGAAAACGCCTGGTTAGACCAAACAATTACCAATACACGGCATTTAGACGACAGGTTTCTTTTTGCTTTGTCCTTTTTTGCGCTTGCTCAATCTTGCATTGTTAAGAGGCCCTACAATCTTTTTCACCGCAAGAATCTTTACGTGCGCCTTGCCGATGTCAAGCGGAGTTTCGGGAATAAGGCATCATGGGACAGACCTTTTCCCGAATGGTTTAAGTATTTTGCGCATGAGGCCAATCAGGCGGTAGCTCCGGGTATCTTTCCATGCAGGGCATCAAATAAGGACGCGATGGAAATAGATGAAGAATATGACCTTGTTTATATCGATACACCCTATATTTCCAGACAGGGGGTCGCGGTGGATTATGCCGACTTCTACCATTTTCTTGAAGGCCTGTGCTTCTATGACCGATGGAAGGAACTTATCGATTGGGAATCTAAACACCGCCGTATGTTGCGGAACCCCAACCCCTGGACCGATAAAAAAACCGTTCACAAGGCGTTCGACGAGCTTTTCTCCAAATTCTCGAAGAGCATTATTGTCGTTTCTTATCGAAGCGACGGCGTCCCTTCAATAAATGAACTGTCAACTCTTCTTAAAAGATATAAGTCCGCCGTTCGCATAGAAACATTCGGACGATATAAATATGTTCTTTCAAAAAATGGCAACTCAAAAGAAGCTCTTATAATAGGAACATAGAAACTAACTTCTTGTATTTGTCATTCCGGGCTTGCCTGCCATCCGTAGCCTTCTGCGAAGGGTGGACCCGCAATCCAGGAAAATGTCATTCCCGCGGAGGCGGGAATCCAGAAATAAAGTAGCTTGAGGCAAAGCCTCAAACATTGTCTAAAAACTTATTCAAGGTAGCTTAACCAGTATATTTGGATATGGAAGGATCGAGGTAAAGGTTGAAGGATTCTGAATCAAAATCTAATAACCTATTCCTTCTGGGCGCTGGTTTTACCAAAGCTGTCTTCCCCATTGCGCCGCTGAACAAGGACCTACTATCGAAATTATGTACAGGCAGCTCACACACCACAATAAACAAATACTACAGAGAATATAAAACCAATGACATCGAAATTCTATTGACGCGTTTAGACTTAGATATACTTCTGCCTAACCATAAACAAACCGCTTTACAGCAAGACCGAAAAGAGATTGAGCGGCAAATCGCAGAATTTTTTGGCAATTTCCGGTTTAAAAAAGAAATTATAGCCAACAACACTTGGGTTGAAGATTTTGTAAAATTATTTCGGCCATATGATGCAATTATCAACCTAAACTACGATTGCTTTCTCGAGGGATTGCTGGACTACTATGAAGTCTGGTCGCCAAATAGGGGTTATGCTAACGTCGAGAACATACTGCTTGGTTCGCCAACCAATGCCAATAACATTCTTATCTACAAGATTCATGGATCAGAAAATTTTTATGAAGCGCCTCCGTTTGACAAGAATGGCCCAAAATTGGAGCAGAGGTGCATCGCCTTGGTTGTCAACGAAAGTATATTTCCGAGGTCTGGACAAAGTAGAATCTTTGGGTACGGGGGTGGTCAAACTGAAGTCAGGCAATATATCATTGCCCCGAGCTTTGTAAAATTTCAGCGTCTTGAGATGGCAAATATGGTTAATAAACTCATTGCAATTGCAAGAGATGCAAAGAACCTCGTAATCGGTGGTTGCGGACTCAGGAGAGAAGATATGTCTTTGTGGCTGATTCTGGCGAGTTTCCTAAACAGAAGGCTGCAAAGTACGAAGAAGTTGATTATAATTGACCCTTCACAGTGCGATCAAATAAAGGCAAGAATTGCCAATTACTGGACAGGTGCTACTGACCATTTTACTATATGCTGTATTCCCAAAACTTTTCAAGACGGTATAGAACAATTGACAAATGAGTTAAGGATTCATAGAATCGCAAAAACAAATATGAACGGAAATTACAACAAAAAGAATTCCGACCGTGAAGAACGGCTTGACTTTATTCGGGCGATTGTGGCCGAGGACAACAGGAGCGGTAAATGGGGCGGGCGGGTTATAACCCGGTTTCCGCCGGAGCCTAACGGCTATCTGCATATCGGTCATGCAAAAAGCATCTGTCTTAATTTCAGCATCGCCGCTGAAAACAAAGACGGCAGGTGCCACCTGCGATTCGACGACACCAATCCGTGCAAAGAAGAACTCGAATATGTCGAGTCCATTATGGCTGATGTCCGCTGGCTTGGCTGGGACTGGGGCGAGCATCTGTACTATGCCTCCGATTACTTCGAGCAGATGTATGAATACGCCGTCCGGTTAATAAAAGCCGGCAAAGCCTACGTTTGCGACCTGACCGGCGAGCAGATAAGACAATATCGCGGCACGCTCACCGAACAGGGTAAAAACAGCCCTTATCGCGACCGCAGTATAGAAGAAAATCTTGATTTGTTTGAGCGTATGAGGGCGGGTGAATTTCCCGACGGCTCACGAACGCTGCGGGCCAAAATCGACATGGCCTCTGCAAATCTGAATATGCGAGACCCGGTGATGTACAGGATTTTGCACGCAAGCCATCATCGCACCGGCGACAAATGGTGTATATATCCGATGTACGACTGGGCGCACGGTCTGGAAGATTCGGTCGAAGGCATCACACATTCGATATGCACACTCGAATTCGAGAATCACCGGCCTTTATATGACTGGTTCCTTGACCAGTTAGGCGTTCACCACCCCCGGCAAATCGAGTTCGCCCGGCTGAACCTGTCATATACCGTAATGAGCAAGCGAAAGCTTCTGCAATTAGTCCAGCGGGGCCTGGTCAACGGATGGGACGACCCCAGAATGCCGACCATATCCGGCATGCGCAGACGCGGCTATTCGCCGGCGGCTATCCGCGAATTTTGCAGGCTCATCGGTGTCAACAAATTCAACAGCACGGTAGATATCGCTCTACTGGAGCACTGTGTCCGTCAGGATCTCAACAGGAACTCGCCGCGGGTGATGGCGGTCCTGAGACCGCTCAAAGTGGTAATCGACAACTACCCCCAAGACAAGGTCGAACAATTAGAGGCAATTAACAACCCCGAAGACCCCGCAGCCGGCACAAGGCTCGTGCCGTTCTCGCGCGAGCTTTACATTGAGCGGGACGATTTTATGGAAGAGCCGCCGAAAAAGTTCTACCGTCTGGCACCAGGCCGGGAAGTAAGGCTGCGATATGCATATTTTGTAACCTGTAAAGAGGCGGTCAAAAACCCCGATGGCGAAATCATCGAGCTGCACTGCAACTACGACCCCGCCACACGAGGCGGAGATGCCCCCGACGGTCGAAAGGTAAAATCCACCCTGCACTGGGTGTCAGCGCCTCATTCACTTTCCGCCCAGGTACGCCTTTATGATCATCTTTTCACTAAGGAAAACCCGGATGATGTTGCCAATGATGCCGATTTTACCTCAAATCTGGACCAAAACTCACTTAAAGTCATAAATAACTGCCGGATTGAACCTTCGCAGGCAAACGCCGAGCCGCTAAGCAGATACCAGTTTGAGAGACTCGGTTATTTCTGTGTTGACCCTGACAGTACAGCCGACAGACTTATATTCAATCGGACCGTAACACTCCGCGACACATGGGCTAAAATCCAAAAAGCTCAACATAAGCAAAAAACATAAGCAAAAGTAGAAACACATAATCACTACCATTGAACCTTAAAATTCTCAGAATTTGGCCGGCATATACCTTAACGTCGCCGATTGCTTCGCGGGCAATTTACAATCCGAAAAAACCGGAATTTTTTTTATTGCAATCTCAAGTTGTTCTGAGATAATGCCGCTTTGCGGCTGTAGGGGCATTAAAAACTAAAAAAGGGAGCTTTAATGGGACCGGTATTACATGGGCTGATAAAACTTCAAAGTGTTGAGAACCGGCTCCGTGCCGCCAAATCCAAGCTTGCAAGATGCAGAAGAACCGTAATATTCCAGGAAAACCAGTTGAGGACTCTCCAAAACGGCCTTGAGGCAAAAAACGAAGAGATTAAGCTGGCACGGATACAGATTGACCGTCTCGAACTGGAACTTAAGGACAGGGACCAGCATATCGCCAAGCTGCGTTCGGCTCTGAATATGGCAAAAACAAACAAAGAATATGCAGCTATCCTGACAGAACTTAATACCTCCAAGGCCGATAATGCAAAGCTCGAAAATCAGGTTCTTGACTTGATGAAGAACATCGAGGCCGATGAAGCCGGCTGTGGTCAAATACAACAGCAGATTGAAGAGCAAAAGAGTGAACTTGGCCGGCTTCGCAAGGACACCGAGGTTAAAGCAGCCGGGTATGAAGCCGAAATTGAACAGATACAGCTCGAGTGGGACCTGGCAGCCAAGACGATACCTCCCGACACGCTGGAGGTTTTCAAGCGAGTCGCTGAAACTTACGATGGGGAGGCCCTGGCCGTTGTCGATAAGGAAAACGAGAAAATCGAGATATTCAGTTGCGGCGGTTGTTTCATGAGACTCCCTGCAGAAACTGTAAATCAATTGATGACCAAAGACGATATTATCCGGTGCTCAAACTGCACGCGGATTTTAGTGCTCAAAACCGGGGAGAGTTAGAATTTGCACGAGCATATAATCATACACACCGACGGAGGAAGCCGGGGTAATCCGGGGCCTGCAGCAGCGGCTTTCATTTTAGCAGACACGGAGGGGAACATAATCGAAGGTAAAGCGTCCTTTTTGGGCGATACAACCAACAACGTGGCAGAATACACAGGCCTGTTAATAGCGTTGTCTGCGGCAAAACAAGCCCGGGCAAAAAGGATTGATGTTTTCAGCGACAGTGAGCTTATAGTCAGGCAAATTAACGGCCGCTACAGGGTTAAAAACCAAAAACTTAAAGAGCTGTTCGCTGAATGTACAGGATTGTTGGCAGGATTTTCAAGCTGGAAGGTAACACACATACCCAGAGAGCAAAACAAACAGGTTGATGAACTGGTTAATCGTGCAATGGATCTGCAAAAAAACATTACACTCGAAAAGCCCCGACCTCGGCAAAAAGGCAAGCCGACCCGGCTGGGAGTACTCATAAGCGGCGGCGGCAGGACAATGGTCAATATACAGAACCAAATCGAAGCAGACCGGCTTAACGCTAAAATCGTACTTGTTATAAGCTCCCGCACAGCCACCATGGGCATCGAGCGGGCCAGGAACATCGGCCTTGAACCAAGGATCATACGCAGAAAAGACTTCGATGATATTGAGTCGTTCAGTGATGAAATTTCCAGGGAACTAAGAGAGGCCGAGGTGGATTTGGTTATACAGGCCGGTTGGCTCTGTCTGTGGCACATACCGGAAAAATACGAGAACCGGGTTATGAACATCCACCCGGCACTGTTGCCGAGCTTCGGCGGACAGGGTATGTGGGGCCGTCACGTCCACGAGGCGGTGCTTAAAGCAGGATGCAAAATCAGCGGTTGTACCGTCCATTTCTGCACGAATGAGTATGACGTGGGGCCTATTGTCGTACAGCGTAGTTGCGTGGTAAAGGATGACGACGATACCGATTCGCTGGCAGCCAGGGTCTTCGAGCAGGAATGCATCGCTTATACTGAGGCGATTCGCCTGTTTTGTGAGAACCGGCTGGTAATTGAAAACGGCGTAGTAAAACACCTCCAAGCCGGACGCTGAGCAGGCGAAAAAGCTTCGTTTGAAACCTGTCGAAAGCACTGATACCGAAAGATGTTTTATACTGGTGCCGATTCAGAATGAACCAGCGACAAAAATCAACAATAGTCAGGTCCGTTGTTGTGATTTTGAGCACGCTCGCCTTTGTTGTGGTGATGCTTAATGTCAGGGACTACGTCAACAGGGCCGAAGCCGTCAGAACGATGGAGTATCTCGGCGAAAAGGTGCGGCAGTATCGGGCCACATATAACTCGACCCCCCCCAAATCCTATCTGACCGGCCAAAGGACGGAATTTCGAG
The DNA here is from genome assembly GCA_013349435.1 of Planctomycetota bacterium. GTDB lineage: Bacteria > Planctomycetota > Phycisphaerae > Sedimentisphaerales > Anaerohalosphaeraceae > QNBT01. The sequence continues at coordinate 36,855 of DUZQ01000008.1, read as the reverse complement.
ACGCCAGGCTGGGTGATTTCGAGTACAGGGCGCCGTGGATAGAATTCGGTGCAAGTCCCGACACAATTTTGGCTTACACCCGCAAAAATTATCAGTTCATTATTGGAAGAGGTTACATTGTGATGCGGCTGGACGGAAGTGTTGAATGGATGGGAAGTACCGAGTTTAATGAACTACTCAGCAGGCAACAAACCCAGGCCGAAATCGAAATACTCCAAAAACCAAAGGGATTTTAGGCCAAATACTCAACGCGTATCCGCTCTTTCGTTTTGCTCCGATGCCCTTTCGGTAAAAGCGCGTTACCCTTTCCCTTCAGAATGCGCCACAGCGTCTTGTTCCTTAAGCTCCCTGGATTTTTTGGCCTTTTTTGATTCCTTGACTCCTTCGAATTTTAAGTGCTCTTCGTCCTGTACGCTGATTTTTATGACGCTTTTGCCCTTGAACTGGCCCTTGAGAAGGCCCTCCGAGAGCGGGTCTTCTATGTAGTGCTCAATCGCCCGACGCAGAGGACGAGCGCCGTATTCCGTACTGTAACCTTTGTCAATCAAGAATTCTTTCGCCGTGCTGTCCAACTCCAGGTTAAGTCCGTGCTCAATAATACGTTTGAAGACCTTCTTCAACTCGTATTCAACGATAGTTTTGAGGTCCTCTCTGGTAAGAGCTCTGAAGACAATCTGAGCGTCAAGACGATTCAAAAACTCCGGCCTGAAGTGATGCTCAATCTCTTTGTCGAGCATTTCCTTCATCTTCTCATAGTTCGCTTCCTCGGTACGTTTGCCGAAGCCGAAGCCGGACTGATTCCTGATAAGGTCGGCTCCGATGTTGCTCGTCATTATGAGTATGACGTTCTTAAAGTCAATCTTGCGCCCGAAGCTGTCTGTCAGCCTGCCTTCCTCCATTATCTGCAGCAGCATGTTGTAAACATCCGAGTGTGCCTTTTCAATCTCATCCAACAACAGCACCGCATACGGACGCCGCCTTATCCTTTCTGTAAGCTGACCACCTTCTTCATATCCCACGTATCCGGGAGGCGCTCCGACCAGCTTGCTGACATTGTGCTTTTCCATGTACTCGCTCATGTCTATTTGTATCAGTGCATCGGCGTCACCAAACATAAATTCAGCCAATGCCCTGGCCAGAAGCGTCTTGCCCACACCGCTTGGCCCGATGAAAATAAAGCTTCCCATAGGACGATTCGGGTCTTTCAGACCGCTCCTGCTCCTTCGGACAGCCTTGGCAACCGCGGAGATAGGCTCATCCTGTGATACAACGGTCTTGTGCAGTTCGGCCTCCAGCTCCAGCAGTCGCTGCGCCTCCTGTTTTTCCAGCCGGGTCAGAGGCACACCGGTCATCTTGCTTACAACTTCTGCGATAACCTCATTGTTAACTTCGCCGGCCGCCTCCTTGTTCTTCTCGTGCCACTCGTGTTGAATCTCGTTCTTCTGGGCCAACAACTGCTGTGCCTGGTCTCTCAGGGCCGCGGCACGCTCGTAGTCGGCATTCCTGACCGCCTCATCTTTATCGACCTGAAGCTTTTCGATCTTCGCTTCAATATCAGCCAAATCCGGCGGTGGTGTCATGTTCTTCAATCGCACCCGGGCACCGGCTTCGTCAATCACATCTATCGCCTTATCTGGCAGGCATCGGCCGGATATATATCGAGACGAAAGCTCCACCGCCTGGTAAAGAGCTTCGTCCGTAAAGTGAACCCTGTGGTGTTCTTCATACCGGCTGCGCAAGCCCCGCAATATGTCAACAGTTTCGTCTTTTGACGGCGGCTCAACGGGTATCGTCTGGAAACGTCTTTCAAGCGCCGCATCCTTTTCTATATACTTGCGATACTCATCAAAAGTTGTCGCACCTATGCACTGGACCTCACCTCTTGCCAGAGCCGGTTTAAGAACATTCGACGCATCGATAGCACCTTCGGCGCCACCGGCACCCACAAGGGTATGCAGCTCGTCAATGAACAACACTACGTTGCCCGCTCTTCTCACCTCGTTTATCACCGCCTTTATCCGCTCCTCAAACTGGCCCCGGTACTTTGTGCCCGCCACCATCATTGCCAAATCGAGCACTACCAGACGCCTGTTCTTTAGAATTTCAGGAACTTCTTTGTTGATTACTCTCTGTGCCAAACCTTCAACGATAGCCGTTTTACCGACACCAGCCTCGCCTAATAACACCGGATTGTTCTTTGTACGCCTGCACAGAATCTGCACCAGCCGCTCAATTTCATTTACTCTGCCTATTACCGGATCCAACCCGTCCTTCAAAGCCAGCTCCGTCAGGTCCCTTCCAAAACTATCCAGCGCAGGCGTTTTGCTTTTTTGCTTCTGCGCCGCGGGTGAACCCATCTTTATCCCCATATTCTGGTACGTATTATCCACACCGGCACCCAACAGGTTAAGCACCTCCTGACGAACATCTTCAAGCTTCAGCCCGATATTCATCAGTACCTGCGCCGCGATACCCTCGGTTTCCCGCAGCAGTCCCAACAATATGTGTTCGGTCCCCACATAATTATGATTCAGCGACCGAGCCTCCTCTATCGCATATTCAATAACCTTCTTGGCCCGGGGCGTCTGAGGCAGTTTACCCATAGTCACCATATCCGGACCGCTTTTGACGAGCTTTTCTATTTCAAGCCGAAGCTTCTTTATGTCCACATCGAGGTTCTTGAGCACATTAGCACCTACTCCGCTGGCCTCTTTGACAAGTCCCAGCAGAATGTGTTCGGTACCAATATACTCATGGTTGAATCTCTGCGCTTCCTGATTGGCCAGCGCCATTACCTTCCTCGCCCGGTCTGTAAAACGCTCAAACATAATCACCTCATCAGCAAATCAATATTAAGGCTACCCGCAACACACCAAAATTCTATCACATCGGCATCGCTTGTCAAATTTTTGCCAAAGATGTTTCAACTAAATCAGCAGCCAATATGTTCCTTATTCTTATTATGTTTACGGGCAATAAATGTTCACGATGTTGCGGTCAAACCGCACACACCCCCCGTGTGCGGTTATCTAACACCTACTCTATCGACATAAAACCACTGATACTTTGACAAACCCCTCCCAAAATCTTGCTTTTAACGACAGTAAAGCCAATTTTCAGGCCGGACAAAAAAAGGATTTTCCAAGATGAACGCCAACACTCCATCAAAATACACTATAGCTGTCATTCCATCCAGCGTTATTGTAAAACCGGACCTTCCTTAACACAAGTTCTTCATAACAAAGAAGTTAAATACATAAGGGGTAAAATTGTACTTTTCGGCCGGAATTACAGACTGTATCTTAGGCGGGGTTGATGCCGCTAAGTTACAGCCCCAATTTCGCGGCTTCATCTTCCAGCCCGTAACGTTTCATCTTTTTATATAATGTGGTCCTGTTAATCTGCAGCGCCCTGGCGGTATTTTGCCTGTTCCAGTTGTTTGCGTCCAAAGCGGCACGAATAACTGCCTTTTCCGGCTCAGCGAGGGCTTCCTTCAGTCCCATTTGCTTAAATCCGGGCCCGCTGACTACACGGCTTTGCATCACCAGTTCCGAAGGCAGGTCGTCTGTATCTATCTGCGTATCTTTGCACAGCAGAACCGTCCTTTCGATAATGTTTTCCAGCTCACGCACATTTCCGGGCCATGAATACCGCTGCAGGCAATCCATCGCTTCGGCGGTTATGTTGCGTTTTTCCTTACCGTGAATCCGGCAAAACCGTCTAAGGAAATGTTCCACAAGCAGCGGGATGTCGCCTATTCTTTCGGCTAACGGCGGCAGATGAATCGTAACCACGTTGATTCGATAATAAAGGTCTTCTCTGAACCGGCCGGCCTTAACCTCCTCGGCAAGGTTACTGTTGGATGCAAGGATGATACGGGTATCAACATTTATAGTTTCATTGCTGCCCACCGCTTCAAACTGCCGGTCCTGTAGAACCCGCAGCAGCTTAACCTGCATGACGGGTGATGCCACCGAAATCTCATCAAGAAAGACGGTGCCGCCGTCGGCAGCTAAGAATTTACCGTCTTTTTCCCTTACTGCCCCGGTGAAGGCGCCTCTTACATGGCCAAACAACTCGCTCTCTAACAATGTCTCCGGCAGTGCCCCGCAGCTAACCTCAACGAAGGGTTTTTCTTTTCTGGACGAATGGTAGTGGATGGCCTTTGCCAACATGCTCTTGCCCGTCCCGGAAGCCCCGGTCATCAATATCGTTGTTGTGGTATCAGCCACGGCCTGCACAAGGTCGAATATCCTGGCCATCTTGTAGTCCTGGCTTATAATATTGTCGAGGGTGTGCTTTTGTTCGAGCTGCCCCCGCAACCGGCGATTCTCGCTCAGAATAGATTGCTGGCGCAGCGCCCGCTCAACGCACAAGAGCAAATCATCATCGACAATCGGCTTGGTAAGGTACTCATAGGCCCCCATCTTGATTGCCTCAACAGCACTTTCGATTGTCCCGTAACCGGTGATGATGATGACTACGGTCTGTGGATAATTCTTCCTGACCACCGACAACAAATCAATTCCGCTGCCGTCAGGTATATTCACATCGGCGATAACAAGTGAGAAAAACCGTTTCTGCAGGGCTGCGGCGGCTTCTGCGAAAGACTCGGCTGCGGTCGTAATGTAGCCTTCGAGATTCAGGAACTCACATAACGAATCAAGTATTATCCGGTCGTCGTCAACAACAAGAACGTTCGCTTTTTCCATTATCTTTGCCTTATTATCCTTTTGGAGGTTTTTCCTGCATCAGCGGCAGACAGACAGTGAATATGCTGCCGCCCTCAGGAGCATTTCTCGCTCTAATCCGGCCGTTGTACTTTTCAACGATATCCTTGCATATTGCCAGCCCCAGCCCGGCACCTCGTCCGCGGCGTTTGGTCGTAAAAAAAGGTTCAAATATAACTTCGGCGTTTTCGTGGGCAAAGCCGGGGCCTGTATCGCGAAACTCCACATTCAGCATGTCACTTTCGCCTGATATCGTAATAGTCAACCGGCCGGCCCCTTCCATGGCATCAACAGCGTTTTTAATCAGATTGTTGAACACCTGGAGCAGGTTCGAGCCTTTGAAACTCGGCATATCGCCTTGAAAGTCTTCAATGACCTCAATGTCTATGCCCTTGGCGTGCGATTCCATGGTCTTTACGGCCGCTTCGACCATCTGATTGACCGGCCCGAGCCCAAAGGCCGGGTACGTACCGCGGGAAAATTCAAGCAGTTCACTGATAATCTGCAACATCCGCGTCAGGCCCGCACGGCACTGATGAAGATACCGGGTGGCCTTTTCAAGGTCCTGCTTCTCAATAACGCGTAAGGCCAGATTAATATATCTGAGTATCCCGTCCATAGGATTGTTCAATTCGTGTGCCACTTTTCCGGCTACCTTACCAACGGCTGCGAAACGCTCGGCTCGGGCTAATTGAGCCTCGATATCGGATTTTTCGGTAACATCCTCGATAACCACCACCGCGCCTCTGACCTGTTGGGTTGACGTTTCCTTTAGCGGTGTACAGCCTATGTTAAGAAGCCTCTTTCGTCCGTTAAGGTTATATCTTACCGCCTTAAAATCAGTCTTTTGGCCGGTTTTAAGTACCGATTCAAGCAACCTGTTCCAGTTTCCCCAGACTTTGGCATCGGTACCGGCAGCCAGGGACCGGTCAATGTACTCACCGACATCTATAAGCTGGGCGGCCCGGCTGTTGGCCCGGATTATCCTGAACTGTTGGTCAAATGCCACAATTCCGGGGCAGATTGATTCGATTATCAACTCAGCCAGGTTGTCGGGGAGGTACGCCTCAGGCGCGGCGTTTTGCTGTTGGTCGCATTGAGCTTTTGTTGATTTATCAGGTTTTTTCTGGTGTTGATAGCACATTTGCAGTCATTTAACTACGTCAGCCAAACTCTGTCAAGCGGCTATGTTGGAAAAAAACAACATTTTTGTTTGTTTTCGGAACAAATTCCTGGTTACTTGAAAAGAACATAAGGTTTTGTTGGTCCGATAAATTGGTGAGCACCAATATAATTGATTTGCAAAACTGTTGATTTGTGAACAATCTTGCGAAAAAAGTACATATATTTGGTCTTTGTTGCTGTTTGTCAACATTTTTGAAGGACATGGTGGTCACATTTTATCTCTTTTCTGAAAAGGAGCCTCTAACTCCCTTGTTTACAAAACCTTGGAGCTGTAAAATTTGAAGTATCTTTTCGCGAACCGTTTTGGTATAGGACTTGCTAAGGTTTCTTCGTTGAGGTAGGATTTAGGATACATTAAAATACTTCCATTTAGGCAGGGACGCTTATGAAGGCAGATAAAGACAGAAGAAAATATCAGCGCCAGCCGCTCAGGCTTACCGTTCTGTGCCAGAAAGTCGGTCGACTCGGCGGTACGGTCTATACGGGTAATACTGTTAATGTAAGCCCGGGTGGTTTGCTGGCCGAGTTCCGCGATTGCCGGCTGGAAGAAGGAGAATTAGTCAGCATTGACATGACGGTTCCACCGACTGAAGGTTTATTGGATTACGGGGGCAGGTTTTCCAGCTACGCAAGGATCGTCAGGGTTAACCGGACGCACTTGTTGGGAACCATCCAGTCTCATTCGGCAACGCGGGCGGTGGCGCTGGAATTCTGCGAATCTCCAAAACTCAGAGTATAACGTCATGCTTATTGCGTATCGCGTTAAATCAATATTTAGCGAAGCGCTTTCGCAGCAAAAACAAGAACAAATTTCGAGTATCGAACACCGAATGTCCGATAACCGACTGTCCCGTCCTCGGCAAGGCCAAGGACCTGTACCCCGGATCAAATCCGGGGTGACAAAGAAAAAGAACCACCGCAATAACATTGGGCGCGGTTGGAACGTGGCGCAATAACATTGTGGTTTGTTGACATTGCGGGGTGTGGGAGCTAAATTATCTTATGTTATGAAGCGGGTTTTTTTGTATATTTTTCTGGCAGGGACGGGTTTGTGCATAATCGGCTGTGGGCAGAAACGCGTGCGGTCGGAGGGACCGGCTGTCGAGGGCATAAAAATTAATGACCTTAAAGCCTCTTCTGCGATGACACTGCCGAGACAGATAACTTTCCAGGTCTTTATCTTCGAGGCGCCCGTTGAGAGTTTAGCCGGTCCGAGAGAGCTTTTTTTAGGGCTTATAAGAAGCCCTCTGCATTTTACGGATGCCAGGGCTTTTGAAGCCAACGGTTTCTTTGCGGGATTCGGGCGAAGCGAAATGTGGAATGAAATCTCGGCAAGACTCGCCCGGGCCGGGGCAAAAAATAAAGGGACCAATCGTTTGATAGTCTTTGATGATAAGGGTAACGATGTAATTTTTACCACCCTGGCTTCCGAGCAAAATGTTTTCTACACAACCGGCGACGGTAAATTGGCGGGAACAAGTCTTGGCAACGGACAGCTTGGGTGGCGTATAAAAGCAGAGCCCATTGCAAAAGTTCGCGGTGCATGCGAAGTCAAGCTTTGCCCCGTGTTCAAAGACCCGATGAGGAATACTATCGCTCGAATGTTAGGCCGACGCCAAGACAACGAAATTGTTTTTGACGTTGGAGAGTTTGAACTGACAATGAGCAGCGGAGATTTTGTCCTTATCGGGCCGAGTGAATACAGGCAGACCGATATTACATTAGGGAGTCTGTTTTTCACCTCACGCGGAGATTTTGCCTTTCCCCTGCCTCAACAAGATGACAGTTCCGAAGAAACCCGGGGCACAAGAACCTACAAATTGCAAAAAGATGTTGAGTTGATTCGGCTGTTTTTAATTGCCTGTACGGGAGTGGGTGACTGAAACGCTCCGAGGCGGCAAATATCACAGAGGCAAGGGCCAACCGTCAGGCCTTAAGGGAAGTGATTTGCCTAAAAAACCTTCATCTGCCAAAATGGCATACCAGACATCAACCATCGAAAGACTGTAACTGCTTTTGTGGCAGAAAGATACACTTTTTCGCCTGTTTGGTACGGCCTTTGCAATATATGTTAAGGTAGTGCACAAAGCGAGTGCGTTTTTTTGTGAACAGGGATATATAAAAGTCAAAATCAATATGGTTCCAATATGGAGTTGCTTATCATGGCCAAAATCATTGGAATAGATTTGGGAACGACAAACTCGGTTGTTGCCGTAATGGAAGGTTCTGCACCGAAGGTTCTTGTCAACTCATCAGGCTCTCGACTTACACCGTCTGTAGTGGGTTTTACCGACAAGGGCGAACGCCTCGTCGGCCAGATAGCCCGGCATCAGCAGGTTACAAATCCTCAAAACACCGTTTACTCCATCAAACGGTTTATGGGGAGGCGCCACAACGAGGTAGGCTCCGAAGAAAAGACGGTCCCCTACAAGATAACCGGCGGTTCCGATGAGCTGGTCAAGGTGGGTGTCCGCGGCAAGGAATACACCCCGCCGGAGATATCTGCTATGGTTCTGCAGGACCTTAAGAAAACCGCTGAGGATTACCTTGGTGAAAAAGTGGAGCAGGCCGTTATCACCGTCCCTGCATACTTCAATGATTCGCAACGGCAGGCAACAAAGGACGCCGGCAAGATTGCCGGGCTTAAGGTCGAGCGCATCATCAATGAACCGACAGCCGCGGCGCTGGCTTACGGTATCGAAAAGAAAAAGGATGAAAAAATCGCCGTCTTCGACTTCGGCGGCGGAACCTTCGACATATCCATCCTCGACATAGGTGGCTTCGAGGACGAAAGCAGCGTTCTTGAGGTGCTCAGTACCAACGGCGACACACACCTCGGCGGCGACGACCTCGACGAGGTACTTATAAATTATCTGGCAGATGAATTCAAGAAGACCGAGGGTATTGACCTTCGCAATGACCCTATGGCACACCAGCGACTCAAAGAAGCCGCCGAAAAATGCAAATGTGAACTGAGCACCCAGGTCGAATCTACCGTGAATCTGCCTTTTATCACTGCAGACGCCTCCGGCCCAAAGCACCTGCAGCTCACTATCACAAGAAGCAAATTCGAGGCCCTTGTCGAGCACGTTTTCGAACGGCTTAAAGCACCGTGCCGCCGGGCCCTCGAAGACGCCAAGCTGACCGGTAAAGACATATCGGAGGTTCTGCTTGTGGGCGGGTCAACGAGAATTCCAAAGGTACAGCAAATCGTCAAGGATATCTTCGGCAAAGAACCAAACAAAAGCATTAATCCGGATGAAGTTGTCGCCCTTGGCGCCGCTATTCAGGGGGGTGTCCTGGCGGGTGATGCCGGCGTAAAAGATATTCTCCTGCTGGATGTTACACCGCTATCATTAGGCGTTGAGACATTAGGCGGTGTTATGACAAAACTCATCGAGCGCAATACGACTATCCCCACAAGCAAAAAGGAGGTCTTTTCCACTGCCGCAGACAACCAGACGAGTGTGGATATCCACGTCCTTCAGGGCGAACGCGAATTTGCCGGCGACAACCGGACGCTCGGCAGATTCCAGCTAACCGATATTCCGCCGGCGCCGCGGGGAATACCACAGATTGAAGTCAGCTTCGACATCGACGCCAACGGTATATTAAACGTCTCGGCGAAGGACCTGGGTACCGGCAAGGAACAGTCTATTGTGATTAAATCCAGCTCCGGCCTGAGCGAAGAAGAAATCAATAAGATGACAAAAGAGGCCGAGTCCCACGCCGAAGATGACAAGAAACGCAGGGAGGTCGTTGACCTTAAGAACCAGGCCGACCAACTGGTTTATTCAACGGAAAAGACCCTCAAAGAGCACGGCGAGAAGGTCTCTTCCGAGACGCGGGGCAAGATTGAAAACGCCCTGAATAATCTCAAGGAGGTAGCCAAGGGCCAGGACGGCAACGCCATAAAGAAGGCGATTGAAAATCTGGGCAATGCCGCACAGGAGCTTGGCAAAGTGCTCTATGAGGAGGCCGCCAAGAAGCAGGCCGCCTCAGGTGCCGCAGATTCCGCCACAAAAAGTACGACCGAACAACCACCTCCGCCTGAAGGCGAGGTCAGAAGAAAAGGCGGTGATGATGTAATAGACGCCGAGTTCGAGGCGAAAGACGAATAACGAACGCTAACAATTTGACTCCTTATCGAACACCCCCGCCCCCGGCATCGGTGCCGGGGGCCTTTCTTTGCGACTTAAACTGTGTTCACTCGGTAAGTGTAGCGGCGATATGAATCAGTCTTTGCCAGACGATTTAAGGCTTCCCCGATAATTTCAAATTTCCGCTATTCTGCATTTGTCACGGCTCCGTTGAAAAAAGCTCTTTGTTCTGGTATAATTTTTGTCATAAAAAAAGTTAAGTCAGAGACAAGGAGATAAAATGAAGGTTTTTAACGAAGTTTTCGGCGTAAGCAGTCAAAAGCGTTGTGAGATGATTGATATAACAGGCAGGGTTGCCGAGTTGGTTCGCCAGGCCGAAATCACTGCAGGCGAGGCGACCGTTTACTGTCCGCATACCACCGCGGCAATAACCATTAACGAGAACGCCGACCCGAGCGTTACCCATGATGTGCTGCTTACGCTTGAGGAGCTGATTCCACAGAGGCGGCGAGGCTACCGACACTCCGAGGGCAACAGTGACGCACACACAAAAAGCTCCTTGGTAGGCACGAGCACGCAAATCCTGATAAGAGACGGTCAAGTTGTGCTCGGGACATGGCAGGGGATATATTTTTGTGAGTTCGACGGGCCGAGAAGCAGAAAGGTGATTGTCCAAATTCGTGGCCAATAGCCTTTGATTTGTAAGCAGGTTGAGTTTGTTTTGTATTGAGCTTGTTAGGGTGCCCGGAAAAGAGGTTCTTATTTCTCTGGTGCATGCAAAAACATATAACGTCAAAATAGGAAGTAAAGGTAAGCGCGTAAAAATGGCGAGGTGGTGGGACCGTCTGGGGGGGAAAACGGTATCCCACGTAGCCTCGCCGAGGCTTAGTTAAGCTACATAAAGCAGCATCACAGTCAGTAGTACCTAATATATCGGCAAAATGATAAAAAGTCAAGTCTAAAATAGGCTAATTCTGGAAAAAATTTTTTTTCGGCGTTGGATTTTAAGCCTGTTGTGAGGTAAACGAGAAAGATGCCCACATCAAGGCAGGAACAAAATATGGGTGGTTACGCTTAATAATCCTTGACCAAAGGTGATGTTTAACTTAACTTTGGTAAAGTAGTGCTTAAATGTCTCATTTTTATTTTTTCTGGAGTATCAAATGGTAACGACCAAAAAAATATCGGTGTCCGATAAAATCAAGGAAAATGCCGGGGATGTTTATAACAAGATATTGAAGAGTCAGAAACCCACAATGAGCACACCCGTTCGGTCGCTGTCGAACGTAAAGTATCACGCCCGAAAGGGCTACTTCGAAATGTTAGGTAAGTTTAAAAAACGAACCCTGACGGTAAGCACAGTTAAGAACTTTGCACAGACCCTCAAGATGATGGCGCTTTCCAAGGAGCTTATTGATGCCGACAACATGGCTACCAAGCGAGAGGCGTATTACATTTCAAAGAACTGGGGCAAGGCGGGTTTTTCAGAGCAGGTCGAATCGGACTCGATAATGGATGATGTAGAGGCCATGTTCGGGGTCAACAGGGAGCAATTGAAATTTGTGCCGGAGGAAAAGGGTGGCGACATAGCCGGCAAGCTGATTGTTATCGATACCGATTCAAAAGGAAAAAGGCTTCGTATAGACTGTACGAAATTCGGGTCGGGGGCGTACTCAATCCCAACTGATGTGGAAAATCTGAAGTTCCGGAGCAAGGCGAAATTCATTCTGGCGATCGAAACGGCCGGAATGTTTCAACGCCTGGTCAAGTATGACTACTGGGACAAGAAAAATTGTATTCTTATCAGTATGGGCGGTGTGCCTACCCGGGCTTGTCGCAGATTCATCCGCAGGCTGAGCGATTCACTGAAGATTCCGGTTTATGCCTTCGTTGACGGCGACCCTTACGGATACTTTAATATTTACCGGACATTGAAGGTCGGCTCGGGCAATGCCGCGCATCTGAATCAGTATTTTTGTGTGCCCAAGGTTTCATTTCTGGGCGTTACACCGCAGGATGTTGTGGATTATAAGCTGCCCACACACCCGCTTAAAGAAGTTGATATCAAACGCGCAAAAGACGCCCTGAAAAACGACCCGTTTGTCAGGCACCACAAGCCGTGGCAGTCGGCTATAAACCAGATGCTCAAGATGGGGGTACGTGTGGAGCAGCAGGCTTTTGCCAAGCACGGACTGGATTTTGTTGTCAATAATTATCTGCCCGCGAAACTGAAGAATCCGTCGAAATTTCTGCCTTAGAGCGTTTGACAAACACCGGGGGGATGCGCGCCGGTGCTTTTGATGTTTTTTGTTCATTGGCAAGGCGGCATTTTTGTTTATAATGTGGTTTATGTCAAAGATATCCGACAGATTAAGGCAAATAGAAGAAAATATCGCTGCCGCGTGCGCACGGGCCGGCAGAGATACCAGTGAAGTGAAGGTTGTGGTGGTGACCAAAACAGCGCCGCTGGCGAGTGTGAAAGAAGTTGTCGAATTAGGATACATCGAACTCGGCGAGAACCGTGTCCAGCGACTAAAGCAGGTGGCCCAGGACATAGCGGAGTTTCTGGGAGAGGGTAACAGTAAAGAAAAAAGCAGCGTCGGGGTCAAATGGCACATGATCGGCCATTTGCAGCGGAATAAAGTAAAGCAGGTCTTGAGGATAACATCGATAATACATTCGGTGGACACCTTGCGCCTTGCCGAAGAAATCAACACTACTTCAAGCAAGCTGGGCATCAGGCCGGACATACTTTTGCAGGTCAATTGTTCCGGTGAGCCGCAAAAGTACGGCGTCCCGGTCGGGGCGGCAACACACCTTGCCGAGCAGTTTGCTGGTATGGAGAACCTCAGGCTCACAGGCCTGATGACAATGGCGCCGCTGACAAGAGATAAAGATGTTGTACGGGCGTGCTTCTTGCGGGCAAAGGAATTGTTTGAGGAAATCAAGCTGGAGGGCCTTGCCGGAGCCCAGTTTACACAACTTAGTATGGGTATGAGCCAGGATTACGAAATCGCCGTTGAAGAAGGTGCGACAATACTCCGTATCGGATCGGCGATATTCGCAGGATAAGTTTCAACTGATGTTGCTTTTCACCACAATAGCGATTCCGGTATATTTGTTACGAGAAGAAAAAAATTCGACGTTTCATTCGGGAGCGACAACATACAGTGTGCGAAAAAGCAGTATCATTTTGTTTGCTGTCAGCGGTGATTGTATTTACCTTGCAGGGCTGTGGCACTGACTACGGACCTAACGGACAGGGGCGTTTGTTGTGGCATTATAAACCTGCCGGCAGCGATGTCTTTGACTGGTGTCAGCCGGCTATTGTCTGGGATAAAAAGACGGGCAGACGAATTATAATCTTTGGTGACGGAGATGAAGTCGGCGGCGGACGGCTTTACGCGGTCGATGCCGATACTCACAAGGATGTTTGGGGGCCGGTTGTCTTTGAAGGCCCGATTGGGAATTCTCCTGCCACCTTAAGTTCAGACGAAAAGCGAGTTTATTTTGGAGAGGGGAGCAAGCCCGGAAGGGTGTTTTGTGTGGATACATCTGACGGGCATATTATCTGGACAGCAAGCGGTTTGCCTTCGGATGCAGGGGCTTTTATGTCATGCGGGGCTTTGTCTCATGACGAGCGCACATTCTATATCGGTTCGGGCGCCTGGCCGGAGGATAAAAGCCTTGCGGACAACAGGTTATATGCTATCGATACAGTAACCGGTCGGCTCAAATGGATTTACAAATCACAGACCCATCCGGCTCAAGGTGAAAGTGGCGCTTCGAACTACGGCTCGTTTTTCTGCGACCCTGCCGTTCTCGCCGATGGTCGGATTGTAGCTGCTACATTCAGTGGGCACCTCTATTGCCTCAGAGACCGCGACAACCGCGCTGAAATGGTATGGGATTTCGAGTTGATCGACAAAAACGCCGCCGGGTACACCAGTAAAGAGCCGTTTCATCAGGAAATATGGGGCTCACCTGCTATAGACTCCGATGGGACAATATATATCGGTTCAAATGCGGGAAAGGTGCACGCGATTAATCCTGACACCGGTAAGTTAAGGTGGGAAACACAAAAGACCGGCGGCGAGATTTCCGGTGCGCCGGTAATCGGAGCCGACGGCAATATCTATGCAGGTGCAGAAGACCACTACCTCTATGTTTGGAAACCGCCTGCCGGGCCTGCATCAACTCCCGTGGCGCCAATTGCCCGTTACTTCTGGAAAGACCGCTGGCCGAATGGGGCAACTGCCTTGGCTAATGGTGAGGTTGTCTTCGGAGGTGAGCAGGGCAATCGATATATCTCTGTGAAGTTGGTGAATGGAAACCTTGTAAAGCAATGGGAATCGGAGCCGGTGGGCCAGCTCGATGAGAAAGAGGCCAAGACAGAGCCTTTAATCGATCCTGTAACATATACAATCTACGTCAGCGGCGGGCATTCGGGAGGCCTGTATGCTCTTAAAGGAACCCAACCTATGGCAGATTCACCCTGGCCGAAGGTGCAGCGTGATATACACAACTCCGGACGAGCAGACGCTAAATGACTTTTCTGCTTTAGGCTGAAATTTCAGGCGGTGCGCTAAAACTTGACAAAATCTGTCGGGATCGTTAGGATTAAAGCGGTTTCGGTATTTAGGCAATACCAATAGCCTTCTCAAACTAAAGTTGAAAAAGCGGGGGCACGACTGTTCAATATCATTAACTTCCTGAAAGGAGTTGTCGATGAAAAAAGTAAAAAAAACGGTGCCGGCCATTATTATGCTTCTTGTGGTCATCGGCTTTTGCAGCGACAGCAGAGCTGCCGATGAAAGGGCAATCGCAGAGAACGTCGGCTTCATAGCCGCAAGACCGCTCAAGGTGCTGGAGGTCAAACTTCACTCCGAAGCCGTAGGCAGGGATATGAGGTTTAACATTGTCCTGCCGAAAGATTATATCACAAGCGAAAAACATTATCCTGTGCTTTACATGCTTCACGGCTTAACAGCCAACTACTTAGAGTGGACGAAACTCGGTGTGCCCAAGTATCTGAATCGCTACGACCTTATCGTGGTGATGGTCGATGCCGGCAACTCGTGGTATGTCAACTGGGCAAAGAGCTATGACGGTCAGAAGAACAACTGGGACGATTATATTACAAAAGATTTGATTGGATATGTGGACAGCCACTATCGCACAATAGCAAAAAGACAGGCCCGTGCAATCACCGGCCTGAGCATGGGGGGCTACGGGGCCCTGGCGGTGGGCCTCAGGCACCCCGATATGTTCTGTTCGATTGCAAGCCATAGCGGCGCCTTGAGTATTCCCGAAGGTTGGTATGAGGCGCTGAACAAAGGCGAGAAGCCTTTTGTTATTTGGCCCGAGGCGCTGGAGGAAGATTCCAGGTACTTAGGCATCAATGTGCCCGGGTTCAGTACGCACAAAGAGCGAACGCCAAAGGGCGAGATATTTGTTACCACAAAAGATGTCGAAGCCGCCGACCCATTCAAGCTGGTTGTAAATATCCCACCCGAAAAGATGCCGCATATCTATCTTGACTGCGGAACCGAAGATGACCTGCTAAAAGGCTCGCAGGATTTTATGAAGCTGTTGTCGGAAAAGAAGATTCCGTTCACCTATGCCGAATCGGCGGGCGGGCATAATGAATCATACTGGTGGCGCGAGGTTGCGCTTTCGATGGCGGTCCAGTATGCGATATTGCAACGTAACTTGATAGGTGGTGGATATATCGAGCCTGCGAGCGAAGAAGAAACGCTGATTTCGGGCGAACTTGGCAAATTTGAAAAGGATGTCATCGAGACGGGCAAGGGCGATTTGAAAATCACCTTTCTTGGCCACGCAACGTTGATGTTCGAATTTGACGGCAAGGTCATTCACGTTGACCCGTGGAGCAGATTTGCCGACTACAGAAAGCTCCCCAAAGCGGACCTTATTCTGGTTACCCACGAGCACGGCGACCACCTTGATCCCGAAGCAATAGATGCCATAAGAAACAAAGAAACGCAGATAGTATTGACAAAGCCGTGCACAGAAGATATTGCCGGCGGTATCGTTATGAAAAACGGCGATACCAAAACCATATCAGGCCTGAAGATAGAGGCGGTGCCGGCGTATAATATTGAGCATAAACGGTCGAGCGGGGAGCCTTTCCATCCGAAGGGCAGGGGTAACGGCTATGTAATAACTTTCGGCGACAAACGTGTGTACGTGGCCGGCGATACGGAAAACACGCCTGAAATGAAAAAGCTAAAAGAAATCGACATCGCTTTTTTGCCGATGAACCTGCCTTACACTATGTCTCCTGAAATGGTGGCCGATGCCGCAAAGGCCTTCAAGCCGAAGATTCTTTACCCTTACCACTATAGCGACACCAACCCCGGAAAACTCGTTGAATTGTTGAAGAGCGAAAAGCAGATTGAGGTGCGTATCCGAAAGTTGAGGTAGTCGGCTTTCCGGACAGGTTCAGGACGGCTGTGAAAAGACTTACTTGTATAACCGGCCCGGATCGGTAAAATAAACCGTTTATTTATAACAACAATTCAGGTGTTAGTATAGTGAGGTCATTATGAAGCTTGTGGAGGTTTTGCGCAAAGAGTGTGTCGCCGTCGGCGAGAGCCCGGCTGATAAATCCGCGGCCTTGCGCCGTATCGGGCAGGTGGCCAAAAACAGCCCCATATTAAAAGATGTTAGCGAGGCTGAGATACTCGAAGGTCTGCAGGAGCGCGAATCTTTAGGCTCAACAGGTTTTGGTGGCGGCATAGCTATCCCTCACTGTCGTCTTGGCTCGGTATCTGATTTTGTCGTCGGGCTGATCACTGTACCGACTGGTGTGGATTTCGGGGCACCGGACAAAAAAGATGTAAAACTAATCGTTTTCATCATAGCTCCACAACAGGAATCAAACGAGCATATCAGGTTGCTTTCCGCCGTTTCGCAAACGCTGCTGGTTCCCGGTGCGGTTGAGGAAATTTTGGCCGGCCAATCGAACCAGGCTGTTGTTGAAAGCTTCCTCAGGCATAGTCGCGTCCATTTAGAGACCGCCGAACCCGAAGGAAAGAGCCTCTTCCATATCTTCATACAGCAGGAGGAAGCGTTCAGGGATATCCTCAGTGTGTTGGCGGGCGTAGCTTCGAGTTCACTTGTGATTCTCGATGCAGAAAACGCCGGCGCTTACCTTGCAAAGGTCCCGTTGTTCGCAGGAATTTGGCGCGACAGCAGCGCAAGATTCAGCAGGATTATTATCGCTGTGGTCGAAAAAGGACTTACCAACGAAACCATTAGAAGGATAGAAGGCATTACGGGCGACCTCAACAATCGCAGGGACATTATGGTAACAGTTCAGCAGATTTTCTACTCGGCCGGGTCGCTGAACATGCTTGACGGTTTTTGACGGATGAGCGTAATCACAAGAAAAGGCAACAGCTAATGTCATCAGACCTTCCATTTCACAATATGTGCCTGCTTACCTGTGTGGGTGTCGCGGCAATTGCAGGATTCTACCTGGGAAGAGGCGCCCGCAAAATCAAGCTGCCATCCATCTTAGGATACATGCTTGTCGGAATTATATTTGGCCCCTCGCTGCTGAATATGTTCAATGAATCGGCTCTGGAGCGACTTTCATTCATCACACAGATAGCCCTTGGATTTGTTGCTTTCAGCATCGGCTCGGAGCTGAGTTTGTCCAGTCTTAAGCGGCTCGGACCCGGAATCATATCGATAATTTTAGCCGAATCTTTTGCTGCATTTATAGTAGTTTCAATTGCGGTTTACCTCCTGACACGGGATTTGCCTGTGGCGATAGTCTTTGGTGCGGTGGCTCCTGCCAGCGCACCGGCCGGAACGGTCGCGGTTATTCGGGAATATAAAGCCAAGGGCTCTTTAACAAAGGCTTTGTATGCAGTGGTGGGATTTGACGATGGATTGGCGATTATTATCTTCGGTTTCGCCGCGGCGGTTGCCAAAACCCTCTTGATTCATCAGGCCGGCGGGCAGTCGGGGGGATTTGCATCTGTGATTGCAGCTCCTGCCGGGGAGATTGCACTTAGCCTTATTGTCGGTGGAATCATCGGCTTTGTTTTCTGCCTGATGGTCAGAAAACTGCACAATCCCGGCGACATTATTATTGTCGTTTTCGGTGCAATTTTGCTTGGAACAGGGCTGTCGGCGAGGTGGAACCTGTCGTTGATTTTGACAAATATGGTAATTGGATTCACGCTGGCTAACACAAGACGCGAGGCGCTGGTTCACAGGGTAACTTCGCCGATAATGGATTTTATGCCTTTGATGTTTGTTCTATTTTTCTGTCTTGCAGGTGCACATATGCAGTTGTCAGCCCTGCCTAAGCTGGGTCTGCTGGGCGGAATATATATTATTGCTCGTACAGTCGGTTTGGTTGGGGGGGCACGTCTGGGGGCGATGGTCGGTCATGTTGAACCGAAAATAAAAAAATATATCGGCCTTGGTATCCTCTCACAGGCGGGCGTGGCAATAGGGCTGTCGTTAATCATCAAGCACGAATTCGAGGCATTAAGTACTGAGTACAACCTCCCTTACGCAGCCGGAATTGGCGCTTCAGTACTAACCACTATAACGGCTACATGCGTTTTCTTTGAAATAGTGGGCCCAATACTCACAAAAATCGCCCTGAAAAAGGCGGGTGAAATCCCCGCTGAAAATTAGATATTACACATCGTTAGTTGCAGGTTGACATACCCGACAACGCCGAATAAAATCATCAGGGTGCGTGGAAGCAAAGTGTCGGCATGTGCTCAGGCTGGGTCATGCTGGAACACATATAAACTAAAATAGACAAAAGAAAGGAAGACGAAGATGAAGATATGGTTAACTATTATTGGAATTTGTGTGGCGTTTTTGGCGGTATCGGATATCGCCACAGCCGGTAAAATCAACGCCTACTACACCAAGGTTGACTCCGGGCAGGAATTTGAGAAGTATTCCAGAACAGGTCCTTACGCTGATATCGTAGTCGTTCTGGAGTCCGGAAAGTTCGTTTTCTGGCGGGGATCGAGTTACCTGCCTTACTGGGAAACGAAAAAAGGCAAAACTTATGTTGAAGAACTGATACTGCGCGTAGGTGACGGACCGCCCGGAAGGCCTGACATCGTAAACACATATTCCCGCGTTGCCATTATCAAGGACGGCCCGGAAGAGGTGGTAGTGTACTGGCGTTACCTGCCGCAGTTCGGCGGGAAAAATCCACATACCGGGGTCGATGCAACGAAGTTTGTGGATGAGTACTTCACCATTTCACCGGACGGCAATGTGGTGCGTACCATCAGGCGGGGCACGGCAAAGATCGACGATTGGAGGGAACCTGCCAATAAGATTGTACAGACATTTCGCCTCACACCCGACGGCCTTGTGGACAAGAAAACTCGGTGTCCGGGTTTGTCCGGCAAACCCGAAGCCGCAAAAGGTACGCCGGTGAAGACAAAGGCTGCCGGAAATCCCGTCGCCTGGTGGAAGTTCAACGAAGCACAGGGCGATGTTACGGTTGAGAGCGTGAGCGGGCAAAGCTGCATCGTTGAAGGACATAAGAGTCTGTGGAAAAAAGGCGTCTCCGGAACGGCGCTTCAGTTCGACGGATATAATTCCCTGATACGCTTTCCGGCGGACAAAGCACCGAAGGTTTCTTCGGCATTAACTCTTGAGGGATGGGTCGCCATCGGCGCATATCCGTGGAGCTGGACTCCCATCATACAACAAGCTGATGATGTTGAAGAGGTATTATTGAGGAAGGAAGGTCCTGAGGCTTTTGTTACCGGTGAAGATGAGAGGGAAGATATGGAAGAGCCTTCGGATGATTTCACTTTCGTGCTTAAAGAAGAAGATGATGTCGGATATTTTTTGGGAATTGACGGGCTTGGTCATCCGGGCTTGAAAATCAAAATCGGGGATAAATGGGAAGAGCTTGTTACCGATGTGGTTCTTCAGCGCAGGAATTGGTATCACGTTGCGGGTACTTATGATAAAGAAACAGGCAAGATGATAGTGTACGTGGATGGAAAGCCCGCAGGAGATAAAAATGTAGCCAAATCCAATATTGTTACCTCAACAAAAGACGTTCAGATAGGAAAAGGCAAGCCCAGAAGGCCGATTAAGCCGGTCAGGTCAAATACATTTATTGATTCCTATGGATTTGACGGCTTGATAGACGAGGTCAGAATACACGATGTGGCACTCAACGGTTCTCAGGTATCCCAATCGTATAAGATTTTCAAACCAGACCAAGACCTTGCTGACATGGCTGACAGAGTGCTGCCGGAAGGAAAAGGAACCGGTAAATTCGGTGCATATTATGATCACTTGGATTTCTACGAGACATGGGACAATATGTGGCGCTTCAGCGAACATCCCGACGTCGTTGTGGAATTTGATGAACTTCCTTCAAAATTCGTGTTCTGGCGCGGTGTCGGATACATTCCTATGATGGTCAACGATAAAGGACATTGGTACACAAACGAGTTCAATGAAACATGGAACACAAGCGGCGGCCAGGGTTGTCAGGAGCCGATGAGTGACAAGGAATCCTATACAAATCATGCAAAGATTATTGAAAATACGCCGGCAAGAGTCGTTGTGCAATGGCGATATCCTCTCATCGACGTCCTTCACGTAACAGCCAACTATAATGAAGACACCGGCTGGGGCGACTGGTCCGACTGGTATTACTATATCTATCCCGATGGTGTTGCAGTCAAGACAATGCATTTATGGACGCATGGTGAAAGGAATCACGAGTGGCATGAGAGTATCGCCGTATTCGGGCCCGACCAGCACCCTGAGGATGTTCTTGAAAAAGAACCGGCTCTGATGCTTGTTGACCTCAAAGGCAATACAGACGAATACAACTGGACCAAGGCTCCACCTGATGATATTAGTTACAGACAAAAGAAGATTCATATCGTTAACTACCGGTCGGATTATGATATGTTCACCATAGGAGACTTTAGAGGGGGAGATATTTACGGAGGCGAGCTTACTCCCTACGCGGTTTTTCCGACATGGAATCACTGGCCCGTGGGCCAGATGCCCTCTGACGGCAGATATGCGAGCTTTCCGGACAGAACCGGCCATAGCTCCCTTACTCATGTTGAGCTGCCTACTTACAAAGAAGACTTCGGCGACAGACCCTATCAGGAAAAAATCCTGATGGAAGGAGTCTCGAATAAGTCAGCTAAAGAGTTGGTGCCGCTGGCAAGGTCATGGCTGACACCCGCCGGGCTTGAGGTAAAAAGCGGCTGCACCAGCGAAGGTTATGACCGAGGCCAGCGCGCATATTTGTTGACGGCTAAAGGTACGAAAATCTCTGTTGTGGTTGAGGCGAGCGAGGAATCTCCGGTCGTTAATCCCGCCCTTGTTATCGAAAACTGGGGCGAAAAGGATGCGACTTTGACTGTTGACGGTGAGAAAATCGAATGCGGCAAGGATTTCCGCCAGGGTCATCGCCGCAGGCTCGAAGGGACCGACCTGATTGTCTGGTTCGAAAAAGAGTCAACTAAACCCGTTGAAATTACAATTGCAACGGCTGACTAAAAAATAAATCAAGATAAAAAAGTGCCTTGTTGAAAACGTCATCAATGTCATTGCGAGGCCCAGAAGGGGCCGTGGCAATCTCGACGTTTCAGAATATTGAGATGGCTTCGCTTCGCTCGCAATGACCAGAACCGGGAGCCTTTTCAACAGTGCAATAAAAAAGAACAGGTAACATCATGAAACTTAGCCGGTGGCTAACGAAAGTTTTGTCTGTGCTTATAGCGTTTACGTTGAGCCTGACTCTGTTTGTCGGCTGCGGACAGGCCCATAAAGCCGGCGCAACGCTGATTCAGGAAAATTTTGCGGCCCCAGGCGCCGATTGGCACGAATTCTATGTGCAGGGTGACAGCGGGGGTGGTGCCGCTTTTTTGGGCGGCAAGCTGGTTATCAATACAGACAATGGTGCGAAGTACGGAGTTTATCACTCGGTGCCGGTGTCCGGCCATTTCTTTGCCGAGGCGGCCTTTGAGGCGGATAAGCATATCGGGCTGGCGATTATTCAGGCCAAAGACGGCAGGCCGGACGTTGATAATTACACGATGCTCTTTGTAGATACCAACGATGAGGGGATTGTGGTTGTCGGCGTCAAAGACCGGCAAAACGGTGTGTATAACGTCCTGGACAATACCGGAAAATTGAAGCGGGCCATTGAAAGAAGACGCAGAAGCTCCTCCCGAAATACCGACACTTACGAACACGTCCTTACCGGCAAGCAATATTCGGTGCCCTTTGATCAGACGAATAAGCGAATCAGAATTTTTCGAGATTCCCCGGCCGGGTTCTTTCATTTCTACTACGCCGTCAAAAAGAAAATTCGCGGCAAAGATGCAGCCGGCTGGATGGAGCTTGCACCTTCAAAAGACTGGGCAAAAGAAGGTCAAAAATTTTATGTCGCACTCGTTGCATGTTCGGATGGAAAAGCTGTATTCAAAGGCTTGGATATTGTGCCCAAACCGACATCGGATAAAAACGACCAAATGACGGGATTTGCAGCAAGCCGGCGCGAATTTAACTGGTCCGGTTTCTTCGGCGATGCCGTGGTGATTACATTCGGCGATGAGTTCAAGTATCAAAATAAAGATATCAAGTTCGTATTCTGGTCCGAGACAAATTATGTGCCCGCATGGTATCTGCATAACCAGTTGATGTTTACCTACGAGTTTGTGGAGACCTGGGGGGGCGGAAACCGCGGTTGTCATGAGCCGATGAGTGACCGTTTGCTTCGCTGGTGCAGGGCAGACATCATCGAGGATAACGCTGTAAGAAAAGTTGTCCGCTGGCATTATGTCCTCTGCAATCCCGACTATAAAGTCCCCGACGATGGCAAGGGCACTCAATTGCCCGAGGTAGATGAATACTGGACCTTCTATCCCGACGGCAGCGGCACTCGCCATATTGTCTATACACCGAAGCTCGATACGGATTTCAGGTCAAGACACGAACTGGCCGAATATATCACAATTGCCGGATCTTTATCCCACTCAAAACCTTTCTTCTCGTCGCCGGCACTTACCTTTCTGAATCTCGATGGCGACCTGCAGGATGCTCACCCCGGTCCGAAGTTTGATTACGGCTCGCACTTGGATGACTGGGACCAGATGATTATGGCGATACACCTCAAAAATGAGCCGGATATCTTCTGTGCCTTTTCAACCGACAAACAAATCCCCGAAACTTATTCAGGTTATAATATCGAATACGAGATAGCATGGCAGAGTACGAACGGCCAGAGCACGCACTGGCCGGTGAGCAAACGTCCCTTTACCGGCAATAACGGCAGCGGAGGAACCTGGAAGGCCGAGGTCTCCCATTCCTGCCTCGTAAGTTGTGGTGTAATAAAAGGAGCCGATTGGATTGACCATTTTAAGATTGACAAACGAGGACGCAAATACAGAGATTGGGTCTCCCTGGTAGGTACTGACGAGCCGGGCGATTACGACGGTATCCGAAATAAAACCAGAAGCTGGCTGTATCGCGGAAAGATTAAAATGCTTGATAACAACAGTCACTTCCTGAAGAATAATTATAGCAAAAAAGTGCTTGTTTTTGAAAACACCGGTTCCGAAAAGCTCTGCCGGTTCGAGATTAGCACCGATGAAAACTGCCTGATTCTGATAAATCCCGCTTTTCGAATTAATAACTGGGGCCCGTATCCGCTCGGTTCAATAAAGATTAATGATGTAATACTGCCCAAAAAGAATTACCGCTTCGATTTGTTGGACGGCAAAGACCTCTTGGTCTGGATAAATACCACGATTGACAAAAGAACTCAGTTTGTCATCACCGCTCAATAGTAGCGGATGAATGTCTTTGCCGAAGTTGATAAAACAAGATTTAGATAAGAAAGAAATTAATAAATGAAGAACAATCAAAATCGCAGAGAGTTTCTGAAAACCGTCGGCCTGACCGCAGCAGCCCTGACAATACCCGGATGCAATGTTAGTACGAGGTTGGGTGGCAGCCTTGGAGCCTGTCCCGGGCGTCGACCCGGGGCCGGAGGCGAAAGGGATGGTAGTTTTCAAAATCCAAATATTATCTTCATTATGACTGATGATATGGGAATCGGCGACACGACCGTTTATAATCCACAGTCAAAGATTCCCACCCCTAACCTCGGAAGGCTCGCAGCTCAGGGTGTAGTCTTCACAGATGCCCACTCGCCGTCGTCTATGTGCACCCCCACCCGTTACGCCTTGCTTACCGGCCGATACTGCTGGAGAACCTGGCTGTGGCGCGGTGTCTACGGCGGATACGACCGCCCCCTTATAAAAAAGGACAGGATGACAATAGCTTCGATGCTGCAAAAGCATGGGTATTCAACGGCTTGTGTCGGTAAGTGGCACCTTGGCATGGACTGGGCACAAAAACAAAAACGGCACGTCCCCCACGATGAACCCTACGACCAGTTCAACATCGATTTTTCCAAACCCATCAAAGAAGGACCTGCGACACGCGGCTTCGATTACTTCTTCGGCACGAGCGGCTGTACTACAGACGACCCGCCGATGGTCTTTATTGAAAACGACCGCACCGTAGGAATACCAAGTGAAATATGTCCGGTTGACCCCGCAAATGAAGACAGAGAACTTTTGATGGTTCCCGGGTGGCGGCATGAAGATGCGGATATTAAGTTCACAAACAAGTCCGTTGAATTTATCCAAAAACATGTAGAGGAAAAACCCGACACACCGTTCTTCCTTTACTTTCCACTGTCCGTCCCGCACATACCCTGGTTCCCCCCGGACATGGTAAAGGGCAAAAGCGACGCCGGCCCCCGCGGCGACCAGGTAGTTCTGGCCGACTGGAGCCTTGGACAGATTATGGATGTCCTGGACCGCTTGAAAATAAGCGATAATACACTGCTTATATTCACCAGCGATAATGGCCCGCGAGAAGGTGTAAATGGGCATAAATCGAGTTGGCACTACCGCGGCCAGAAGGGCGACCTTTGGGAAGGCGGGCACCGCATGCCCTTTATCGCCCGCTGGCCTGGTAAAATAAAGCCCGGCACAACCTGTAATGAGCTTACATGTTTCACGGATATGATGGCCACATTCGCCGCAATCGTCGGCGCCGATTTACCCGACAAGGCCGGCCCCGACAGCTTCAATATCTTACCTGCACTGCTGGGTGAGAAGCTCAACGGGCCTATTCGACATTCACTCATCCACCACAACGGCCAATTGGCTATTCGCGCCGGCGACTGGAAGTTAATTCCAGGTATTCGAGGCAACGGCACCGAAGGAGGCCGAAAAGCACTGTTTAATCTGAAAGATGACCCGGATGAGAAGTACGACCTTTACGACCAACGTCCGGTTATTGTTGACCGGTTGACAAAACGTTTGAAAAAACAAATGTCCCAAGGCTACAGTCGGTCTATGAAAACCTGATAAAAAAGTCCGAAATTTCTTCTGTGCATCCTTTTCTCTAAAAAGGGTGCCTGTGGGGCTGTTTAGCCCCGGCACCTGTGGCCGAGATTCCAATCACGAGATACGAGCGATGAACAACGAACTACGAACTTTTTTAGAAAATCAAAGCAAATCAAACACAATTTTACCCTCTTTACCTCTGTCTCGGTTACCAACTTTTTAATGTGAGATGTCGTTCTGTCAAAACTATGCCAGGACGATAGAAAAATATCGTTAATCCCAAACAAATATATCACACCAAATACCGATAATCTGCACTGCTTATGGGTTAAGTTGCAAAGTTAGCGTGTCGAAATAGATAGGTGATACGGTCAGGGAAACCTGATTTTGGGCGACATAAACCTGAAAAACCCGAAAAATATGTCTCAAATAAAAAACAAAAACACCGAATCTGCCGGCTCGGAAGAATTTACCGGTCTTGCCGAAGATACGGTCGAGCAGCTCAAAATGGCTGGGCAGGTGCAGAAAAATTTCCTGCCGGGCCGGCTTCCCAACAGCGATACTCTCAGGTGGGCGACGGTTTTTGAGCCGGCTGACTGGGTCTCCGGCGATATCTATGACATTGCCCGACTGGACGAACAACACATAGGCTTCTATATTGCCGACGCCGTGGGCCATTCGATGCCCGCGGCCCTTTTGACTATGTTTCTTAAGCACGCCTTGACCATGCGGCAGACAAAAGGCAATCAATATCAAATATTCACTCCCGCCGAGGTAATCACTAATCTGAACGACAAAATGTTGGCTCAACACCTGACGGGATGCCTTTTTGCCACTTGTTGTTACTGTCTGCTGAACATTACTACACTTCAGTTGACTTACGCCCGCGCGGGACACCCATACCCTGTCCTGATTAACCCGGGTGCTGACCCCAGGCAATTGCAGTGTCGCGGCGGATTGTTAGGCGTTTTTAACGATGCAGAGTTCGAAGAGCAGTCCACCCAACTTACACCGGGCGATAAACTCTTTCTGTATTCGGACGGCTGCGAGCAATTAGTAGGCACCTGCGACGACGAAGGCGAGTTTGCGTTCAGTAACCAGTTTTATTCCGTCATTAAAATGCCGGTTGAGCAAATGATGTCTCAATTCCGCTCACTCGCCGAAAACAACGCACCGCCGAAGAGTCAAATCGACGATATGACCGCAATCGGCCTGGAAATCCTGCAATAACTCACACCCTATACCCTATACCCTATAAAAATATTTTCATTGCATTATTCAAATTGACATTGTAAAACGTGCGTAAATGTGCTCTTGAAAAATATTGGGGAGTTTTAAATTGTTGTTTAAGGTATGAGGCTGAATATGGAGGCTAACAGGCTGGACCCAAATTCGCTTACGCCCCAAACGGAACTTCTGGAGTTGCTGAAAGAAAAATGCCCTGAAGTTTTTACGGAGGGCAAGGTTGACGCGGAAAAACTTCGCCAAAGCCTTGGGGATGAGGTAGAGACTGGGAGGGAACGATATGGATTATCGTGGGCGGGCAAGTCGGACTGTTTCAGGCATATACAGGAGCCGACAACGGCAACGTTGGTGCCGGCAAGAGAAGAATCCGTTGATTTTGATAAAACCCAAAATATATTCATCGAGGGCGATAACCTTGGCGTCTTAAAAATCCTGCAAAAATCCTACTACGGCCAGATCAAGATGATTTATATTGACCCGCCTTATAATACGGGTAATGACAGCTTTATTTATCCCGACCGTTTTCAGGAAAGTCAGGACGAGTATTTACAGAGAATCGGCGACAAGGATGTAGAAGGTAATTTGATAAGGGACGGGTTCTTTAGAAAAAACAACAAAGACAGCGGGCACTTCCATTCAAACTGGCTTTCTGTGGTGTACCCACGATTATTTCTTGCAAGAAATTTACTGCGACAGGACGGTGTGATATTTGTTTCAATAGATGATAATGAAGTTCAAAACCTACGAATGGTGATGAATGAAATCTTTGGGGAACAAAATTTCATCGAGCAAATTGTTTTGAAGAACAAAGCAGGTGCTGGGGCAAAGCCTAGAGGATTTATCACAGTACACGAATATATCCTTTGCTACGCTAAAAACGCCGACTGCATAGACGAAATTACAACACCTTATTCGGAAAAGCTTCTGAAACTTTACAACAAAAAAGATGCTCATTTTGAAAAACGAGGCCCCTACGGTACTTGGGCACTTTCAACTACAAGTATGGATGATAGACCGAACCTGCGGTTTCCCGTTTATTATGAAGGCGAGGAGATTTGGCCTGAAAAGCAATGGCTGTGGAGTAGTGAGAGAGTCGAAAAAGCTCTGAAGAAGAACGAATTGGTCTTCAATCGCAAAAAAGATGGAACATGGTCTGTGAGATTCAAAAGATATTTAAAGGACGAAGAAGGTAAAATTCGATTGGGAAGACCAACGTCTTTCCTTGATGGACCTTATACACACGAAGGTACTAAAGAATTAGATAAACTCTTTGAAACAAGGATATATGATTTTCCCAAACCAAGTAGTTTGATTAAGAAGCTATTCCAGCTAAGACTAAATCAAGAGGACAATAGAGAAGGTATTTTCTTAGACTTTTTTGCAGGTGCTTGCACCACTGCACACGCAGTGATGGCATTAAATGCAGAGGATGGCGGCAATCGAAAACATATTTGTGTTCAATTAGCTGAACCTTGTGATACTGATAGCGAGGCATATAAGGCAGGTTATAAGACAATAGCCGATATTGGGAAGGAAAGAATCCGAAGGGCAGCGAAGAAGATTAAAGAAGGAAAAGAAGAATAAGCTCGATTTTGACAAAGGAAAGCTTGATTTGGGATTCAAAGTTTTCAGGCTCTCAGAAAGTAATTTCAAGATATGGAGAAGTGATGTCAAGGCACCGAGAGAACTTGAGAAGCAGATGGGTCTTTTTGTAGATAATGTCCAGCCGGAGGCCAAGCAGGAAAATATACTTTACGAACTTATATTAAAAAGCGGTCTTGACCTTAACGTTTCGGTTGAAGCAAAAAGGTCAAACGGTAAGCAGTACTTTTCGGTTGATGAAGGCAGACTCATTATCTGCCTTGAGGACAAAATTACGCAAAAGCTCATAGACAATATTATAAAAGCCAAGCCTGAAAAATTCCTATGTCTGGATAAGGCCTTTAGTGGTAACGACCAGCTAAAGACTAACACGAGCCTGCAAATGGAATCAGGAAAAATCGATTTTAAGGTGATATAGAAAGAGGCGGCAGGGAAACTATGGAAAAAGAAGTTCTTGTTCAACTGCATAACGATTTTGAGAAGAGCCTTTATGTATCAGAAGATACGGGGACGGAATTTTGGTTAGCAAGGAACCTGCAAAAACTGCTTGGTTATTCCAAGTGGGAGAATTTTGCGAAGGTTATAGAAAAAGCCAAAATTTCCTGCAAAAACGCCGGTTTTGAGATTTCAGACCATTTTCTTGACATCAGGAAAAAGGTCGGACTCGGCTCCGGAGCGGTTCGGGAAATTGACGATATTGCCCTGACTCGTTATGCCTGTTATCTGATTGCCCAGAACGGAGACCCCTCAAAAGACGCTATTGCTTTTGCACAGACATATTTTGCCGTCCAGACCCGCAAACAGGAGATAATCGAGAAAAGGATTGCCGAGGTTGAACGGATAAATGCCCGAAGGAAACTGACATTATCTGAAAAGGAACTTTCAGGGATTATTTTCGAGAGGTTAGGGGATGGCCAGAGTTTTGGCCGTATAAGAAGTAAGGGTGACCGGGCTTTATTCGGAGGCAAGACCACAAGGCAAATGAAAGAGCGTCTTGACGTCCCAAGGGGCAGGGCGTTGGCGGATTTTCTTCCTACAATTACGATAAAAGCAAAAGACTTTGCCAACGAAATAAGCAATTTTAATATTAAACGAGACGACCTGCATACTGAGGCTGGTATTACGAAAGAACATGTCAAAAACAATGAGGAGGTCAGGAAACTTCTTGTCAAACGGAATATCAAACCTGAAGAACTGCCTCCGGCAGAAGATGCCAAAAAAATAGAACGCAGGCTGGTTTCCGAGCAAAAGAAGCTGACAGCTAAAGCCAAAACTTTGGGTTTATCCAAAAAGAAACAAGCATCAAAGAAAAAAGATGTATAATGAAACTTCAATTTGACGCAAATCAGGAATATCAATTAGAAGCGATAAAGTCGGCGGTTGATTTATTTAAGGGTCAGCCGGCTGGTTTCGGTTCGCTCACAAGCGAGATAAGCCTTCCTGAGGATGGTTATCTGTACAGCAGTTGTTTTGTGGTAGGAAACAGGCTTAACCTTACAGAAGAGACAATGCTTTCTAACTTGCAGGAAGTACAAAAGCAGAACGATATTGAGGTTAGTGCAAAGCTGCAAGGCTTACATTTTTCGCTTGAGATGGAGACGGGGACGGGTAAGACATACGTTTATCTTCGGACAATACATGAGCTATATAAAACTTACGGCTTTAAGAAGTTCATAATTGTTGTACCCAGCCTTGCAATTAAAGAGGGGGTTCTTAAGAATCTTGAGATAACAAAGGAACATTTTGATTTGCTTTACGAGAATCCTGAGATGGATTTTTACGTATATGACCCGAAGAAAAGGGGATTGAGCAGGAATTTTGCGACTACTAATTCGCTTCAAATCCTTGTAATGAACATAGACCAGTTTGCGCGAGCAGGGAATATTATTTACCAGGACAGCGACTGGGGCATACCAATCGATTTTATACAGAGTGTCCGGCCTATAGTTATAGTTGACGAACCCCAGAATATGGAGACCGAAAATCGGAGACAGGCTATAGAAAATCTGAATCCACTCTGTACACTGCGTTATTCAGCCACGCATAAGTATCATTATAACCTGATTTATAATCTTAATCCTGTAAGGGCTTATGATTTAGGACTCGTGAAAAAGATTGAGGTCGATGGAATTGAAAGCGAGGACGCTCAGAACGCAGCATTTGTTCAATTGAAATCGGTCAGGTCGAAGAAAAACACCGTTACAGCGAGTATGAAGATTGACGTTGCTACTAATGAAGGAGTAAAGAAAAAGGCCGTAACTGTTCGGGTGGGACAGGACTTATACAGGTTGAGCAACCAAAGAGAAATTTACAGGGTTGGATATATTGTCAATGAAATTGACGTTGGTCAACAAACAATTACATTCAGCAACGGTAAAGTAATTCACGTCGGACAAGCGGAGGGCGGCTTGACGGATGAGGTTATGCAATTTCAAATCAGAAGCACGATTGCAAACCACTTAGATAAAGAAGCAAGGCTTAAGGAAAAAGGGATCAAGGTGTTATCTTTGTTCTTTATTGACAGGGTAGCCAACTACAGGAAATATGAGGACGGTAACGCTGTAAAAGGGAAGTTGGCAAAATGGTTTGAGGAGGCTTATGAAGAACTCTGCGGCAGCCATAAATACAAAGGGTTGATACGCTACAGAGCAGAAGAAGTACACGATGGCTATTTTTCGCAGGATAAGAAGGAAATTTGGAAGGATACGAGGGGCGATAGTCAGGCGGATGACGATACTTATGCGCTGATAATGAAGGACAAGGAGAAACTGTTAGATATTAAAGAGCCGTTAAGGTTCATATTCTCTCACTCAGCGTTGCGCGAGGGATGGGACAATCCCAACGTATTTCAAATCTGCACGTTGAATGAAACACAGTCCAATATTAAAAAACGACAGGAAATCGGTCGGGGGATGAGGCTTCCTGTAAATCAGGACGGGCAACGAATCTGGGACGAGACTATAAACATATTGACGGTAACTGCAAATGAAAGTTACGAAGATTTTGCCAGGAGTTTGCAAACTGAAATTGAGGATGAATGCGGCGTTACATTCAGCAAAGAAAGAATCAAAGATAAACGGAGAAGGAAAAGGCTAAAACTCAAAAAACGGTTACTTCTTGACCCCAATTTTAAGAAGCTTTGGGCACGGATAAAAAACAAGACGCGCTATCGCGTAGAATACAGCACGGACGAGTTGATTAAAAAAGCAGGCAGAGCTATTTCTAACATAAGAGTTACGACGCCAAAACTCGTCAGCCGAAGGGCCAGTATCGATATTGCTGATGAAGGTGTTGAAGGAAGTGTCATAAGAGAAAAAAGCCTTGATATTAAGACTCCGATAAATGACATCCCTGATATTTTGAGCTATATTCAGGAAAGAACAAAACTCACTAAAGGAACGATACTGAAAATTCTTCAATCTTCTGGAAAAATATCCAAGATACCACGAAATCCACAGCAATTCATGGATTTAGCTGTCTACGAGACACTAAGAATACTACGACAGATGATGGTAGATGGGATCAAATATGAGAAGATAGCAGGGGATTATTGGGATATGCGGCTTTTCGAAAATGAGGAATTAGAAGATTATCTTGAGAGCTTGTTCACTGTGACAAATAAAGACAAAACACTGTATGATTACGTCCCTGTGGACAGTGGTGTTGAAAGAAAATTCGTCAAAGAGCTGGAAACGAGAGAAGATATTAAATTCTATATCAAGCTTCCGTTCTGGTTTAAGATTCAGACGCCAATAGGAAAATATAATCCTGATTGGGCTATCGTGTTTGAAAATGACAGGAAAATTTACTTTGTGGCAGAAACAAAAGGGACTACTGAGCTTGATCAACTAACCATTGTAGAACAGCAAAAAATACAGTGCGGAAAAAAACACTTTGAAAACTTTCCAGGAGTTCGTTTTGAGGCTCCTATTAGTAAACTCAGAGATATTGTAATTGGTTGATAGATTTTAAGATCTTGGGCAAAAGACATGACTAAGACGAAGAAAGCGATATACAAGCATAAGAAGACTGGTGATTTGTTTGCGATAGAGACTGATGAGGTTGGGCAGGTTGTGTCTTCATGTGGACCGCTGCTAAGCAGCGATATAGATGCACAGATGCTGGATTATGACAATTACTGGGATTCGGAGATAGAGGCGGATATGGCGAATTTTGTGTTGTTGTCAAAGGCGAAGTATATGGAGCTTCTTGAAAAGTACGGTTTTTATTCCCAGCCGGTACAGCTTTCTTTGTTTGATGAACTTCAGCGCAAAAAGGAGAAAAAATAAAGCAGCAAGCCGGTGTGATTCATCGCATGCTTCATTGCTCGTCGCCGGTCGCTCGTGGCTCGAAGGTTGAAACTCCTTCGACCCGACGGGATTAAAGGCTAATTCAAAATGACTTTTTTTCTTTCTCCTCTGTGCTCCCTGTGGCCTCTCTGTGGCTAAAAACGCAGGTTAGCCAAGCAGGCGTTCGACGAAGCCTGTGTCGATTCGGCTACTTGCGTAATCGCTGTGGGACAGTATCTCCATGCAGGCTGGTATGGTTGTCTTTATCGGCTCGATTCTGAATTCCGCCAGTGCCCGCTTCATAGTGTTAATGGCCTGGTCTCTGGTTTTTTTGTGAACGATAAGCTTAGCGATCATTGAGTCATAGTAGGGCGATACCGTACACCCCTGGCACTGATGCGTATCGACGCGCACACCTATGCCGCCGGGCAGTATGAACTTTGTTATCCTGCCGGGGCAGGGTGAAAAATCTTTAGCCGGGTCCTCGGCATTGATACGACATTCGATGGCTACACCGGTATGCTTAATATCTTTTTGACGGAGGTCTATAGTCTGGCCGCTTGCAATCTTCAACTGCCATTTGATAAGGTCTTGGCCGGTAACCATCTCTGTTACCGGATGCTCCACCTGAATGCGGGTATTGACCTCCATAAAGTAGAACCTGTTTTCCTTGTCGAGGAGGAATTCCACCGTAGCGGCGTTGACATAATTTGCTTCCTTTACCACCCTTAACGCGGCTTTGCAAAGTTCTTCTCTTCTCTTTTCTTCGAGCACCGGGCACGGCGATTCTTCGATGAGTTTCTGATGCCTTCGCTGAATAGTGCAGTCACGCTCGTAGAAGTGCAGTACATTACCGGCCTTGTCGGCAATAACCTGGACCTCGACGTGCCGAGGCTCGGAAATAAACTTCTCCAAATACAAGGCGCCATTTTTGAACGCCGCCTCAGCTTCAGCCCTTGCCCCTCCAATCGCCGCGCGCAGGGTTATGTCGTTATGTACAACACGCATCCCCCGACCACCACCGCCGGCAGCCGCCTTTATGATAACAGGATAACCGATTTTGTTCGCAATTTTAATCGCCTCAGCCTCATCTTCAATCGCCCCTTCCGAGCCTGGTATGATGAAAACTCTGGCGCGTTCAGCAAGCTCGCGGGCGGCGATTTTGTCCCCCAAAAGTTGCATTGATTCAGGGGTCGGACCGATAAAGGCTATCCCGCACTCCGCGCATACCTCGGCAAAGTGAGCGTTCTCGGCCAGAAAACCGTACCCGGGATGGATAGCCTCAACATCGGCGATTTCCGCTGCACTGATGATTCTCGGGATACTAAGATAACTCTCAGCCGGTCTTGCGGGACCGATGCAAATAGCTTCGTCCGCCAGTCGGAGATATTCAGCGTCGGCATCAGCCTGGGAGTACACAGCCACCGCCTCAATTCCAAGCTCATGGCAGGCTCGAATTATTCGAAGCGCTATCTCACCTCTGTTTGCAATAAGGATTCTTGAAAACATATAGACCTGCTCTGCTCGTATCTGCTCACATGGATATTTCTTAAGCTGCTCCGCTCAAAAATTCAATCGAACAATCAATCCGGTTTGACCTTAAACAGCAACTGGCCGTACTCGACCGCCTCGCCCGTCTCGCAAAGTACTTCAACAATCGTACCGCTGGTCTCAGCCTTGATTTCATTCATCACCTTCATCGCCTCAACAATGCACACAACGGTGTCGGGGCTGACCCTTGTGCCGATGTCAACATAAGGCTGTGAGTCGGGACTCGATGCCGAGTAGAATGTGCCGACTATCGGCGATTTAATCTCAGCCAGACCCACGTCTTGCTGTTCGGCCGGTGTTTGTGCCTGAACCGTTTGCTCAACAGGTACTGCAGGTGTAATAACCGGGGCCGGCACCGGCGATAGCTGGGTTATGGTGGGACCGACAGGCTGGGGGCGCTTAAGCAGTATCTTGCTGTCGCCGTCGGCAATCTCAAGCTCCACAAGGTCATTGGCCTTCATAAGTTCGACCAGTTCTTTTACCCTTTGTAATTTCGTTTCTTTATTTTCCGACATCGTCAACAGTCCTTTTTAAAAATGGTACATACCAGTTCAGACCATGAGTATAATATCAGATAAAATCATTTCAAGAAAAATTCCTGTGCCCGGCGTTCTCTGAGCTAATCATCATCAGCTTTATCCTTGCGATGATGGCCGGTCTGTTCGTGACAGGCGAGACATCGGGTTTCCGGCAAATCCGGACCGGCTAAAGAAGCGACATGGGCGATTTTTGCTGCAGGTCCGCTGGGATTTGCAAGCAAATTATCATGACAGTAAAGGCACGTTTGGTCACGCATCGACTCAAAAACCTTTTTCTGGAACTTTTCCAAATCGTATTCGTCGCCGAAGTAGTGCTTGTAAACATCTCTGGCACCGTAGTATGCTTTGACCGCCAGGTGTGAGAAGAACTTTTCTTTCGGCGGCAGGTGGCAATCGATACATTCAACGCGGACCCCGATTTTGCCCGCTCCGTGCTCGGAAATCTCCCAGGTGTCGTATGAGGTTCGCATCTCATGGCATTGGCGCCCACAATAGTCCGAAGTAGAAAAAGGTGCCGTTGCAGCGTTTACACCGACAAAGGTCAGTACGGCAAAGCCAAAGCCGAGTGAAAATGCGATTATATGTACTTTTATAAACTTAAATATCTTTCGAGCCAACATATCAATCATACGCTTGTTGTTACTATGGTGTGCTAAGGTCTTTTGGGTCTTTCTCCAGGCTGATTAAATCTTCGTAATTCTGACGTTTCCTTATTACCGTGAATTTGTCGCCATCGACAAGCACCTCAGCGGCCAGCGGACGGGTGTTATAATTACTGCTCATCGTGAAGCCGTAGGCACCTGCTGTGAAGATAGAAATCAAATCGCCCCGCTTCACGGGCGGAATCGCGCGCCCCTGCGCAAAGAAATCGGCGCTCTCGCAAACCGGACCGACAATATCGACTACCTCGAGTCCGTTGATTTGTGGCTCTCTTTCCCTTTTGCCCGGCACGAAACCTTTGTCCACCGCCGTCGGCCAGATGAAATGGAATGCATTATACAATGGTGGACGGATAAGGTCATTCATTCCGGCATCGACGATCACAAATTTCTTGGCGCCGCCCGTCTTAAGATACAAGACCTTCGTCACCAATATCGCTGAATTAGCTGCGATGCTTGCACCGGGTTCAAGGATGAGCTTGAGGTTTTTGTTTTGCACAAACGGGATAATAGCCCCGGCGTAGTCGGCCGCCGTCGGTGCGGTATCCGTTTCGTAATCGGCGCCGTAACCTCCCCCTATATCAATTGCCTCTATTGTGAAGCCGTCATCTCTTAATTTCTCGATGAGTTTTATCGTCTTTTGCATCGCTTCGGCATACGGCTCCACCGTCTTTCCCGCGGAACCTAAGTGAACATGAATCGCACAAAGTCGAACGCTTTCATTTGCGCCGTATTTCGAAAACACCTGTCCGGCGCGTTCAATATCAACGCCGAACTTCGTTTCCTTTTGACCGGTAGCCGTGTACGTATGTGTCCGGGGGTCAACATCAGGATTTACACGAAGAGCTGCTTTGGTTGTTTGCCCGGTTTTTTTCGCCAGTTTAATAAGGTTTTCAAGCTCGGCTTCCGACTCGATATTGAAATAACCGATTTTCTCGTTAAGCGCTTCGGTAATCTCGGCATCTGTTTTGCCGACACCTGCATAGACAATCTTTGAACAATCGGCACCGGCCGATTTTGCACGGTATAGCTCACCACCGCTTACGATGTCAAAACCGCTGCCGGCCTCGGCTAAAAATTTCAGGATATTAATATTCCCGCAGGCCTTTATGGAGTAGCAAATCGTATTTTCAACGCCGGCGTAGGCGGCCTGAACCTTGCCAAGATGATCGCCGAAGGTTGCCTTGCTGTAGATATAGACAGGCGTACCGACCTCGCTTGCGATGTCGCCGACATCGACCTGTTCGGCAAACAGCCTGCCCTTTTCGTAATTAAAATGGTCCATAATTATTCCGAAATTCAAATACAATTGAAACAGATGGTAGTATATATGATTTGGGTGAGAATTCCACTGGTTTTTTATGGAAGTGTATTACCAAAATGAATAATTCACCGCAGAGCACACGGATAAGCTATGAAACCGGAGCCTCCCGCAAGAGGTTATAATATGCGGGGTCGTGCGTTACGCCCCAAGTATTTAATTTTCCGTGGTCCCGCAGGAAGCGGGCCACAATAACCTTTATTTAC
>DUZQ01000007.1 GCA_013349435.1 Planctomycetota bacterium | reverse complement strand
TCGCTTTCGTTGCCCAACATGTAGCCGGCGCCTGCTCCCACTGCGGCGCCAATCAGTGTCGCTTCCGTGTCCCCGCCGGCTAATTGGCCGATACCCGCCCCGGCCAGCGCCCCGAGAGCCGAGCCGAGCTGCGCTTCGCCCTCGCAGCCTGCGAAAAAGACAGAGCTAAGACCCACGACAAGAGCCATCATGATTTTAATTATATTGGTAGTCATTTTGCACCTCCGTTTCTTCTCCTAAATTTTAACTTTAGCTTTATCGTTATTGTCCGCAAAATTCCTCTGGTTCAAGATTAAATGCCAGCCAGTTTGACGCCAGTACAGCAAAGTCTGTCAAATCAACTTGACAATCACCGTTGACATCAATATCCGCACCATATATATCCCAGTCACCTGCAACGAGCTGTTGCCAGACAATCGTGTTTCCGTGGATGTCGGGATTTTGCTGGTCGTTTGTTGAAAAATCGACGGCAAATTCGGTCCAGTCACCGCCCCCGGCGGGGTTCCAAACAATAGTTGTCAGAAGTAAGACTAATTGTGTCAGTTGCTTCTTTTGCATCTTTCGGCACCGGATACAAGCTATTGATTGCTGTTTTCGTCCGTTTCGGTCTTGATTTTTTCCAGAAGGTCCAGCAGCATCGTCGCAGAAGCTGCATTGGTCGAATCCAGTTTGGCCTGCTCAAGCGGCTCGGTGGCTGCTTCGAGTTCTCCTGTACCTAACAGTTGATAGCCCAACAGAAGCTGCAGGTCGGGGTCAGGAACGCACAACGAGGCCCTTTCAGCAAGATGATCGATTTGCTCAAACAGGGTATCCTCTTCGGAATAGAGGCCGCGGGGGTAGAACACGCCTTCTTCCTCGGCGGGGACCTTTAGCAGGGCCTGACGAAGGGCCTGGGCGGCAAGGAGATATTTTTTGTCTGCGAACAGGGCCTGAACATAGGCAAACGGAAGCACCATGTCATCAGGTGCCAAAACCATCGCCTCGGCGAACTTGTCCGCCGCTTCACCGTAGTCGGCGGACTCGAAGGCCTTGACCGCCTCATCAAAGCGGGTGTCGGCAAGGGTCTGTGCATCGGGAGGCTCTGCCTGGTCGGCGAGCCTGGCGCGAACGTCCGCGAAGGTGTTTTCATCCACTGTGTTAAGAAGCTGAGACGACTGGGTTGAACCTGTAGAAGAAACCGTATCGTCATAGTAATAATTGTAGGTATAGTAGTTGTATGTATCGCTCTGAACTTCGCGGGCGACCGGACTGTAGCCGCACCAGTCGTAACAATGAGAGGGATACCAGTAATAACGAATGTATCTGTAATGTGTGGGCCAGTATCCGCCAAGACTGACAAAAACGTATCTGCGGTGGTAGTAGGGATACACAAATCGAAACGTCCGGTACGGTCCCCATTCATAGTACACCGGAAAATAATACCTCGGCCAGATTCTTCTGTGGTGTATGCGGTTACGATGGTCCCTGTACACATGGATGTGGCGGTGAACGTGTTCCACTACATCGTTTTGTTCTTCATATTTTATTCTCGAGGACCTTGCTGCTCGCCCGTGATGCCTGCGACCGGCCCGTTCGCTGTCTAAAATTAAGGATTTGTCAGGCTCTCCTCTGATGTTCGCTGTTTCGTTAGGAGTCCTGTTTCTGTCGCGTCTGTTTCCTGCACGGTCTGCCCCGGCCGGCTTGACTGTATCTGTCCGGGTAAGAGAATCGAGTTTTCTTGCTCTTGATTCAATTGATACGCCGTTGGAAGCTTTTGGTGAAGGTCTTTTGTCTCTTCGACCTGCTCGCCGGCTCAGGCCGGGCTTTTGTTCGCTTTTAGCGGGCTTGGCGGAACCTAACGCCGTCGTAATGAGCGACGTCTTTTCAGAACTGATGCGTCTGGATGATGCCGGCTTCGGTTGCTTTGTTTCGGGCCTTGTGCGAGTGGCGGGTTTTACTGCGCTAATCTTCGTTGCTATTCGAGAGGTTGCTGCGATTTTAGTGCGGTTTGTCGAGCGTGTTGCTGGGGTTGTCTTTGTGGATGAGGACAGGCTTCCGGATGAACGAATCGGCGTAGTAAGACGCGAAGTCCTTGCAGGGCTGATGTGTCTGCGTCTGGATGAGGCAGGTGTTGGTTGCTTTTGGGTGTCGCTAACGGGGGCGGAAGGTTTTGCTGCACTAATCCTCGTGGCTATGCTCGATGGTCCTGCGGTGTTTATGCGATTTGTCAAGCTTATGGCTGGACTGGTTTTGCCTGGTAAAGACGGACCTGCGGCTGGTCGAACCGGCGCTGTAATTCGTGAAGTCTTTTCAGGGCTGATGCGTGTTGTGGGGGTAGGTGCCGGTTTTGCCGGCTTTGGTGAGGTAAACGCTACAGGAGGCCTGGATATACCGCGGGCTTGCGCTACGCTTGGCGGGGGGGTTGTGGCCTTTGGGGGGGTCGAGCGCGGTGCCGAACTGATAGGTCCGGGGTTACTGGGTTTGGCGGCTATCGGCGGCAGGCTACCTCGGCTGGGGCGAAATGATGCCCTCGGTGCCCGCTGAATCCTGCTTGGCCGTGATGGCCTCACAGCCGCGGCGCGCGACCTTATCACATTTGAAGGACTGCTGCTTCGGGCAGAAGGGGATGACTTTTGAGCCTGATGGCTTTGCGGGCTGCTTCGTCCTCTCGGCCTGGACGACTTCTTTGCTAACACCGGTTCAGTTAGCAGCATTAGTATAAGGACGACAGCGGCGATTAAAGCTTTCCTATTTCTTTTTTGTTTTGGCTCCAACATGATAAACCTCCTTTCAAAAATTCTGTACTTTTCAAAACGGCGAAAATATCTTTCAAAAGGTAGTCGTCAAATGCGTTACATTCGGCACATATATAAAATAGCTCAAGGCTTAACGCTTCTATATTAGTATACGTCCCATAAACCAAAAAAGTCAAGTCTTTTTTTCTTTTTTGTTATAATTAATTTGCTTTGTAAAGTCTAATTTTATAAACGCTGCCCTTGCAAGGACTTAGAAGGTGAAAAAATAGGGGCAAAAAAGAGATTTTGACAAATTAGTTTGCTGTTTTTTACATAAGGGTGTATAATTGGTCGACTTGGATAGGGTAATGCTGATAATGAAAGAGATTCAGGCACAAGGAAAAAAACATGGTCAAGAAGGTTAAAAATCCCCTGGCACAGGCATTGGGGCTTGTGTTTCAAAGAACCAGAGACAAGATGGGCGGTGTTTCATCAAGCCGGATTGCGTCATCTCTTGGCCTTGCTGCATCCCACTACAGAATGATTGAAGCAGGCTCTGCATTGCTACAGCCGGCCCGGGCGATAAAGGTTGTTCAGGTATTTGAAACAATCGAGTTTATACCCCTGTGTCAGGTGTTGGTTTCCATACAGATACTCGACTCGGTGAGGGGCTCGATTGACGATATGAAAACAACCGCAGAATTTTTGACACAGGCTGACCCTGCCATCGGAAAGACACTGGCTTTGTTTGAGGACCTGTGGGAGGTAATAGAAAGCGGGCAAGCGGGCCGGGTGGCCCGAAAAATTGTTTCCGTTGGAATTGT
Source organism: Planctomycetota bacterium (assembly GCA_013349435.1). Lineage (GTDB taxonomy): Bacteria > Planctomycetota > Phycisphaerae > Sedimentisphaerales > Anaerohalosphaeraceae > QNBT01. The sequence goes on along the minus strand of DUZQ01000007.1, from coordinate 61,408 downwards.
TGATGAGTTGGAGTCATTTTTAACCACTGAACCTGTGGCCCTGACAGCCGAGGCGATTGATAATTTCATGACGCCGACTTACCAATATCCGATAACCGGACAACTGTACAGTAAGATAGGAGATATTCTGCAGGGAGTTGCGCCGTTCTATCTTGATGTAATATTGGAGTTGATTGACAACCTCAGAGGAATTGCTCCACGTGTAACACCGGGCGAATTGGCTCAATGGGAGCAAAGGCACAGAAACAGGTTCTCGCATGTAATAGGAATTGTCCGCAAGCCCGAGGTTATACTGGACGTAGATACGTTCGATTACAGTTTTCTGTGGCAGGATAATTTCCAGAAGATGTTGATAATTCATCGTGACAGCCCGAAGGTAAAGACCGAATCGATTTTAAGCAAACTTGCAGATAACCTCAAGAGAAGATATGAATCTGAACGCATCAAATACGAAAGACAGCTTCTCGGTTTTGATGAAACAATCAATCGGAAGCTGTCAATCGAGTACAGAAAGGAGCAGGCGGCGGAAATAGATGCTTTATTACGGCACAGGGAAACACAGATGAATAATCTGTGGGTTTATATTATGACAAGCGGATACGCGGTGCTTTTCATTGATAATGCCTCGGTTGATACCGAAGCTACGGACATTTACGGCACGAGTCTTGCCTATGACGAGACCTGTCAGAAGCTGGTTAGTATCAGGGAAATGTGCAGTGACATCGGATTTGAACTTTGAAAATCTTGACCTGCCTTCGATAAGTATAGTAAGAACGACTCCGAAGGTCTCGGAAGATGAGCTTTTTTCACATCAGCGGTGCTATATGGGTATTAGTCTTGATAATCCGGGTTTTCAGGGAAAGAATCTGCAGGCGCTGCTGCTGTGGGCGCTTGGGAATTTTGATAAGTGCCTGGTGGTGGTGGGGGACCATCTGTGTAGATTTAACGAGCAAATTTATAACACTTTCAGCCGGGATGAAGCAACCGAAGCGGCTCTTCGGCGGGGGGATTTGTTTATGGACAAAGCAAGCAGGTTTTTCCAGCAGATTCCTGCAAAACGGCTTGTGGTTAAGAGGTGGCAGCGGTGCCTCAGGAGCGGTGAATATAAACGAGCCAGAGGTTTTATCGATGACCTTTTCGCATCGGACGATTCCTTTCGTGCATCTGTTGAAAGGGATGCTTTTTCTTTTCTCAAGAGGCAGGCAAGGCGCAGTGAAAAGCCGATAGTTTCGACCGAGGAGGCGATAGAGCTTTCCTGCCGGTATATCCTTGAGGAGATAACGGTATTTGCCGCGCTGGCCGAGCAGGGTTGGGAGATTGAGCTTTATCCCGGCCCGGAGCTGGGGGTGCTTGTAGATATTGCAAAAGGCCGATACCTTCGCATACCACAAGGTCTTACCAGAAGAATTAACGTCGAACTTGCAATAAATCCCAGCGGAGCCGGCTAACAATGGCAGTGATTGTAGTAAGCGCACTTATTCTTGCATTTATTATTTACCTGTCGGTCGGGCTTTCCCTCGGCGCCGGGACGAGGGGAATAGCCGATTTACTCCCTTTGAAGTTTAGCAGACAGGCCCGCGTAGCGGATGCACGGGAGTTTTCCGCCAGTACCGTGGCGACTACCATCTCGTTGGCCACCGTTGTCATGGCCTTTTTTGAATTGGCGGGCCGGTTCGGGATGTGGCTTTTCTGGACCGTGGCTACTACCGTAACGGGCCTGCTTGTTGTAAGATTATTTGCAAAAAAAATCTGGCAACGAATCAGCGTTTACGACCACCGCCCCACGTTACACGAGTTTTTGGGTACGGAATTTAACAGCAAATTGCTTTCGTATGTGGGTGCTGTTTGCGCCAGTCTTGGTTTTCTTTTTGCCTTTGCGGTTGAACTTACGGTTGGTTCGAGGTTCTTCGCAGGGCTTGTCCCGGCTGTGCCTTCGTGGGTGGTGGTTATAGTTCTTTCGGTTGTTGCGTTCGTATATACGGCGATGGGAGGTTTTCGAGCGGTTATCGTAACGGATCGTTTTCAGATGGTTTCTATCTGGCTTTTGTTAATTGCACTGCCTGCGTTTTACTTGTATTACGTCTTTGCACACGACGGCTGGTCCGAGAGCCTTGCGAAAGTTCCGGCGCCGATTCTGAATTTTTCCTATAGAGAAGGCCTTGGGGCCTTTCTTCTCGGAATCTTTGTTATTAACGTACCCGCTTTTATCTCGGATATGAGTATATGGCAGCGGATAGCCGGGGCACAAAACGACAAAACCGTAACGAAAGGTTTGGTAACGAGTGTGCTTGCCTGTGCCGCCACCTGGGGACTCTTTGCGCTGCTTGCATGCATAGGTTTTATGATGGTAACAACCGAAGAGAGGGTTAATCCGCTGGTTTCTGTGGTGAACGTTATCGGTGGCAATAAGGGCGTTTTTTCCGGGTTTATTTTGTTTTTGGTAATCCTGGGCCTGTATGGGGCGATGCTGTCAACCGCTTCGACACAGCTTATAGCGGTTTCACATACGTTGTATGAGGATGTTTTTTCCCGGCTCAGGAAAAGCCCGCTGAATGACAGGCTTGCTTCAAGAAGAGAATTAGGCCTTTCGAGGTTCATACTCGTAGCTGCGGCGATAGTCTCAACTTTGCTTGTTGAGCTTTTGTCGTACGTGGGATTTTCCATAGCCGACCTCGTCTTTGCGATATACGGCGCCCAACTGGGGCTTTGCCCGCTTGTGGTTGCCGCCTTGATGCTGGACCGCCGGCGTCTCGGCCGGGTATCCAAAGCCGCAGCGGTTGCGGTTAGTGCAGGATTTGTAACAGGCTGGGGCACCGCTGTTTACGGCAGATTAACCTCAAATTCGAGCCTGGTTTTCTTAGCGCCGGTTTGCAGCCTGGTTGTTTCGGCGATAATACTTTGCGCGGGCTTTGTGGCCGGTAAAGGCCGATTAAGTCGGTGAGAATATGACCTGGACACTGATAAAAGCAGTCATCAAGGCACGAAGGGAAGGTTTATTGCACCTGGTGCCGGCAAATGAAGCTACCCGTCTTGATTGCCTAAAAGCCGAATGTGCCAAGTGCTGCCGGGTTTTGGGAACGCCGGTGGTAACACCGGCCGAGGCTGAAAATATCGCCCCCGAAGCGCTAAGAAAAGATAAACACGGCCGAATTTTTACAAGGTCGAAAAATTCCGTCTGCTGCCTGCTCAAAGACGGACTCTGCTCGATATATCCGGACAGGCCGAGGGGCTGCCGGGAGTACCCGTGGTATAACGTTGCAGGCCGGCTTTATTTTGACGCCGGTTGTCCGGGGATTAAACATGACTTGGATGAGCGCCCCGCCGCCGGCGACATCATGCCTTTCGAGGATTTTTTCCCCCTTGCACCGAGATTTATCCTCTGGATTGTAAAAAAAGTCTGTGTAAAAAAATAATTTCTTTTTTTATCGGAAAATAAAAACATCACACCGAAGCCTCATAAGTTCTTACATGGCCTGTACTTACGTATTGCCCCCCCCTTAGCTGAAGAAAAACGCAACTTTTTCAAAAAAAGACTCGACACAATTCAGAAGATTGCTTAATTTGTATCGCGTCTTTTTACTGGAGAGAAAAGAGGGAGGCGTAATTGGAGTTAGATTGCGGAGAAAACCGGAGAGTAGAATTGGGGGAGGGGGGGACTCTGCAATTTTATATTTTTTATTTTATATTTTATATTTACTCACCTACTCACCTACTCACCTACTCACCTACTCACCTACTCACCCATTCACCTACTCACCTACTCACCGATTCACCTACTCACCGATTCACCTACTCACCGATTCACCTACTCACCGATTTACCAATTACCAAATCAGGCAACAGAAGCACGTCGGCGCAAGCCGACCGAAGGGTGTTCGCAGATTATTTACCCCCAACGTTCAACGTGGGGTTTTGCAAATCATCAAATCAGAAAGGAGGAACCAAAAATGAGATAAGGGCATAAGGGCACAAGTAGGGTGCGATACATCGCACCATTGAATGTAAGCCACCGAGGGCACCGTGAGCACAGAGGAGATTCGTTGGAAAATGAAAAGAAAATCAAAAAGAAAGTAAAATGTGAAGGAGAAAAGATGAAGAAGTTAATGACAATTTGTTTGTTGGCATGTGTGGTTTTGACCTTTGTTAGTGTGGCGCAGGCAAGTGTGGAAATGGTCTTTATTCCGGGCGGTGAGTTTGAAATGGGAAGGCATGTCGGAGATGGAAACGGTGATGAACTGCCCGTTCATGCAGTTTATGTTGACTCATTCAGAATGAGTAAGTATGAGATAGCGAACCAGCAGTATGCCGATTTCCTTAATTCTGCTTATCCTGATCAGATTAAGGTTGATACCGGCGTCGTGTACGCGGTAGATGATACTGGTAATAGTTACCCATATTGTTCTACATCATCTGCACCTGCAGGTAACCCTGATAATGGTGAGCTCAGCCAGATTGATTTTAGCGACTCCAATTTCAGCGTAAGAACTAAAGGTGATCCACCGCGAGACATGTTCGATGATCCTGTGGTTTTAGTGAGCTGGTATGGAGCAGTTGCCTACTGCAACTGGCGCAGTGTCCAAGAAGGTTACGAGGAATGTTACAGCCTTTCAACATGGGAATGTGATTTTTCAAAGAATGGCTATCGCTTACCTACTGAAGCCGAATGGGAATACGCCGCTCGCGGTGGCGAAAACAGCCCATATTACCGCTTTCCGTGGGGCGACACCATCAGTCACAGTCAAGCCAATTATTATGCTGATCCTAACAGTTACTTTTACGATGTAAGTCCGACCAGTGGCTTTCATCCCGACTGGAATGATGGGACTAGACCATATACTTCTATAGCTGGTAGTTTCGCGCCCAATGGCTACGGACTCTATGATATGTCGGGAAATGTGCATGAGTGGTGTAACGATTGGTACGATTCGAATTATTACAGTACCACCCCATATCCTCATATTAATCCGAAAGGGCCTGCAAGTGGTGATTATCGTATTCTTCGTGGTAGTGGCTGGGGAGGTAATGCATTTCAATGCCGTTTAGCTATGCGGGAAGTAGACCCTCCTGGTGCCCGGAATGATAGCTGTTTCGGATTTCGTGTTGTTCTAAACATCACTCCTCGTCTCTTATCTCCAAATGGCGGAGAAGAGCTAATAGCAGGACAGACTGAAACAATTAGCTGGGAAGCAATAGATTTAATTGACAATGTTGCGATTGAATACTCTGATGCCAATGGTATTGATGGTAGTTGGGAGGTGATTGACGCCAATACTCCCAATGACGGCGAATACCAGTGGCTTGTGCCGCTGGTAACATCAAACCAGTGCCTTGTCCGTATCAGCGATGCAACCGATCCCAATGTCTATGATACAAGTGATGATGTGTTCACGATTTTCCGATGTCTACACCCAATAGGTGATATCAATTATGATTGTTTTGTGGATTTATCAGACTTAGCTCTAATGGCAATAAACTGGCTAAAATCTGGTAACATAGATGAGGGGCTTGTAGCATATTGGAATCTTGATGAAGGCAGTGGCATAATTGCACATGATGTTATTGGCGGTAATGATGGAACTTTAAACGGCGACACAGCCTGGGTCAATGGCATTTCCGAAAAGTCCTTGGATTTTGACGGTATGGATGATTATGCAAATTTTGGAAACACAATAGGAAATTTTGGAACGAACGATTTCAGCATTGCCTTTTGGTTTCGAACCGATACAGATAGAATAGAAACTATTATGGGAAAACGTGCATTCTGTGGCGTACATAGTTTCATTGAATTCACTATGTCAGAACCAACCGTACCATCAGGGCATATGCTTATCGAGCTATATCAAAGTACGGACATCAAGAATTTGTTCTGGAGTAGTAAGCGTCTTGACGACAATCAGTGGCATTTAATGGTAATTAAAAGGCAGGGTGTTGAAGCACAGCTTTATATCGATGGCATTCTTGATGCTACTAATTTTGCTACCGATGTTGTATCAATTTCGAACAGTTCACCGTTTCTTTTTTGTGACGGACCTTGTCGGTCAGTCGGTAATACAGACTTCTTCAGTGGCATTTTAGACGAAGTTCGTATTTACAACAGGGCATTAACTTCTGCTGAAATAGAATATCTGTATCGAAATCCGTAACCTGAACGAAAAAGATTTATTGAATTCTAAGGGCTGTGGGTCCCGATGAATCGGGGCCTTCGGCCCCTCTTTAATTTTATATTTTATCCCTGCCTTCGCAGGGGTGAAAGGGTTTCCCTAACGCGACAAAATGCGTTTGGGAGCCCTGACATTCCTTCGCAGGGACAAGCATTGTAAATTTAAGGGAGGCGTTTCGCGGACTTATTCAACAGATTCCTCGGCCCATTCGACTCGCTATGCTCGCTCAGGGCAGGGCAAGCCCGGAATGAAAAGTACGGTTTTATTATAGGCTCTAAAAACACCTCTGCGAGCTCCGCGTTCTCAGCGGTAAAAAATCCGTGTCAATCAGTTTAATCGGCGGTTAGTTGTCTTGGATCGTCCTGCCAGGGGCATTTTAGGCTGACAGCCTCGGCAAAGGTTGGTGTCGGACGGAAATACGGGTGGTCTCTGTAATCCAGTTCCCGCCGGCCGTACCATGAGCCGTAGTACTGGGCGTTGGCATCGACCCAGGTGGTCAGTTTGAGCATCTCCTCGCGCGAGAGCTTAATATCATTATGTCCTTCTCGAAGTTTCTGTATGATTTTGCTGGCGTGTGAGCCGATTGTATAGGGAGGCACAGGTTCGGTACCCTCGAAATCAGAGCCTTCGTCAAATGTAGCTACCAGGTCGTGCTCCAAGATACTTTCGTAGGAACGGGTCAAACCCCAGGTCATCTCGCCTGTCAGGTCAAGGCCTGCGGGGGGTTTTTCGCCGCTGTGGCAACTGATGCAGTGCTTGTCAAGGACCGGCTGAACATCGGTCGGATAATGAATAACTCTTTGTGCGGTGGCATCGCCCGGCTGTGGAGCGGGCTCAGCGGGCGGGTGATTCAGCGCCATAATCGTTTTGTTGGCAGGAGCCAACTGCCGCATCTCATGACAGCCGATGCAGGAACGTTTCTCGGCGGGACGGTAATTTATATAGGTCCGTTGCCGCTGCACTTCCATATAATCTTCATCGAGGGCCTGGAAATAGATATTTCGGTCGGTCGGGACGGTGAAATGGGCCGAGCCGTCTTCATAGACCGGGATGATGCCGTGCATAACCTTTAGACCCAGAACGCTTCCGGCACTGACTCCAGGGGCGCCTTCAGACCAGAACTGCCGGCAGTCCCACGGTCGCGGCACCTGCTCCATAATGCGAAGGTATTTTATTGTGCCTCGTTTGATACCCTCAAGCCCAACATAAACGTCGCTTAGTACGACAGTTGCCGGCTCATCAGTCCCGGGACGTACCGAAGGAATGACCGCGGGCTTTTTGCGAGGCCGAAGCGGTGTGGGCTGCCAGCAGGAAAATTCCTTATCTTTGTAAATCAGGATATGATTGCCGAACTCATCGAGCAGGTACAAGCCGTAAGCCCGAACATCGTTCCATACCTTATCCGGATTGTGCGAGACTAAGAAGAATTTTTCGCTCAAAGGCAGCGGGTCCATATACAGCGGGCCGTATGGGGTGCGCTCCCATCCGTCGCCGACTCTGTGGTGGAATCCGCCTTCGGTGCGGATGTCGATATCCGGTGTTATATAGGTCATCGGCTCACGGGTGCGGATTGGTTTATTGATATCCAGACGGATGACTGTGCCTACGCCGGACTGTGGGAAATGCGGAGTGCCCAAAGTTACGAAAAGATTATTGTTATAGCCTGGTATCGGCCGGCCGTGGTTAAATACGGGCGGCAGGGCGATGTCGTTTCCGAAAAGCTCAGCGGTTCCGCTACCATCGGGACGCATGGCCCAAAGACATTTGACGCCGATCTGTCCCTTATCGACATATTCCCATCGATGGTATATGATTCGGCCGTCGTGCATTATGGCGGGGGAAAACTCGCTGACGGCGCTGTTGGTCAGCTTGACCATATTTTTGCCGTCGGCATCGACCCGGTAGATGACCGCGGTGCTTAGCTTGTCCGGCCCGTCACAAAGCGTTCCGTATTCACAACGTGTCGAGGAGAACATTATCCTGCCGTCGGGCATATAGCACGGGTGCATGTCGTCCGTATGATGATGATATATCCGTGCGGTACCTTCAGTGTCATGGTGGTTGTATTTTTTTATCCGTTCGGGTTCGTCCGGCGGCTCGAAGGTAATCTGTCTTAGCCCTTTACCGTCAATGCCGACTTCGTATAGCCGGAATCCTTTGCCGATGCGTTCTTTCCAGTCGAAAACGATACGCTTGCCGTCAAAAGACAAATCGTATCGACCGAAAATGCCACCTGCCATCGAGGGCAAAAGCTCCGTAACCTTGCCGTCCTTCATCGAGAGTATGCACAGATTTCCGCCGGGATTCTCGGTGCCGTCGATAAAATCGGTGTAATAGTGGCTCGATTGATAACTGTATCGCTTTACGAAAAGCAATTTATCAAAATCCATTAGCGGATTATCTGTTACCAGAGCGGCGTTTCGGAGCCGCTTAAAGTCATTATTGAGGCCTTTTATCGTCTCGGCGTCTGCCGGATGGCGGCCTATTTCAACAAGTTGCTTCTTAATTTCCGCTGATTGTGCCAGGTATCGGTTTGCGTTTGGATACCTTTGTTCGAAATTCTGAGCCAGATGTGATATTGCAGGTTGTAATGTCTCGACCTTTTGGCTCAAGTTCGAATACGTTTCATGGTTGGCTGCGGAAAGATGATAAACGTCCCGGACCAGCACCAGGGCATCGGCGTTTTCCACATTGGCTGCGAGCTTGTGTGCTTTTTCCGGCAAAGACCCGAGGTCAATCGTGGCGGCGGCATACCTTTGTGCCGGTTCCTCCAGGTCGCCCGGCCTCCAGTCGCCCGTCCAGATATTGTCGCGTCTTTCCCGTGCCATTTCAGTTGTGCTTTGTTCGTCGGTAAAGTCTTTTTCGAGAATCTCCCACAACTCCAGCCGGGCTCGGGCACCTTCCGACAGAGGCAACTGTACCCTGCCCCGGCCGGAAAATTCCAGAGCCTTTCCCTTTTTGCCCTTTGCGATTCGGGCCCGCCATATCCTGCCGTCATTATTGTTGCCCGAGGAATCCTTTGCACCTTCCTCTTTATCCTCAAATCTCCACCACCCCGACAGGCCGTCCCTCACTGCGCCCGGTTTTTTATAAATTGTTTTAACTTCATTTGCCGAAAGCATTCTGTTGAAAATCTGCACCTCGTCAATAAGTCCCTCGAAACCGCCGCCTTCGGGAAACCGGCGGGAATCCGACCCGATGCGGAAAGTGTGTGAGGCATCGTCAGGAAGGAGGTTATCAAAAGCCGATATGCGCATGCGTTCGACGACCGAGCCGTCAATGAAAAACTCCATGGGATTTCTTCCGATAAGTGCCAAATGATGCCACCTGTTGTCATTAACGCGTACTTCAGCTTCGAATGAACCTGTATCGCGGATTTCGTAAACGCACCTCCCATCTTTCAGGTACAAGGCCTTCATTTGCGATTGCGAACCTCGCCATGATGGAGCCTTGACCAGGATAGCACCGGTTTCCGACTCGGTTTTTATCCAGGCCGATATTGTAAAATCCGAGCCTCCCAGATTCGGCAACGGCATACCGATTGCCCCGGCCTGTTCCATTTCCGTAAGTTTTTCACGCGAGGCCCGCAGGCTTTCGTGCCAGGTGTCTTTGTGTACGTAGTAGTCGGGAACATCGGCACCGGCCGCCGAGCTGAGGATAATTGCGAATATCAAATTTTTGATTGAAGATGCTTGTTTCATTATCAAAATCCTTATATTTTTGATTTGTACCCACCCCTGGGTGCCTTTGAGCTTAAAAATTGCTTACCGGGCTTTCTTATAAAACACAAACATGTATTATACGAGATTATCACGCAAAAGTAAATCCCAAAATTTTCGGTAGCGTTTTATGCCGTTTTGTGATACAAGAGTTAGGGTTAAAATAACGAGCACGTGAGTAATGAATTTTGACGGAAAAACAGTTTTGGTTACCGGTGCAGCCGGTGCCATCGGCAAAGGTATAGCGGTGGCTTTTGCAGGCAGCGGAGCGAATGTCTTTATCACGGATATTGACTCCGAAGGACTTAAAGCAACGATGAAACATATCGCCTCAGCCGGTGGCAAGTGTGCTCACCTCGCGGCCGATGTTACCCGGGCCGGGCAGGTTAAGGCGGTTGTATATGCTGCGTCAGAGAATTTCGGCGGAAAAATCGATATCCTCATTAATGTAGCGGGTATAATCGGTTCCCATCCGGTCGAAGATATCACCGAACAAGAGTGGGACAATATGTTTGCGGTAAACTGCAAGGGTACTTTCTTATTCATAAAGAATGTTGTCCCACTGATGAAAAAGGCCGGCGGAGGCAGAATTATCAACTTTTCCTCGAAATCCGGCAAGACAGGTTCCGCACTTCTGAGCCACTACTCCGCCGCGAAAGCTGCCGTCATAGGATTCACTCAGGCCTTAGCCTACGAGCTGGCCGACTACGGAATTACCGTCAACTGCCTGTGTCCGGGTATTACCGAAGGCACCGGTGTCTGGAGCACCGTATCGGCGGGTTATTCAAAGGATTTGAATTTGCCTGTGGCTGAAGTTGTTAAAAAGTTCACCGGGAAAGTGCCGCTTAAAAGATTGGCTAAGATTGAAGATATTGTTGCTGTAACGCTTTTCCTTGCCTCCGATGGTGCCGACTATATGACCGGTCAGGCGATAAATGTTACCGGCGGCAGAGAGATGCATTAGAGATTATCGAAAAATAAAACTTTAGCAGTAAGGAGCACCGAAGATGTTTACACGGGGCGAAGTAGCCGCGAAAATCGACCATGCCGTATTGAAGCCGTTTGCAACCGATGAGGATATAATTGCAGGATGTAAGATGTGTGCGGAGCGTAAAGTTGGTTGTTTTTGTGTAAGGCCCACGGATGTTTCGCTGGCGGCCAGGGAACTTAAAAACAGTGTAACGGTCGTATCTGCAGTGATAGGTTTTCCGCACGGCAGCAACCGACCCGAGGTTAAGGTCCTTGAGGCAAAGCTGGCGATAGAAGATGGTGCCGTTGAGCTGGATATGGTTATGAACATCGGCAGGTTTCTGTCGGGAGATTACGATTTTGTTCGGAAAGATATTGAGGCGGTAGTTGACGAGGCGAAAAAGTCCGGTGCCGTTGTCAAAGTTATTCTCGAAATATGTTATCTTTCGGACGAACAGATTGCAAAGGCGTGCAAAATCGCCGAGGCCGCCGGCGCCGATTTTGTAAAGACATCCACCGGTTTCGGGGATGGGCCTGCAACTCCGGAGGCTGTTGATATTATGGTCGGGGCAGTCGGTAAGACAATGGGGGTAAAGGCTTCGGGCGGCGTCAGAAGCTATGAAACCGCGGTCGGATATCTGAAGCAGGGGTGTAAACGGCTCGGTGCCGCATCAACCGAAGCGATTCTGGATGGAGCACCCGAATGACCCGGCGGATGAAAGCGGTGGTTTACTATGCCCCAAAGGATGTAAGGATTGAAGATATTTCCGTCCCCAAATGTGCTGATGACGAGATTCGTGTAAGAGTTGACGCCTGTGCTGTGTGCGGCTCCGATTTGAAGGCGTATATGGAGGGAAATCCGAGGATAAAGCCTCCGATGGTAGTGGGGCATGAGTTTACAGGTCTTGTTGAGACGGTCGGAGCGCGGATAAAAGGATTTAAGTGCAATGAACGGGTTGTTATGGCGACTTCGGTCTCCTGCGGACGGTGCTTTTACTGCCGGAATAACAGGCCTAATCTTTGCACCGACCTTCGACCTATGGGATATGTTTATCCCGGCGGGTTTGCGGAATTTGTTACCATACCGGCCCGGGCGCTTGAACAGGGCCATGTAATAAAGGTTCCTGATGGTGTAAAGGCCCATTATGCAGCCCTGGCAGAGCCGCTGAGCTGTGCGGTCAATTGTGCCGAGAACTGCAATATCGGGCCCGGCGACACAGTCGTTGTAGTCGGTGCGGGACCTATGGGCATTATGAATGCCTGCGTAGCAAAAGAATTCGGGGCCGGTAAAATTATCATTGCTGAGATTAACGAAATCAGATTAAAACAGTCCGGAAATTTTGGTTTTGACCTTGTCATAGATTCCGCTCGTCAAGATCTTTGTGAAATTGTAAAAAGAGAAACGGACGGTATTGGGGCCGATGTGGTAATAGTAGCGGCCCCTGCGGCAGGACCGCAGGAAAAGGCAATCGGCGTTGCAAGAAAGCACGGGACGGTGTGTCTGTTCGCCTCCCTGCCCGCCGGCAAAAGCATGCTTTCGCTTGATAGTAGAGTAATACACTACGGCGAAATCAGGCTTATAGGAACGAGCGATTCGGCGCCGAAGCATGTTACCAAAGCCGTTGAGTTGTTACACGCAGGTTATATCCCTGTGGATAAACTGGCAAGCCATATATTGGGCCTCGATGATATTTTCAAAGCATACGAACTTATGCAGAGCGGTGAAGCCCTGAGAGTGGTTCTGGAACCTTGAAGGAGACAATTGCTATGGAGTTGAAACTTAACGATAAAGTAGCCCTGGTAACCGGCGGCTCGCGCGGTTTGGGCAGGGCGATATGTCTTTCGTTGGCCGGTGAGGGCGCAAAGGTCGCTGTAAATTATCGCCGGACCGCAGATAAAGCACTGGCTGTGGCTGAAGAGATTAAAAATGAATACGGAGTTGAGGCTGTTACTGTTGCCGGCGATGTTGCTAAAGAATCCGATGTGCTTTCGATTTTCAACAGGGTGGAGGAAGAGTTTTCAAAAATAGATATCCTGATTAACAACGCAGCCGTTTGCCCGACCTGTCGGATAGAAGATATGACAGAAGCGATGTGGACCGAGACTATCGGGGTGAACCTGACCGGTACATTTTTGACCAGCCGTGAGTTTATAAAGCGGCTGTTGAAGTCCGGCAGAGCGGGAAGAATTGTCAATATCGTCTCACAGGCGGCATTTCGCGGTTCAACCACCGGCCATGCCCCTTATGACGCCAGTAAGGGCGGGATTGTCTCATTCACAATCGCTCTTGCACGCGAAGTTGCCCGACAGGGCATCTGTGTAAACGCGGTGGCCCCGGGTATGATTAAGACCGAGATGGTTGCCGAAGTGCTTGCCAGGAACGAAGAAAAGTACCTGAATCGCATCCCGCTTCATCGAATCGCCTCACCTGCGGAAGTTGCAGATGTAGTAACCTTTCTTGCATCAGAAAAAGCAGGATACATGACCGGCGCAACAGTCGATGTGTCAGGCGGAATGCTGATGCGGTAGAACCGGATATAATGAAAATCAAACTGTTTTTTTAAGGAGCTGATAATGGCATCAATTTATGAATTTGGTTCGAGAGTTCGTATAAGGTTTCTCAGTAAAGTCGCCCTGATATTTTTGCTGCTTGTATTTACACAGGCCGGCTGCTCGACCTTAAAGAAGCCGAGTATCGGTGTCCTGTTGCCGGCAAAATGTAACACGCCGGACGGAATGACTCTTGACGCCGAAGGCAATATATATCTAACCTGTCCCAACACCAACAATGATAAATACCCGGCTTGTATTATGAAGATAAAACCGGATAACGGACTCGAAGAGTTTCTTGTCTTTCCGATTCATCCCGAGACGAGAAAGGCCTGTCCGCTCGGCATTGACATCGGGCCGGATGGCAACTTGTATGTTGCGGACAATCAAAGCCTGGCCGGGGCAGTCAACAAATCCCGGCTTTTGCGTTTTGAGGTCAGAAGTGGCAGGCCCGCCAAATTCGATGTTCTTGTAACCGGCATGAACCAGGCCAACGCAGTTGTATGCCGGCCGGACGGCGTCTATGTTACCGAGACGTCAATTACCGGTGATGTTAAACCGATGCCCAGCGGTGTATATCGGTTCAGGTATTCGGAGTTCCGCGAGGCAAAACCGCTCGAGGTAGAGCCTGGAGGAAAGGACGAGCACCTTGTTGCGACCATATATACGGACAATCCCGACTGGCCGGTCGGTGCCAACGGTTTGGCCTTTGATTCGCAGGGAAATATGTATGTCGGCAATTTCGGCCGGGCCGCTATTGTCAGGTTCACTTTCAACAAAGACGGTAAAGTCGCTTCACAGAAGGTTCTTGTTCGAGGCCACGGTATCAAAAGCACCGACGGGATGAAATTCGACCCGAAAACCAATGCTGTTTACGTTGCGGATTTTGTCGGTAACGCCGTTCATAAGGTTGATGTAGAAACGGGAGCGGTTACAACAATTGCTAAGGATGCCAGAAATTCCGGTGGTATCGACGGAATGCTCGACATGCCTTCTGAAGTGTGTCTGCGGGACGGTAGGCTTTACATCTCGAATATCGATTTACCTTTGGCCGGCAATGAGTTTGATGAGCCGCATACAATATCCGTTGTTGAGTTGGACGATTGATATTAAATCTGGGCCTGTTTTTAAACGCAAGAAAGGAAATGCGGTATGAAACGTATGTCAATGAATGTAAGAATCCGTTTGAGCATCATGATGTTTTTGCAGTATATGCTGTTCGCGGTGTGGTATGTGCCGCTTGCCGCTTACCTTGGTAAGTTGGGGATGAGCGGAACTCAGATGGCCTGGATACTTAGTTCGATGGCCCTGGGCTGTCTCGTTTCGCCCGTCATCGGTATGATTGCCGACCGGCATTTCGCCAGTCAAAATGTCCTGGCTGCGTTAAACCTTTTGTGCGCGGTATTGCTCTTCTTCGCCGCACAACAGACCGCCTTGACCGTTCTGTTTATTACCCTTCTTGTGGCGATGTTGTGCTATATGCCGACATGGGGTCTTACAAGCGCCATCGCCATGGCAAACAGCCCCTCCGAAAAGTTCCCGCAGATTCGGGTCTTCGGCTCCATCGGATGGGTGGCATCGGCCGTTTTTAGCATCGTTGCCGTCAGGTTGTTTAAGGCCCAAAACTTCGAGGTTACAAATGTCCCTATGCTGTGTGGCGCCGCAACGAGTCTCCTGGCCGCTGTACTTGCGCTTTCCTTGCCCAATACGCCGCCGGCGGCGAGGGGGAAAAAGGCATCCATCGTCGATGCTTTGGGACTGCGAGCGGTCTCTTTGATGAAAAGCTTCAACTTTACAGCTTTTATCATAATCTCCTTCCTGGCGATGATACCGTTTGTAACTTACTTTAACTTCGGCTCGGCTTTCTTCGATGCTCAGGGCTACACCAACATAACAGCCAGGATGAACATCGGGCAATTGGGTGAAATATTCTTTATGCTCCTTATCCCGGTTGCAATCGCGCGAATAGGTGTCAAGTGGTCGATTTGCATCGGCCTGGTGATGCTTTTCGTTCGTTACGCGGCGTTTCTGGCGGGCGTGGCCCTTGCTCAGGCATGGTTGTACTATGTAGCTATCGGAGTTCATGGGCTGATTTTTGGATTCTTCTTTGTCGCCGGACAAATATATATCGACAAGAAGGCCCCAAAAGATATCCAGGCACAGGCGCAGGGATTCTTCTTCTTGGCAACGTTCGGCCTGGGCAACCTGACAGGTAACTTCATAAACGGCAGGCTGATGGAGGTGTACAGGCTCGCCGACGGTGTGAACTGGAAAGCTATGTGGACCGTGATAACAATCATCTCCGCTGTTCTTCTCGCGGCTTTTGTGGTCTTGTTCCGGGATGACACCGTCAGTGAGGCAAACGGGGATTTGCACCAAGAGGGGCCGGTTGAAATAACCGGCGAAGAAACACCTTCCGGTGCAACGGCTTAAAAGGGATAAAATATGGACAAGTATCTGCTTGGAATTGATAACGGCTCTACAGTGTCCAAGGCGGCGATATTTACTACTACCGGCCGGGAAATAGCCGCCGCCGCCCGTAAAGTCAATCTTGTTGAGCCCAGGCCCGGCTTAAGCGAGCGCGATATGAACGAGACCTGGAACAGTACCGCAGAAGCGATAAGGCAGGTCCTGGCCGAATCCGGTATCGATCCGGGCCGAATTGCCGGAATCGCCTGCACCGGACACGGCAACGGCATATATCTCGTAGATGTGCATGGTAAACCCGTCCGAAATGCCATAAACTCCACAGACAGTCGCGCACAAAGCTACGTCGATAAATGGCTTGCCGACGGAGTTAGTGAAAAAGTGCTGCCAAAAACTGCTCAATCCATCTGGCCCGCCCAGCCTAATGCACTCTTGTCCTGGCTGCGAGATAATGAACCGGATACTATTGAAAAGGCCCGGTGGGTGCTTATGTGCAAGGACTTCATCCGCTATCGGCTCTGCGGACAAATAAACGCCGAGTTGACCGATATGTCCGGCACAAGCCTGATGAATGTCGTTACCGCCGAGTATGATGACCAGGTTCTGGAGCTGTTCGGAATCTCCGAGATGAAAGGCCTCCTGCCGCCGATTATCAAAACCGCCGATATCGCCGGCACTGTAACTGCCGAAGCCGCCGCACAGACAAACCTTAAGCAAGGCACACCCGTGGCGGGGGGGATGTTTGATATAGATGCGTGTGGACTCGCCTCCGGCATCATCGACGAGCGTCAGATGTCGCTGGTGGCCGGCACATGGGGCAATAATCAATACATTGCCGCTGAGCCGCTCATCGACAGGGAACTGTTTATGACATCCTGCTACAGTATCGGCGGCTGGTATCTTATGTTGGAGGGAAGTCCCACCTCGGCAAGCAATTTAGAGTGGTTCGTAACTGAATTTTTGGGTTCTCAGCGTGCAGCCGCCCAAAAAGCGGGCAAAAGTGTGTACGAATTGTGTAACCGGATGGTCGAATCCGTCAGCGCCAAAGAGGCCGCAATTACCTTTCTGCCGTTTCTCTACGGCTCCAACGCAGGGGCAGGCGCAAAATCATGCATCATCGGCCTTGAAGGTTTTCATACCCGTGCACACGTCCTTCGAGCTATCTACGAAGGAATCGTCTTCGCCCATAATACACACCTGCAACGCCTTCTGAAATTCCGCGATCCGCCCGAAGTCATACGTTTCACAGGTGGTGCAGCGAGAAGCGAAGTCTGGGTACAGATGTTTGCCGACTGCTTTCAGATTCCCGTAGAAATCCCGGCAGGCACCGAATTAGGAGCCCTCGGCGCAGCTATTGCCGCCGCTGTCGCCGTTGGTTTATATTCGAGCTACGAAGAAGCCGTAGGTGCAATGACACGTATCGAAAGTCGCCGAGAACCGAACCGGGCACAAAAGGAAATCTACACCGAAAAATATGAACGTTACAAAAAAGTAATTTTGGCATTGGAACCGGTCTGGGAAAATTCTATTTGACGGTTAGGAAGTATTTCAACGTTGATTTCAGGCCCCGAAATGCCATTACCGCCGAAAGGAGCGGTAAGTAGAAAAAAAGCAGGGGACCGGGCAATGATTGAAATAAAAAACGGTGTTGTTATTTCGGAAGATGAATTTGTCTTCAAGGCCTCGCGCAGCCGCGGCCCGGGCGGTCAGAACGTAAACAAGGTTAGCACCAAGGTTACGCTTTATTTCGACGTGGCCGGCTGCCGAACTCTTTCCGACAGTCAGAAAACGCGAATACTAAAAAGGTTAAAAACCCGGGCCGACAAAAACGGCGTCCTGCACATCTGCTCACAACGCCACAGGACCCAGAAGGCAAACCGAGCCGCCGCCAAAGAGCGCCTCATCGAGCTATTGGCCGGCGCACTTGTTAAAAGACCCGTCCGAAAGAAAACGAAGGTCCCCGACTCGGCCGTACAGCGACGGTTAGACGAGAAAAAGCGGCGCAGCACCTTAAAACAGCAAAGGGCTGCAAAAAAAGGCTTTGGCATCGATTTCGAGCTGTGATATAATGGCATTGTTAGAAGTATGCTTCGTTAAAAACCTATTGATGTTATTCTGAGTCGCAGTGACCTTGTCGAAGGAAAGAATATCGATTCCCCGCCCACTGTCATTCCGGGCTTGACCCGGAATCCAGAACCTAAAAGACTGGATTCCCGCTGGAGTTTATCCCGCACTGTGATGCAGGGCGGGAATGACAAATGTGTACTGGAGATTCTTCGCCCTGATAAATCGGGCTTCAGAATGACAATTTTTTCAGGAGATAATCAAATGTGTGAAAACTGTGGTTGTGGTGGCGACGAAAAGAGTTTCAAAGACAAGGTCGCTGAGATAATAGAGTCCATCCGCCCGATGCTCCAAAATGACGGCGGCGACATAGAACTGGTGGGAATAGACCAGGATAATAACGTCAACGTTCGCCTGCAGGGCGCCTGCAGGGGGTGCCCGGGTGCGGCAATGACATTAAAGATGGGCGTAGAAAGGCTCCTGAAAGAAAGAGTGCCCGAAGTAAAAGAAGTAATAGCCGTGGATTAGCTCGTGGCTCGTGATGTGTCATAAATGATGCGTCCACAAAAGCCGGACTACGCAACAATACCTGCAGAAGCCGAGCCGCGCAAGCGGCCGAATCAAACTTCTTGGCAACTGGTCATTGCTCAGCGGTTCAATCACTATACTCGTATATCCACTTCTGTCCTTTGTTATCTGACTTCTGTTTTTTTCCGCCGGCTTGCGCCGGCAGGCTTCTGTTAATAGACCCGTCACTTACGTTGTGTGCTCTGATTCTTTCACGTGTCCTGTGAACCTGTGCACTCAGAGTTCCAGAAAGAATACAGGTACCACGGTCAAATTTATTTGGCTGTGCAAAAGACACCTTTTTCTCAATTACAGGCTCATCAATCGCCGGTCTGGAGATATATTTGTTTTCCCGTATTTTCATCAACTAATTTTGTACCGGATACCTTTAATCCGGCTCGGCAGAGTCCGGCTTTCGTAATCGGAAAAGATTTATATAGCGGCGGTTGCTGTATTTCAGTTGTGTGATGAATTCATAAGGCCCGGTGCTTTGCGGTCGCGCGAGCATCGCAATTCTATCAATGCCCCATTTCTTGTAATACGAATTTGTCGGGCTAAGCCCTATCCTCGAATCCCACGCAATATAGGTAATGTCTCTTTTATGACACTTTCGCACAAATTTAGCCGCATCATCTCCACCGATTGTTTCCATCGGCACAAAATACCCGGATTGCTTGGGTGCGTAGAACCGCATTACGTTGGTCAGAGTCGCCGCTAATTTCTCGCCGGGCCTGGCATTTTGAACATACCAGTCGGCCAACATCTTGAACTCGACGTCCCTCTTGCCCGTGCCTACCTGCTGCACCAATACAAACTGGCCCGAAAATACCATTAAACATGCAAGAACTGACAACACTGCATCACGCCAAAAGTATCTTGTTTTGTAAATTAAAGTCCGTACAACAAACACGAGTAAGATTACCCCCGCCGCCACATAAGGCAGATACCTCGAAGTCGGGCTGTACTTCGCGGCGGCTCCAAGAAGATGACCCGACAGCATAAAAAGCCATATACCGGCCACCAATACGACTGTCATCTGCAACAAGGTTATGACCGACCTCGGAATCCGGTTTTTCCGGTTGACCACCTTCCATATTTTCTGCCAGCCGTAACAGCAAAGCAGCAAACCGACCCACACAGCCGGCAGACAATACCTGTGACGGGTAAGTGCCCGCATCGAGTGAATACCGACATATAAACCAAAAAAGATAATCACAGGCAAAAGCTTCCACCGCCGTTTAATCATACTGTAGCCAATCCCGACAAGACAACCGGTCGCAGCTGCAAATTGACTCAAAGCCGACAGCGTTTTGACTGCATCTGCCACCGAAGCAGCCTGAGCTGACGTTGCCGGGCGTAAAACAAAAGCGGCCTTGACCGCAGCGGGCAATTGAACCAGTGGCATAAAAGCGGTTTCCCAAAACCATCGAAAGTATTCAAATCCGACATGCCCGCGGGAGCTGGTAAAGTGTCCGAAATAGTGCCTGCTCACACCCGGCTGCCAGGCCAGCTTTGTCCCCAAAAGCCACAAACCAAGAGGAACCGAAGCTAAAGCTGAATACGAAAAGGCCCGAATACGTTCTTTTTTGGTTGTGCGTGTAATTATATCGAGCATAAAAGCGCCTAAAATCAGAGCCGCGCATTCATACCGGGTCATAGTGGCGATTGAAGCAAACAAATAGCACCAGTTGGAGCGGCGAAGAATGAAATAAACGGTCAGCAGTATGAAAAATATCATCGTCGTCTCCGCTATCGGCTCAACCAACAAAGAAACCGTCCACGGATTAACAGCGACTATAATTGCGTAAAGCCACCCGCCGCCCTTTAAAATTTTTCGCGCAATAAGATATAACAGAACCACACTAAAAGGGTGCAGAAGCGAATTCAGCAGCCAGCCGGCGGTCAAATCCGGATGCTGACCTCCCACCACCCGGCTAAGCACCGCCTGCAGCAAGCCTAAGACCGGGGCACGTTTGAAACTGGCCGGCAGCTCAAAGGCCAAAAGCGACTTACCCGTTCTGATAAAAGCCGGAAAATCGGAATTAGGCACCACCTGATGGCCGTAGTACTGAATCGATTGATATGCACCGAATACCAGAAGTACCACCGCAACAAAAATTCCAAAGTACCTTTCTTTAGCATCGTCCAATGGGATTGACAGCGGCTGGGCATCAGAAGCCGCTATCTTGCGCCCGCCGCTGTTGCCGGAAGGCCTCAAAGTGCGATTTTTTTTCCTCTTGATTCGCGACATCACATACTCAAGTCAATCCACTTCGTAAAAAAACAAAAATCTCTTGCTCAAGTGTCATTTAGGCGCTCCTGCGGCCGGTGCAGGCGAAATATGTTTATCCAGATATCCCTGCTGATTTCAATTCGCTGAACAATCTCAAACGGCCCGACGCTCCTCGGGTGGACAAGCTTTTCCCTGACCTCGGCAAGTCCCCTTTTGGTCTTGCTGCTGCCACGGGAATTACATGCAACATAAACAATATCGTTTTGGTAGCAGTTCTCAATAAAACCCTCGAAGCTGTCGCTCTTGAGCCTGGTCAATTCCATAATGTTTGCGCCGTGCTCCTTCGTCATCAGTTTCAAAACATGAGTCCATCTGGTAGCAAGTCTCTCGCCGGGTTTCGCATTGGCCTTGTACCAGTCTAACATGTATTTGAATTCTATATAGTATATCCCGTTATCTATAACACGAGCCGTTGTGAAATGGCTGGAGACTATCATCAGCAGCACAACCGCCGTAACGGCAAGGTCCCGCCCCAAAAATTTCAGCTTGAAAAGGAAAACTCTTACAATCACGACCAATATCAGCACCCCCCCGGCAACATAGGGTAAATACTTGCCCTTCTCGCAAAAAGGTGCGAGCTTCTGCATATAAGGTATCAGCATAACCAGCCAAACAGTTGCGCCGGCAACCAGCGCCGCCTGTAACAAAACGACCATCGGTTTTGGTATCCATTTTTTGATGTTGATTGTTCTCCACGTACCCTTCAGACCGTAAGCACACAACAGTATCGCAAGCCATATAACGGGCACACAATATCGCTGGTGTGTTGCTTTTCTCGCGGCGTGAATGCCGACGTATATCCCGAAGAATAAAATCAGCGCCACAACATTCCATTTTTTCCGATATATGCCCCAAAAAATCGCAACAATCACCGCCCCGGCTGTAATTATTTTGGCAATTGTAACCAGTGTGTTCATAGAAGCCGCCGCCGAAGCAGCCTCGGCTGAAGTTGTCCTGACAAACATAGCCTTTGCCCCGGCCGGCAACTGAAGAGCAACCTTAAAAGTTGCATCCCACAGGGTTTCCACGTACTTCATCCCCAGATGTGACTTGCCGGTGAAATCGCCGATATAAGCACGTCTGGCACCGGGCTGCTGCCAGGCCATTTTGGTTCCCAGCATCCAAAGCCCCATCGGCACAGAAGCAATCCCCGCCCACAGCACAGCCAGGAGCCTCTGTCTTGCACCTTTCCGCTTTATCATGTCCATAACAAACGCGATTGGGATAAGAGCCGCACATTCATATCTCACCATCGAAGCGAAACATGCAAATAAATACACCCAGCTTGAACTTCTGAACATGAAGAAGAATGTTGTAAGAGTGAAAAATATCATGCTGGTCTCGGCTATAGGATTAATCTGCGAACGCAGCACCCACGGATTTAGCATCGCCACCACGGCTACCCATATTGCTGATTCGCCGATTATCCTTTTGCCCACCCTCCAGAGCAGCACAACACTTAATGCGCTGAATATCCCGTTTATCACCCACCCTGCAGTAAGTACCGGCTGGTCTCCAGGCATCAGATGACTCAACAAAACCTGCATAATGCCCACCATCGGCAAACGCTTGAAATCCCAGGGCACCTTGAATCTGAGAAGTTGCCTGCCAACCTGTACAAAACCGGGAAAATCCGGATTGGGAACCGGATACGCCCCGTAAAGAGCTATCGATTTATACACCCCGAAGCCCAGAAGGATTACCAGTGTGCTGATTGCAAAGTATTTCTCCGCCTTACCGTCCCGCTCTAAAACAGCCTGGCCCGAAGAAATGTACGACCCTTGCTTCTGTGAAGATATTTTGCCTGAACCGTGTGAACTAATGCGTTTTTTATTTCCGGGTCGAGCCAAGATTTACTTTCCATTAGCCTTAAATAACCTGCAAACTAATTGTTAGCAGCACCGTCAAATCCCTCCCCCGCCGCCGAACTTTTATTCCTGCTGTTGGAGGCGGTCCTGTGCGGCTCTACTCTTTTTATATGATTCCCATCGCGTCGCAAAAAGAGAGTCCTGGATTAGTCTGCGATTGGCGCTGATAAGGTCGCCCAAAATACCGAGAGAAAGCAGAAGAAAAGATACTATCAGAAGCATCGTACCAAGAATAAGAGACTGAACATGTCCTGCGCCCGAGCCCTTTATAAAGAAGAAATACAAAAACCGCAGATAAAGCACCACGCCCGCAAAACCGGGAGCAAGGGAAAAGTAAAAAAACGTGCGCAGCGGTTTATACATCACGTATGAACGCAGAATAATAGAAATCGACCGCCATACATAAACAGGTATCGAGGCGATAAGGCGGGAATCCCGCGTTTTCGGATTCACTTTTACCGGTACGTGTCCGATTCGCATATTCATATGGCCTGCTTGGATGATAGTCTCGAGAGTATAAGTATAACGGTTAAAGACGTGCAGCCTCATCGCCGCCGCCGCCGAATACGCACGAAATCCGCTGGTCGTATCGGGGATGTCGGTCCCTGAGAATTGACGAACAACCAGACTGCCTATTCGCTGAAGCTTCTTTTTCGGCCATGAAAAGTGCTCAATCGTTTCAATCGGACGGGCTCCCACTACAATATCCAGCCGGGACTCTAAAACAGGTGCGACCAGGTCCCTGATACAATCACTCTGGTACTGATTGTCACCATCGGTATTGACGATAATGTCGGCACCAAGTTCGAGGCATTTTTTGATTCCCGCAAGAAACGCCACAGCCAGACCATGGTTGGAGCCGAGGCTGACTCTGTGATGCACTCCCAATTCGCGGGCGACCTCGGCTGTACCGTCCGTGCTGCCGTCGTCAACGACCAGGTACTCTATTTCGTCAATGCCTTCAAGCTCGTCAGGCAGGTCATTTATGACGCCGGCAAGCGTATCCGCTTCGTTATAACAGGGTATCTGTATTATCAGCTTCATTACTTATCCTGCATATTATACAAGTTTTATCGGCTATTCTTGCATACTTTTTTATCAAAAGGTTTTCAGAGATTTTAAGACTATAAAAACCAAAAAGCAAATCCCGATTCCCAAATCGAAACCTGAAAATTACCTGGCTTTCCAATCTATGCCGCAAAAACGCCTTTTTAATTTGCCATCTTCTTCGTAAATCTGATAAATCGGATTCTTTTTCATCTGCTCGGCGACAAGGGTCGGGTACGGATAGTATTTTTGGGGGTCGTAAGGCTCAAGGTAAGGCAACACGTGCCGCTCCATATAAATACCCGCAGCTTCTGCAAGGTTACTGGTTCCATATTTTTCCCTGACGATGCTCTCGAGGTAAATATGCAGGGTCGGGTAGCGCTCAAAATCGCCCAACTCGCGCCAGTTCGTACGTTCCGAACGGTACAAATGATTCACATCGCTCTTGATATTGCAGTGCATCCACAGCGGCCGGTCCCAGTAAATTCTCTTCATCAGTCGCCAGAACCTGACTACTTCCCTCCTGCCGTGCCGGAGAAACTTAAAAAACCGAAAATGACGATAGAATCGAACACCAGGCGGGATAAAAGCTTCCGGCACCTGCGCACGTTCGGGATTGGCCCTGTAGCCGCCCGGCCTCATCGCCACACCCGTATGCCGAAAATCGCCGATTACACTACCCATCGGCACCGCTATGGTCTCCGGCCTAAGCCCGCGTTTACGATGAAGTAAATACTCGCGAAAATTTATAATGTCATATTCACCATCCGTATAAGCCACAAAGTCCGCATCGGCACGAAGAATCCACTCGTAAGATGACTGCTCGAAAGCGAACTGGCGGTTCTGGTACAGGTCCGCCAGCTCCGGTCTGTCGAAAAACTTTATCTTGTCGGGATTTTTTCGCTGAAGGTCCCTCACGATATCCTTGGTGTGGTCGGTAGAGCCGTTGTCAACCACTATCAGCTCATCCCCGAATTCGAGAAAAGACCGGATACACAATGAGACCATTGCCTCTTCATTCTGACAGGCAATCAGTACCGAAATCCCTGGTTTGCGTTTCTTAGACACGGACTTAAACCGTTTTCTTAATAGATTTTTTAGACACGGATTTACACTGTATATATAAATTCTAAGATGGTTTCTGACGTCGAAGATATCCGGCAATTGCGCCGGCGGTCTTTTTGATTCGGTCGGTCTCGGGCTTGTCAAAAAATTTCACAAGCAAAAGCCCGAAAGGATACAGAACGACAATTATTCCAAGCTTAAAAGCTATGGATAGATACAGATTGCCGATTTCGTAAAGATAGCCCGCCGAAAAAATCACACCAACCACCGCAAATATCTTTACAAGCCTCGCCCACTCGTATTCTATCCTGAACAAGCTCCTGTTGTAGGCATAGCTTAAGCCGAGCGTTACCATAAAGCTTATGAGCGTAGCCCACGCCGCCCCAACCATCCCGTATCGGGGTATCAAAATAAGGTTCAGGTCAATATTCAGCACCGCCCCTATCGACGTACACAACGCTATCGCGCCGGTCTTCCGTTTCAAAACCACACCCACATCAACCATACTTCTTACACTCCAGACCGAGTAAGTAAGCGCTATAATCGGGATAACCCTGTATGAATCCCAGTATTGCCGTGCGGACATTATGACGAGTACTTCCCTCGAAAGCAAACCAATCAACAAAAATACAAATCCCGCAATCGCCATAACGTAGGTCAACGACTTGGCACAGAATCGGCTGAAGTTTGCGTCTTCCTTAACCGACAAAAATACAGGACCCCACAGCCGTTTAAGTGGAGCAATAAGCACGATATTCACCAGCATCCCCAACTGGTAAGCCAAAGTGTACAATCCAACCTCATCCAAACTAACATAATGATTCAGTATAATTCGGTCGAGATAATTCATTACGAACGCAAATATCCCCACAAAAGCCAGAGGTGTGCCGTATCTTACCAACTTGCCCGCTTCAGTCATGGAAAAGCTTGCAACGATATGATTTCGTATAAGCCACAACAAGAACACCATGAAGATGCCGTTGGCAATCAGTTGCCCCACAATCACACCCTTTATCCCCCATCCGGCCACCGCTACAAGGTAAATTATAATCCCGGCCCTTGCCAATAGTGAAAGTGTCTGGTAGAGAACAAAATTTTTCGCCTCATGGCGTACCCGAAATACCGAAAATGCAATCTGATTGAACATGTCACAAACGGTGCTGGCGATTATCAGGATGAAATAGAATCCGTACTCGCTCGTACCAAAAAGCGACCTGGATAATAATCCTGTAAAAAAAAGACCGCACAAAAGAAGAAAGATACTGTTAAAAACCGTCAGAAAAATAACCGTGGAGATAACAATCTTTCTCTCCTTGTCCCGGTCGTAATCAAAAAACGACCTCACCAGCCCCTGCCTCAAACCCAGAGAAAAAACCACTCCGGCAACCTGACCCGTTATTAATATCAGCCCTAAGACGCCGTATTCGCTGGTCGCCAGCACCCTTGTATAAAGCGGTATCAGGATGATACCCGCCAGCCGGCCTGCTATTGAGCCTGCACCGTAAAGCACGCCCTGCCCGGCCAACAACTTGAATTTCCGACCAAGTGTCGTTTCCGCTTCCATTTATCGTCTCAAGTATTTCTCCGTTTCCAACCCCAATTCCCTGCAGAGGTCCTTAGTCTTTTCGTGAATATATTCAATAGAGTCCGGCGTAAGGATTTCGGCCACATCATTTTCCGAATACACAAACTCGCTGCTGATATCCGGCAGCCCTTCGACCTTCTTCCAGTCCTCGGCAAACCGGTTGTATCGGACAATAACGGCATTTTTATGCTCCAATGCCGTCCGGGCAAAATTGAGCCAGTAATGAATCGGGCCTTCTAAATAAGTATTTATCCAACTAGGTGTATTTATATTCTCCAGCCCTCTCTTTAGATAATCCCTCCTGTGTCTGCTTTCTTTAGAGTGAGAAATCACCGAATTAAAGGGGTCCCGGATAAGATAGATTGTCTCAACATCCAATTCCTTAAATATTCCATATTCACTCCAGTGGCATGAAATCAAAACTATTGTAAAATCATTTTCCCGCTCAATCGCATCCAGCCTGTCAAAATACGACTTCACAAGCGATTTGAGCGAATCTGTCGATATATCGGCCTCTGCTATCTCAAGCCCCGCCGACCTTGTAAGCCTCGTCGAAATGATATAATCCCTTTGACCACACAAATCGTCCTCGATAGTTTCCGAATTTGGCTCATACGTGCCAGCTTTGTGAAATCCCAAATCTGTCCAAAACACATCAGGGCGTTTCAAAACCTTCAGCGTTGGCGAATAACAGCCTATCATCCCAAGCAATCGTTCGTACAGACCTATTAAAGCTGGGTGCTTTTCCAACCTGACCTTCGTTGTGTAAGTGTTGAACATCCCAAACAAAGGTCGGTAATTGTATTTATCTAAAGCCCGCAAAATAAAACTCGAACCACCACCGCCTAATGCACCTATTGTTTTCAATATACTTACACCTTCCTGCATATACTAATGAATGTATTATAAGTACTAGAAAGGGGATCCTCCTCGTAGAAACGATATTTGTATATTTCAAACCCTGACTTCTCAAGCATTTTTCTTAGCTCGTCCTCAGTGAATGACTGCCTGTGCAAAAGATTTAGCTCTTCGGGCTTCCTGCAATGCACATGAAGAAAAAATTGTCCCGCAGACTTTAGTATTCTGTGGACATTATCAAAACAACAGCAAATGTCATCACCATGATCTATGGAATTAATCGCAAATACAGAGTCAAAATAATCCTTTGGAATATCGCTCATATCTTCCGCGGTTGTTTCTCTGACGGTCAAGCCCAAACTCTTGGACATCCAGATATTGTTCTTTTTGAATTCCGCAAAACCAGGTTCTACAACCCACTTTTCCTTTGCATCCAAAATATCCAAAACACCGCCACAGGGACCAGATCCAATATCCACTACTCTTTGGCCGTAATTGAGTCCCTCAAATCCGTTCAATTCATAAAGTATCTTCAAAATTTCATTTGCCCTAAAAAAAGCAAAGTCATACAAGGGCCTTTTGCGTATTGCCGTAACTTTCCAGTAGTATATTTCCGAGTCCTGGTCAAATCTAATCTTCAAATATTTACGATTTAACAAATCTTTTGTCTTAGCAGCATTAAGAATCCCACGATAGATGACGTCGCACAATGGTCCGAATATTTTTCTCCCAAAACTCCAAAACCATACATCTACCAAAACAGTCGGCAGTAAGTTGAACAACTCTTTTCTTTTCCTAGATTTAAGATGGATTATTTTAACATTATGGCTTGTTCGAGGCTTCTTATATCCAACTCCCGGATAAAAATTGTAGGTATGCCACGGAAAGGTTCTAATTCTGATCGCAGAATTACCATTTTTAATTATGGCTGTTGACTCAAAACCTTCTCTGAAGCGATGATCGGATTCGGCAAATATTCTTACCAACTCAACTTGATCCAGCCACCATCCCTTTTTCTCCCACTTTTCACACCTGGCTTTCCAAAGTTCAATAAATCTTTTAACATTATCAGGGATACTATCATTGAAAAAGATTGTTCCTGCGTTTAACCACTGTTCTGTGTCGAAGTATTCAGTATAATCCGGCCTCCATATTGCTCCTATATCCCACTCCCCGTTAAATACTTCACTAAAATTCTGGCAAACGATTATGTCGGTATCCATGTAAGTAAGTTTATTTTTGTGGCCGCTGTTATAATAGTCCTGTATGCAAAGTATCTTGTTATACATAAAACTTGTTACATTCGCTCTCGGCCATTCTATAACTTCTAAACGAGAATTTGAACGTCTGAAATCCTCCAGATATTGCTTTCTATAGCCCCAATCATAAAGATAAACCGCAGAATCAGGGTAGTTGAGACCGATCTTTTTCAAGCCGTATGTAAGAATCCTTGGATTATCATTACCAGCAATCAAAAAATCAACATTTGTGGTTATTTTTCCTTCTTCCCTACCCATAATTTCTGATCCATCAGGAAATTCCAACTCTGTTGATCAAGTAATCAATTTTAACGTTCCCATAGATAAAAATTGTTTTTTTCACTTAATGTCATTGTGAAATATATTTAGTTGTTCATAATAGATGATAAGTAGATAAAGCTTTTTTGTCAAGTCTAATAAATTAAAAAGGCGTGACTTTGTTTTGCTATCAAAGCCACGCCTGTATGAATCAATTTCTGATAGATACTATTCTTACCGCCCCCGTAACCTCTGTCCCCCTTGTCCTTCAGATTGCACAGAACCTGCCGGCTCAGGCTCCATCGTAAGCCTCTCCAGAGCGCTTTCCAGCTTTCTAATGCTTCTTCTAAGGTTAAACTTGGCGTGAATCTGCCGGGCCATCGCCCATAGAATCTCTAACCTCGCTCTGAATATATCTATTACCCTAAGCTCGCCGGTATCGCCGCTTTCTCGCAACTCATTCAATGCTGCAAAAGCTTGCCTCTCTTTATCAATTGCAAGATTGACAAGTTCCAGAGCTTCTTTCTTTGCAGCAATGGCGCATTCAATAGTATTGACAGCCACTGTTTTGGAGTCAACTGGATAACCAAGTCCGTCTAACCCATCTTGATAGAGCTGCAATACTTCGTTAGGTTCCAGAACTCTGTTGAAGAGAATCACTTCATCTATTACACCTTCAAAAGGTTTAAGACAGTCATAAGTAGTCCCTATCCTGAAACTGGCTTCGGGCGTCAGCCTGTCTGTACTAATCATACCCTTTACTAAATCCAAGCTTATACCATCCAAGTATATGGAGCCGGAAGTATCCCTGTCAACAACAAAGGCAAGATGGTGCCACTGGCCCGAAGTTATTTTGCTACTCGCGTTCTCGACCCTAAGCCACAGTTTATCTTCACCGTGCTCCGCAGCATAAAACGTCAGGTTGTCACTGGGTTCATAATATAAAGCCTCGATTCTATTGCCTCCATCTTGCGCCCTGGTAAGAAAGTACATGCTGTGGTCAAAGTGATCAAAATTTATCCAGAGAGCCCATGTAAGATCACTCGTTTCGAACTGCAAGTTGGGGTCAGATCCGCAATCTACGTAATCACCGTGACCGTTAAATCTCAAAGCCCCACCAATAATACCAGTTGTCCATTCCGCTCCCATGATAGTCCCTTCGTTTCCTCCAACCAGATCGCAGGCGACTGTTCCCGCACCTTCATCGAGCTTCCAATAGGAAACAACGCCGTCAACAGGGTCATCTGCCAAAAGCGGCCCAGAAACAACCAGAACAGCCGTCACAAATACAAAACACACATTTTTCATCTTAACCATTTTGTTTCTCCTGAAAAGAAATTATGAATTTGACTTATACACAAGGTTGACTCTCCCAAGTTTCTGGTGCTCCTTTACTCCTACTCCAGGATTGAGTTCACCTCACACAATTCCAGCTACTTACTTTAATTTACAAAAATCCTTCCAAATATCAAGAAAAAAAACTGAAATTCACATGATTACAAGACAGAAACGCAAAAATCTGCTCCCAAAAGTAGGGCCAGTCATGATAACACCTTATTTTACAGTAACTTATACCACAACAAGCCGGAAACGAGCAAACAGCAAAATTTTCAAAGAATTCTTTGAAACACCCACCATGTTTAACCTTCCAACCAACTCAGCTACTGACTGCAAGAATTATCGATAATAATACAACAGGATAATTTCATGCGTGCGTACTTGACGATCCTTATCCATCGTGTGCCATTTTGACCTTCTGCCCTTTTGCACTTATGCCCCTATGCTCATACCCTTATGCACCTATGCACATATACACTTATTCGCCTCTGGCTTGTTTAGAATTGACAAACACGAATGTTTCCTATAGCCTCTCATGTAAAGAACATCTGTGCGGGCGTAGCTTAATGGTAAAGCCCCAGCCTTCCAAGCTGGTCATGTGGGTCCGATTCCCATCGCCCGCTTTTCACTTTACACATACCCCCTGTGAGTTCCTGCCAGAGACTTCTTTTGATTATCCACATACAAGAAAATTTCTGTTAGTAAATTTCAGGTCCGATAAACAAAAGTATGAATGTACAGTTGAAAACCTTCTTTTACCCCAAAATCACAATATAGCAAACCAGAAACGTCTTCAGCACAACATATTGAGTCTGGCATCATCTTAACAACGGATTGCCGGGGGCCAAATGAGAATTGAAAAATGATTTTTCTAAAAAAAATGACGATTTTTCTGTTGACTTTGTGGGACTAAGTGGTATAGTTGCCCACAGATATGTAATTGAGTGGGACGAGAATCATGTTGATGTTAACAGGTGAATATGAGCACACGCTTGACGACAAAGGCAGACTCTTTGTCTCAAACCGGCTCCGGGGCCAGATCGATGTTGTAGAACACGGCAGCAGTTTTTACCTGGTCTTAGGCACAAACGGAATCCTGTGCTTGTACCCGGAAAAGTATTTTCAGCAAATCGCCCTTGCCGGTGCGCCAGGGACGGCTGCCCCGGATGAGGCCGTGGCATTTGAAAGGTTAAGCTTTGCCTTGGCCAGCAGGGTCGAGCTGGACCGGCAAGGGCGATTACTCTTAACTGAAAAACTGCGAAGCAGGGCAAAGCTTGGAAACAATCTCACCCTGGTAGGAGTCAGGGACCATATCGAACTTTGGAACAATACCGACTGGGAAAGGTATCTTGAAAACAACCTCTCACAGTATCAGGAACAGATGGCACAGGCAAGACAGGCCGTCCTTAATAAAAAAACCAGCCAAATGGAACTTCAAGGAGAAAGCTGATGCTTGAAACCGAGTATAATCATTTTAAGCTGATAACGGATAGTCTGACCGGCAAAAGGTCCACGGATGAGGATACATTTTCCTCTATCGCGGTTCTAGCCGAGCGCCTTGACAGACTAAGAAAAACAAACGCTCTTTTCAATGAGGTCGCCTTTTCCGAACAGGTCGAGGATTTGGCGTTACGCGGGATGATTTCGGCAATATGTTAGAGTGGTTTATTGCCGAACTTTATTAGTAAAACAGATTGATGAAAGCCGAGTCGGTGAACGGTGTAAATTTGCCGAAAGAACACATAGCGGTACATAAAAGGCAATTAGCCGAACGGATAACTA
Source organism: Planctomycetota bacterium (assembly GCA_013349435.1). Taxonomy (GTDB): domain Bacteria; phylum Planctomycetota; class Phycisphaerae; order Sedimentisphaerales; family Anaerohalosphaeraceae; genus QNBT01. The sequence goes on along the minus strand of DUZQ01000007.1, from coordinate 29,598 downwards.
TACCCAGGGACGGGGTAATGATAGATGCAACGGTTGGCTATGGAGGCCACAGCTTTCTGTTCGGCGAAAATTTGGGCCCTGATGGAATGATACTCGGATTGGATGTTGATGAAAGCTGCATCACCAGGGCCCATATAAATTTAAGCGGACTTGCCTGTAAAGTCATACTGATCCGTGAAAACTTTGCAAGAATTAATGAGGTGGCCGAAAAGAACCGTATTGAAAAGGCTGACTTGATACTTGCCGATTTGGGTTTTTGTTCACCACAGGTCTCAGACCCCAAAAAAGGACTGAGCTTTACAGAAAACATGCCGCTGGATATGCGACTTGACGACCGACTCGAAACGACTGCTGCGGACATCGTAAACAGAAGCGATGAAAAATACCTCGCGGATTTGATTTACAGGCTGGGGCAGGACAGAGCTTCAAGAAGAATAGCACGCTTCATAGTTGATAATCGCAGGGAAGGTGAAATAACAACAACCGGACAGTTAGCTGCAATTGTCTGCCGGGCTTTGCGAAAACCGGCAAAGGCGGGAAAAAACAGGATTCACCCGGCAACAAGAACTTTTCAGGCACTCAGAATTGCTGTAAACGATGAACTCGGTAATCTAAAAAAGCTCGTTGAGGCGGCACCGGACTTGCTAAGGAAAAACGGTTTTATAGCAATAATCAGCTTCCACAGCCTTGAGGATGCGATTGTTAAAGAGAACTTCAGACAAAACCAGAAAAGCGGAATTTATCAGATTGTAACCAAAAAGCCGATAACTGCAAAAAGGACAGAGATTAAAGATAATCCGGGGGCAAGAAGCGCTAAACTGAGAATTGCATCTCGAAACTGAAAAAAGTATCAAAAGGAGTTTCAAAGATGACAACGGACGCAAAAATGGGATTATTGTTAAGTTTCGTTTTTATAATTATCATAGCATTTTTGCTCAAGGGGCTTCCTGATTTTTTCGAGTCGGCCTCGGCTCAACAAGAACTCACCACTAATGTTGACGGCTTCGAATCCGGTGAAATCGACCTGAGCAGCAAAGCAGAGGCGGTCGTAAAGACAATTAACACCATGCAAAACACTCAACAGCCGGCAAGAAACGACAAACCCCTTCAAAGTCAGACACAGGTACGTTTCAGGAGGGAGCTTCCCGGAAAAACGGTGGCCGTTAATAACACCTATGACCCCAAACAAACAGTCTCCGAAACGCCCAATGGATACCCCAGAAGCCACATCGTACAGCCCGGCGATAATCTGGCTGTGATAGCGGTAAAGGCCTACGGAGCCGCGCTGGGAAATAAAAGGGCCGTTGTCAACAGAATCTACGAGGCCAACAGAAAAATTCTTGATTCGCCCGACCGGCTCACAGTCGGACAGAAGCTCACGATTCCATCACTTACGCCGGCGCCAGAAATGGAGACTGAAGACAGGGTTATTGCAGCCGCCGGACTGCTCGGCAGAGTAAAACAATTTGCCGGAAAGAACCTGTCTGCCCTCAAAAACGCCGTCGCAAAACCCACCGAATATATCGTCCAGCCGGGCGATAATTTATGGCGAATTGCCGACAGATTCTTAGAAGACCCCGGCAGATACCACGAAATAGTCGAATTGAACGGCAACCTTATCACAGAACCGGAAGATATCCAGGTCGGTTTGCGATTAAAATTGCCCTCTCATTGAATCGGTTAAGGTGCCTCAAAACGATGTCAAGAGCTCGTCTAATCTTCATTGTATTTTACCTTACTGCACTTTTGACCGCCGCTACCGCTTTCAGGGGCGCCTCCAGTCGAATCTTCAATAAATGCAGCACTGCCGTGATAACACAGAATCGTTTGAGGCAGCAGTTGTGGCAAAAACAGTTGGAACTTGAGGAGCTAATCAATCCGAATGCAGTGTTCGAACGGATTAAACAAAAGGGCAAACCAGAGGTACCTATAGAATAAAAACAAGGTCATAAGCGATTTTTGTCTTAAAGACGATAATAAGACTTTCACAAAAATCAATAGATGAAAAGCAGAACTATTATTATCGTGTTTTCTCTGGTGATAGGGATATTCGCCCTGTTGGGGTGGCGTCTGTTTTATCTGCAATACTGCCGGGCCGACTACTACCGACAAATCTCTCACAAACAGCAACACGCCATCGTTACCGACCAGCCGCAACGCGGTATTATCCTGGATAGTCGCGGTCGTATCCTTGCCGCAAGCAACAGTGCCCAGACCGTATTTGCCGAACCGCGCCGAATAGCCGATGTAAAGGACGCCGCGATAAAGCTACAGCAAATCCTGAATTTTCCGGGACACGATATCTGCCGGATTATTCAGGAGAGTAAAAATCCGGGCTTTGCACCCATTATGAACGGCATCACATCCGCCCAGCGCAGCTCAATCATAAATGCCGGAATCCGTGGCATCGGCATCCAGTCGAACTGGCAAAGGTACTATCCGATGGGCCGGCTGGCCTCGCATATCACGGGATTTATCGGCACCGAGCAAAGCGGTCTGGCGGGAGTGGAACTGAAGTACGACAAACTGTTGCGCGGCACCGAAGGGAAAAATGTCGTTTTTGTGGATGCACACCGAGAGCCGATTGGAACAAGAACTCCCAACAGCTTCGCAAGAGACGGGTCCGGCCTGATTTTAACAATCGACGCAACAATACAACAATTTGCACGCTCGGCCCTACTGAAGCAATACGAAGCTTACCGCGCAGAGTCCGCCGTTTCAATCGTGATGGACCCGAGGACCGGTGCAATTCTCGCAATGGTCTGTCTGCCGGACTTTGCACCCGACGACTTCGCTACGCAGCCTGCACAAGTGCTTCGCAATCGTGCTATCTGCGACCCCTTCGAGCCGGGCAGTATCTTCAAGCCCATTGTCGTGGCGCTCGCACTTGACGCTGGTGTCATAGATTACGACGAAATCATCTTCTGCGAAAACGGCAGCTATCGCGGGAAAGGTTTCCGAAGAATAGGCGAGTTCGGCAGTCATCAATTCGGCGATTTGAGCGTCCACGATATACTGGTCAAATCCAGCAATATCGGAATGGCTAAAATCGGTCAGCGAATGGGCCGGCAGAGACTTTATGAGGGCTTGAAGCTGTTTGGCTTAGGAGCGCAAACCGGCATCGACCTGCCGGGTGAAGACTACGGCTTGTTATACCCACTGGCAAAGTGGACCGACTCGAGCGTTACAAGGATTCCTTTCGGGCACGAAGTCGCCGCAACTGCTATTCAAATTGCTCGTGCGTATTGCACATTGGCAAACGGAGGTCGCCTTGTTCAACCTTATGTGGTCCAAGCTGTCGTTGACGATAACGGCAATGCAAGGCAACTGCACAAGCACGGCAGTCTGGCCGCTCATGTTATAAAGCCGGAGGTTGCCGACTGGATTGTCCGCCGGGCCCTGACCGGTGTGGCAACAGAAGGGACCGGTACAAAGGCCGCTTCAGATAAGTGGGAGGTTTTCGGCAAGACCGGCACCGCCAATATTGCCATGAACGACCAGAAGGGATACGACCAGACCAACTATGTGGCGTCTTTCGTGGGTGGAGCACCGGCTGAGCATCCGGAAGTTGTTATCCTCGTATCAATTCGCAAACCGGACAAAAGTCTCGGCAGAGGCTACAGCGGGGGAACGGTAGCGGCGCCGGTATTCAAGGAGATACTCGAACAAACCCTGAATTATCTTAATAGACGTTAAACCCCCGGAACTGGTCCGGGGAAGGGAAAACCCCCGGCACAGGTCCGGGGGCTAATCGTTGTGGTTTTGTACATATTGTATTCTGCGGAGGAAATCTTCTTCAGAGAAACAAAATCTTTTGTCGAAACCTTTTGTCCAGATTCGACCGGTTCGGCCGTTTCCCCAAAGTGCCCTCGTGGTCAGGCTTTTGTACCTTCCTGCAATCTTTTCGACCGATTCTGAATACGGCCTTGTCACTAAATGGACAGGGTTCGTACATACAGATAATTCTTCTACGATATGACCAATTCTGGCAGCTTCGGTCAAAATTACCTCATACATGATTTGTCTTTCCCGTTCCGTTAAAATTACACTTTCCGATTTTTGTTGTTTACGATTGGCCTTTTCTAATCCCTTTTTTCCGGGAAGAATTTTACCCTTCTTCACATACCCGCGCCTGTCGCCCTGCAGCCATGTTCCGTATGTTGCCCAGGCAAGCATATATCCAACAATTTCAGACATAGTTAAGACAATAAAGATTCGTATAGTGATTTAGCCCCGGCACCCGTGGCCGGGGTTCATTTATCCGGTTTTTGGCCGACATAACCGGCCCGGTTGCAGAGGGTGATAATATCACGGGCAAGGGGCGCCGCATCTTTGGCGCCGCTTTGGCCCCCCTCAACAACCACCGCAACGGAGACAACCCTGCCTGCGGCATCTTCTGCAAATCCGGCAAACCACGCATTAACCTCGCCTTCGGTCGAACCGGTTTTTCCGAAAACGTTCAGGTCCATTCGACGAAGTTCTTTATGGTCGAATGCTGGATATGCCGTACCACCACGCTCGTTTACCACCGCACTCATTCCATCTCGCACAACTTCAAGCGTACCTTGTGAAATACCAAGGTCTTGACGAGAGTCGCTGAGGACAAATTCGTCGTTCAGAAAAAGACGCGGGTTTTTATATATGCCTCCTCTTGCAATGGCCGCCATGGCATTTGCAACCTGCAACACCGTTGCCCGCATCCCGCTTTGGCCTATACCGAACATCCTCATATCATATTTAGAAATTCTGGGATACTCCTCAAGTCTTTTCGGCCCGCCCCGTGGTATGCTTGTTGATATCTGGCCGGCTGACTGAGACAGATTTCTTAAGCCGGCTCCGGATTGTCCCCATTTTGCGTCAAATACCGGAGCAGGTAAAATCTCCCGTCCGTAACCAAAATTATAAAGCCACCGCTGCAATGCAGCAGGCGCCAACCTGTCCGCAAGACGAGAAAAGTAGATATTGCAACTGCCTCGGATTGCATTGCGCGCATTATTGCCGCCATCTTCGGCCCAGGACCAGTCATGGCAACCACCCTCTCTAAAAAGCCAGCAACTCGGCCACGCCCTCGGTGCCTCCTCAAAAGGACAACTGATAACTTCATCGGGTGTTATTTTTTCTTCTTCCAGCCCCGCTATCAGTACGATAGGCTTGATTGAGGAACCCGGCGGATAAATCTCATATATTGCTTTGTTCACAAGCGGTGCCCCGGGGGAATCACGGACCCTCTCATAATCACTTCTTATAGTATTCAAATCATAGACCGGCATCGAAACAAGGGCTAAGATGTCCGATGTGGCGACATCAATCACCACCGCGCCGATGGCGGAACCATAGCTGGCGTTAAAGTTGGGGTCGTTCAAATGCGACTCGATTTCCTTCTGCAACTTGATATCAAGCGATATCCTAACATCTTTGCCGAACTGGGTCTCACTGCGGGAAACCAGCTCGCTGTCTATATCATAAATCACTTCCCCGCGCCTGCCTCGAAGAACGACCTCACACACCCTCTCAACGCCGTCCTTACCGGAAAGCTCGTTGTCCAGATAACGCCTCAGCCTGTCGTTTGCAAAAAGCTCCTTATCGGAAGAACGCGCAGGACCCACCCACCCGATTACCTGCGAAGCGGCTGGGCCGTACGGATAAAACCTTTTGGCCCGGGCAAGAATCTCGACCATATCCGTATCCACAAATTCCAATTGTGCCCGAAGCAATTCCGATTCGGTCTCAAGCTCCATTAATTGCTGGGCTTGATGCATCACTTCCAAATCGACTCCCATAGTAAGACCAAGCCTTTCATCAGGATCGGGTAAACGGTTTTCAAAGTCTTTAAGGGCCTCGGCGACAGGCACAGCCTGTCCCTTTGCATTGTATTTGTCTCTCAGCGGCGAATCGCCGAATTTACCGAGCCAGGCGAAGAACCGGCGCATATTCCATATTCGGTCGTTTATTCGAAAAATCCTGGCCTCGATATCCGAACGCTCCATCCTCCCCATTTCGCTGCACTTATCGATTATCTCCCATAGCAAATCTAAATTGGCCTCGAACTCTTTACGCAAGTTGGCCTCCGCCTCCTCGGCTGTTTGGCCTAACCTTTGAAGGTCAAGAATCCTGCCCCTCCAAAAAGAATCGTCAAGAAACTTCGTAAGCTCGTAGTTCAAATAAAGATAAAACGCCGGTTTATCAACCGCCAGAACATTCCCGCTGCGGTCGAATATACTGCCGCGAATAGTCGGCAACTGCATCGGACCCAGAATCCGCATCTCTTCGAGCCGGCTGCGGTACTCGTCACCGACGACCAACTGAAGATATGCCAGCCGACCGATACATACCAAACCGGCAACAATAAAGATGAATATAAAAACCAGCAACCGACGTTTGTACATTGCTTATCTGCCAGAATATCGACCAAAACGATGTTTGCGAACCCCCAACCAAACGGACAGACCCGTCAATGCAACCCAGATGACCGGACCGGCGACAGCCGAATACAAACAAGTGCCCAAAACCACCACATAAACGTTGGATGCCGTTTCGCCGGTCTTGAAAAAGGTCAAAAAATGAATCAGAACCCCCGAAATTGCACCGGCAACGAATATCGCCGACGCCTGATGCACCATCCTTTTCATAATCACAACCTTGCGCATCTGAGAAATCACAGAACCCACCAAACCGAAACTTATCGTTATCGGCCCTATTGAAGAGCCCGATATATCCGCTGCAAATCCCACCGCAAAAGATGCGATTATGGCATCGGTTGTATCGCTGTTGACCGCCAAAAATACAAGAAGTATCAGCAAAAGGTCGGGCCTGATGTTAAGGTCGCTAAGAGATATGCTGTTCAAAAGATTTCCTGCACTTAGCAAAGTGAAGAAAAACAGCAAAATCGAAAATCGAAACCAACGCATTTATGCTCCTTATCACGACTCTTAAACAAGCCTGACAGTAAATTATTGGTCTTTGAAAAAGTAAATAAACATATTTTAAAAAACCGAAGCACTAAATCCTAATATCGATTCCGATACATCGGGACTAAACAAATTCAAAATCATAATTACCAAAACTCAAAACGCTCAATCAACAAAAAACCCATATTTGTTTTGAAAATTTATTTTTTGGTAATTCGATATTGTTTTGAATTTCGGATTTAGTTTTTCGGATTTTAACAGGTAACAAGGTCTTACAGAGCTAAATTGTGCTGTGGCATTAATAAATCACCTTATCATGGGTCGGCAACAATCACGGCTACACGCTTCAATAGCTCCGCGTTCTGGGCAGGCTCAACCGTAATATCCCACAACAAGGGCTCTTTTTCATCAGCCTCCACTTGCGTTATCCGGCCGATAACTATTGGTGATTCCAAAAAACCCGCTACCGCCGCCGCATAAACCGTATCTCCTGTACCAATCTTATACTCCCTCGATATGAAGGGTATCTTCGCAGAATCGCTTCCATTACCATCCATTCTCGCATATATATACCTCTTCTTGTCCGATTGCCATATCGCCACTTTAATTTTGTGGCTCGCATCTGTTACAAGCCTCACTCGGGCGGTTGCCTCCGATGTCTCGCTCACCGTTCCGATAATGCCGTTTCCGCCTAATACGTATTGGCCCGGCCTGAGCCCGTCAACATCACCCTTATTGATAATAAGCTCTCGTCTGAGGCCACCGATTGAAGTATTCATAACCTCCGCAAGCACAAGCTTCGGACCCGGCCTGGGAAGTGCACTTTTAATACCGGCAAGCTTCTCATAACGTTCGTGCTCTGTTATCAAAGCCGCACGAACATTATCATAAGCCGCCTGCAGACGATTATACTCGGCGCGGGGTACAAAATCCGAAGAGGCCGGCTTAAATATCTCGGGGTCCGTGCTTCGACCGATACTCAGAACCGGATTAAAAACCCGTGCGAAAAGAAAATTCAGACCGTTGGTAACACTTTGAGGTAACAGAAGAAGGACCACGCCGGCTACCAATAGACCGGCGAAAATAGATGACCTGGATGTTTTCGGTTTCTTGAGCGCCATCTCATGTGCAGTCAAAAACCTCAAAAAATATTATGCTCAAAGAACTTGCCAAAGGTATCCGTCTCAACAGAACGAAGAAAAACAAAAAAACTCTTTTGAGAAAGTCCCCGATATCCTTCGCAACCTTAAGGCTGACTGAAAGTATCATCCTTGGGCTTTTATACAGAGCATGAAATTGTTTTTTAGTCCCATGAGTAACCGGTCTGGTCCATAGTGTCCTTCCAGAGATCCAGATTCTCAAGATAGACACTCGTCCCACGGGCTACACAGGAAATAGGGTCTTCGACATGGACGACCTTTAAACCGGTGGCGTTTGAAAGTATCGAATCCATGCCTCTCAGCAAAGAGCCGCCTCCACAAAGGTGCATACCGTTCTCTATTAGGTCCGCCGCAAGCTCCGGCTCGGCCTTCTCAAGGGTGCGCATCACCGTTTCTATAATTGCGGCAATCGGCTCCCGGAGGGCTTCGCGTATCTCCTCGCTGGTTATCACTATCTTGCGAGGAAGTCCGGAAATGGTATCTCGACCCGCAATCTCCATCGTCAGCTCCTGCTCCAGAGGGACCGCTGAGCCGATTTGTATCTTTACCTGCTCGGCCCTCGGTTCACCCACAAGAAGGTTGTAAGTACGCTTCAGATGATTTATCAGGGCCTCGTCAAAGTCATCTCCGCCGATACGGATCGACTCGCAGGTGCTGATATCCGCCAGGCTCATTATCGCCACTTCACTCGTGCCGCCACCGATATCGACAATCATTGAAGCTGTCGGTTCTGTGATAGGAAGGGCGGCTCCTATACCGGCCGCCATCGGTTCGTCAACAAGGTAAACCTTTCGGGCTCCTGCTCGCTCGGCACTGTCGATTACCGCACGACGTTCCACCGCCGTTATCCCGCTCGGGACCGCTATCACAACGCGGGGCCGAACTAAACCGCGACCATGAACCTTGCGGATAAAGTAACCCAACATCTTCTCGGTTATCTCAAAGTCGCTTATTACACCGTCTTTTAGAGGTCTTATCGCCGTTATCGAACCCGGCGTCTTGCCTAACATCTCGCGAGCCACTAAGCCGACCGCTTCGCCGTTGTTCAAAACCGTATTCGTGCCCTTGCGAACCGCTACTACTGACGGCTCATTAAGAACGATGCCTTCGTTTCTGACACAGACTAAGGTCGTGCACGTCCCGAGGTCAATACCCATATCCTCGCTAAACCAGCCGAAAACCGTGTCTAATAACACCGTGACTCCCTTCGATTAGCATATAGAACAACGCAATACAATCCAAGATTCAGCCCACAATTATTCTTTCGGCCAAAAACCTGAAACATCTTAAATTAGGAGCAGTTGCTCAAAGAAAAAGATACTACCTGAACACGTATATTTGCTGGTTTAGGACCGGTTTTAGTAAATATCCCATACATCAGGCGGCATATTTTACGATTCCGAAAAAGAAACTAATCTTCTAACCGGCCGCCTCGACAATCTTAAATATTGTCCCGTAATCTGAAAGACACTTTACCGCTACAAAAACTGCTGTGGCGCAAACCACTCCGGTCGCAAGTGCTAAAATAGCTGTGTACAGGTTATTAAATGCTGTTTTTCTTCCGTTTGGGCTCATGATATTATAACCTTGTGGTTGCATAATCCCCGATTCTCGGTTGCTGTTGAACAAGTTCCGGTACACCGGCGGACTCAGTTGTATCAACATTGGTGATAATTATTTGGCAGATGAATTCGTCGCCGCGAAAAACCTGAAATATCATATTCTTCTTCACTCCGTCATCCCTGCCTAAGGATATGGAAACTAAAGATTTGCCGACCTCGGTTATAAGACCCTTCAGGTCCGACACGGCGCCGACCGGCGCCGCCGGCTTTGCAACATCAAGCTCGGGAGTAACAGGTTCAAAAGAAACTGCCTCGCTGTCAGGTCCTAAAAGCTGATTTATCTGCTCTTCAAGGTTCAACTTCGCCTCCATAAGACGCCGCCTGTCAGCCTCAAGGCTCTGCATCTGAACAATCTTTTCATAAAGGCTGGCGGTTATCTCATTAAGCTCTTTGCGGTCCTTTATGTTTTCTGCGTGCGCGTTGCTTAATTGCTCCTGTGTCAGAGCCAATGACTGTTCCAGATTCGCTATTGTACGCTCAAAGCTCGTAAGAACTCCAGCCCAACTGTTCACCCGGCTCTGATAATCAAGGCTCAACCTCTGGCAGTTTTTCAACTCAACATCCAATTTACTCTTTTCGTCCTCAAGAAGTTGAATTCGGTCGTTAAGTTTCGACTCTAAATCCTTCATCTGAGCAGTTTGCTCGTTAAAGCGACGCTGAAGACTCGTGTTCTCCGAAACAAGGGAATTATTCAGACCTTTTTGGTCGTCAAACATACCCTTGTAGTTGTTCACGCTGCCTACATAACTCACCACCGCACCACATAGAAATATGGAAAACAATGATAATAATACTATCAATATCTTCGTGAAGGGACTCACGAAACACGCTCCTTTCTCTTTACTTCCAAAACGTTCATAATAAACCCGCCACTGGCTGGGCTAAACCACTCTTGCGACTTTTACATGCCCTCGGCGGATTCAAAAACAAAGATTTTAATCGGAATTCTACGCAAAAAGGCTGTCAACGTCAAGCTATTTTTGTGCCGGACCTAAAATATTATCACATAAGACAGACTACGCCCAAACTGCCAAAACCTCGCCTCAGCCCGCCTGTTTTAGGATTGCCGAGAGCGAAAAGCGCTGTTATGCCGCATTATTTCGGCTTTTGTGTAACAAGAAGGACAGATTGGGCCGCGACCAGCCGAATCAGCTTGGATCGGCTGCGAAGAAGCCGCGGAAGATACTCTGTCAAAGAATCTCCACCGATTCGCCCTATCGCCATCGTTGCCATACTATTAGCGATGGAAGGCTCATCAAAATCCCGCGATACGTTTCTCAAATATTCCAAAATCTCAGGCCGGCCGCTTGGGTCACCGAGTCGCCCGAGCTGTTCGGCTGCACAAAGTCGTACTTCCCATATATCCTCATAAAGCATGGTCTTAATCGCATCTTTCGCTTCTGATGTCCCTAATGCTCCAAGTATCCTTATACCCATAATCTTGTCGTCGGAATTCTCACTTATCAGCAAATAAAGAGACTTGGCTCCATAAATATCCTCGTCTCCCAACATTGCGATTGCTTCAAGAGCCTGGATTCGAACTTTATCGCTCGATTCCGGGTCGCGCACCACATTATACAGCAGGTCTATATCACTGCTGCTTCCCATTTTGCCTAATAACATCGCTGCGTTGGCACATACCGTCTGGTCCTTGCTCTTCAGGGCCGAGCGTATTATCTCTCCATAGTCCAATCTGCCGAGTTTCGTCAGTGCGTAAGCTGCTGCAATTTTTACATTGACGTCCCGGTCGTTGACAAGACGCCGTAATAAATACTCACCTCCGGAAAAGCCCATATCGCCGATAACTATACAGGCCGTAAAACGAACCGGTGCCACTTCGTCCTTGAGTAACTTGGCGACTATCGGCAACAACTCCCGCGTGCCCGTTTCGGACACAACCTCTATCGCATTACTCCTGATTATCGGATTCTCATCCGCTAAACCCCCGCGAATGACCTCAATCGCCTCGGGTTTTAGAACCGAAACATTTATCCCTCCGTCCGCTGAAATCTCAAAAGCTCCCCGGCCGGAATCACAGCCGACGAAAAAAAGAATCACTGTCAAAATCAAAACGCCCGACAGAATCTTCATTTACCGTGAACCTCCCGCTTTACGACCCTTAAAAATGTGTCTTAAAGTAAGTATTATGACAACAACAAAGACGGTTGCAAAAGAAAAATCCAGATAGCGCCCGCGCCTGCTGAAAATTGTTACCCTATCATCAATCCATATCCTGTCAACAAACCACCCCCCGACCCCCTCTCGCTCCATGGCTGCAACCGGCAAATCACCTGCCAAAAAACCGTCCTTTATCCTCCCGACAGAATCAATCAGACAACTGATACCCGTATTGACACTTCGAAGGATACTAATACGGTTTTCTACACAACGAAAAACGCTTATTGCCGTCCGCTGACCCAATTCGACACTCGGCAGAATCTCACCGTCCCTGAACCTCACATACCACCCGTCATTGCTGATATTCACAAGCCAGTCGAGCCTTTTGTAACCATCCACCCCCACCATTTTGCGGGTTACAACAGGGTCTGTATCTTCGTAACATATCAAAACGCCGAACCTGTAATCCGCCTGACCGTCGGACATCTCGAAAATTGTATAATCCCGCCCGTGTGTTAAATGATAATCGTAATCATAAGGGCTGAGCTTCACGACAAGCTCGGCAATAAGAGGCATACTTTCCCTGAATGGTATATACTCCCCGAAAGGCACAAGATGAATCTTATCGTAGCGCCTCGGCCCCTGACTACCGTCAGGCCCGTATAGATAAGCCGAGTTGAACCTGTCGACAACTACATACTCTCCGTCCCTCACTCCTATCGTGGCCGCGTGGGCGCCTAACAATACGTAAGCCCTTTCCTTCGTATGCCCGGAAATTATCTTATCAAATACCCTCGGCGTTGAGTCCTCCGGACAAAGACCAAGATAATCCTTGTTAAGCGTTGTCAGAACTATCGTCTCCGGCCACGCTACCAGCTTTGCACCCGCCTCTATACAGGCATCGCTGCGTACCAGAAGTTCCGCAAGTATTTCATCACCCGCCTCGGCCAACTCCTTTACATGCGAGGGCACATTCGGCTGAACCGAACCTGCCAAGGGACCACCACGAGTATATTCTTCCGTCTGGCCGATTCTCCACCTGCCGTAAAATATCGTACTCAACAATACCAAAAACACCAAAACTGTCTTGAAAATGTTTCCTGGACGAAAGAGCTTCCTGCCAAAAACGTCTGTCAGAAGCCCGGCTGCCAGTCCGTTCACCATCGCGATAATAAACGATACGCCGCCAGCGCCGAATATATCGGCTATCTGGATAATACTCAGGTTTGCATACTGGCTGTGAGCCAACAGACGCCAGTTAAAACCCGTTAGCAAAATCCCCTGCCACGCCTCCGCTCCCAAAAACAGTATGGGAACCACTAAAAAAAGCGGAACAGCCGCCTTTTTCCTGCAATACCGTACGCATAAAGCCAACAGGGGCCAATAAAGCCCCAGATACATGCAAAAAAGAATATAAGCCGGCACCGTAACAATCGCTATCCAGTAAAGATTCCCCAACCAATAAATAAGCGAAACAAGGTATGAAATCCACACAAGCCGCCACGGCCTCGCCTTGGGTGAACAAACAAGAATAAAAGGCACTAAAGCAACCCACGCAAAAAAATGCAGGTCAAACGGAACCTGTATTACCGTAAGAAAAACCGCACTGACGCAGAAGGCGCCGAATGCAAACAAGACAGATTTGGGCTTATCCTTGCTCAATTATCCAAATCCATTAAAGACGCCGCAACAATTTCTTCACTATATGGTTTTCCGTTATTCATACGAACAGCAAACTGCCGGGTAAAAACACCCAAAAGCTTCTTGCTGTCAAGAATCCGGCGATAGTCTATCCCAATATCAACATACAACCGTTTAAGCTCCAACAATTCTGCGGCATCGAGTCTATCAGACGAATTTATGGATATTTTCCTATGTTTCAATTCCGCTATCCGTTTTCTCGCGTTTGCCGCGTAATTCTTGGAGATGTCAATTCCAACATACTTCCTCCCCAACTGACAGGCAACAGCAGTTGTTGTTCCCGAACCGTTGAACGGGTCCAAAACAACATCACCCGGTCTGGAGCTTACAGCGATAATCCTGGCGAGCAGATTCTCGGGCATCTGACATGGGTGCCAGCCTTCACGCTCCTTGAAAGTACCACATACACGCGAGTACTGATCCCAGACATCGTTCGGCATCTTGCCTTTTGAGTGTGCCCTTTTGTCGTTATAAATTAACTGCCTGTCCGAAGGAACCCGCACTGCGTAATCGTTAAAGGTAAAATTCTTCTTGTCTTTGACAAAGTAAAATATGTGCGTATGCGACCGGGCAAATTTCTCTTTTGTCTGCTGGCCGAACGTATAATGCCAGATTATCCAGTTCCGCATCACAAGCCCAAGCTCGTCGGCTATAAGTTTCACGTTAGCAGCATAGTCATCACCTATAGCTATATAAAGTGAACCGTGCGGTTTTAAGACCTTCCTGCAGACCGTCATCCAGTCCTTTGTCCAGGCAATATATTTATCCTTCTTGAGCTTATCCTGGTAATGGTCGTATTGGTAACCGATATTGAAAGGCGGGTCCGCAAAAATCAAATCGGCAAAAGGTTCTTTCACCTTACCCAGCAACTCTATACAATCACCACATACAATCTTATTGATGAGTTTCTGCATACAGATATGATACAAAGAAAGCCGCGCTTTGCAAGCCGGATCCAACTTGTATATTTAGCCCCACGTTGTACGTGGGGTTTCTGCGCAGTATTAGTATGATGAATATACTATTTGAATTGTGTCTCGATCAGGGTGGTAACCTGGTCCACAAATTCTTCAGCTCGACTAATCTCGGAACTCAAATCCTGTCCTGCCGGTTCGACCCAGTCCGCGTAATCGCTCTCTATACGGTTGTCGAACATCCTTGAATAGAACTTACCCATATCCACGGAAACCAAACCGGGCTTTACAAAATGCTGATTGAACAACGCAATCACCCCACTGTGTTTACTGCTGGACAAGTCTCGTGTAAGAAGAAGCGCTGTAACCGCATAAAAACAGGCATAATAAATCCTGTTGGCGCAACCGTGAGGGTGGTCTGTTTGAAGCATTACCTCCGCTTCGGCAAGGCTTTCACTCGCCCGACCGAGCTTATACCGGATCAAATCTTCCTGTCCCTTGGTCATGCTACCAGAAGCCCTTCTTCCTGAATGACCCTGTAAAGAGGCATCGCCTGAGAAATCGGTGAATTCCAGTCTTCGCAGCTTCGCACAATAGCACTTACAACTAAATCCTGAGCCAGGCCTATTTCGTAGAGACAATCCTGAATAACCCGCTTCTTTTCTGCGGTCACTTCTTCTCTTAACAGGACAAGTAAATCAAAATCCGACCCAGGGCCGGCCTGACCGCGCGCCTGGGAGCCGTAGAGTACAATTTGAGCGGTCGGATAGTGCGCACATATTGCATCGCGGCAAGCAAAAATCACATCTTTGGTCTGCCGTCCGATTAATTGTTCTTCTTCGGTTAGGTTACGCATGTTAATATCCAAAACTTTGTTGCGGCAAGCAGAATTCTTTACGGTTTGAGCACTTTCTGGGCCGTCAAAACCTTGCCGCCGATGAAATCGGCAAAGCTGACATGTAGCGTCAGTTCCCCCTCGTCGCCGGTCAGTACTTTCCCTGCATCCACAACAACTCTGTAGTAGTTCGTCAAAAATGTCCCCGCCCACATTCTTTTAAGGTCGCCTCCGCTGATGCGCCATTCGCCAACCTTTACCACACCGCTGTCTGTTTCAAGGTCCCAAAGCGATATCTTAACACTACCCGGTGCCTTTATTGTATCGCCTGTGGTGTCGTAGGGGCTGATATAAACAACGAGTTCATCTTTCCGACCGTCTTCATCTTTGTCATAAAGTGCCGTCCGCCGGCCGAGCTCGATTCTGTCAAGCTCGGGCATCGCCTGCGTCTTCACGCCCTGGGGCAATTCACTTAACCGCCCTAATCGCCTGGTCAGTTCCCTGTTGTCCTTTTCCAGTTGCTCAACCTGGCTTTGCAGTTCACTCTTTTCCAGGCTCAGTTTCTCAAAATCATCCTGCAAGGAACCGCCGCCCCCGTTTTCGCATCCGCAAAATGCACACGCCAAAAAGGTTATAACACAAAACCATATTTTCATTTGAAATCTCATTTGTCGGCCTCTTTCAACCTATTGTTCCCGCAAAAACCCGAAATACAAATCAGCATCTGAAAAGTATCAATAAAGCCGTGTTAATCCGTGTCTGAAAATAAATTACGTGCCCGCAAAACTTGTCCCCGCTAAAGACTGTCACCCCTGTGGAGACAACAGGGCGGGGGGCGGGTAAACGCTTTTTATTTATCTGTGCCTACAATCTCCGGAGCTTTTTGCAGTATCTTATCGGCAAGGCCGTAGCTTATCGCCTCATCGGCCTCAAGCCAAAGGTTTCTGTCGCAGTCCTTCTCTATCTGCTCGGCCTCTTTACCCGTATGCTCGGCCAGTATTTTGTACAGCCTCTCCCGCAAACGAAGTATCTCCTTCGCTTCTATCTCAAGGTCCGTTGCTACGCCGGTCATCACCCCTGACACCATCGGCTGATGCAACAGCACCCTGCTGTTGGGCAGCATAAAACGCTTTTCATTCCTGCCGGCCGCGAATAGAACCGCCGCCATACTCGCCGCCTGACCGACGCAGTACGTCGATACCTCACAACGCAAAAAACGCATCGTGTCGTAAATCGCAAGACCCGACGTTATCGTACCACCAGGCGAATTTATGTAGAAATGAATGTCGTTTTTGCTGTCCTCATTGCTCAAAAACAGCATCTGAGCGATTATCAGATTAGAGGTATCATCATCTATCTGACCACCCAAAAAAACAATCCTGTCCTTCAACAGCCTCGAATAGATGTCATAAGAGCGCTCGCCTCGACCCGTCTTTTCTATTACTATCGGTACCAGGTGCTGATTAACTGCCATTTGAAAAAAACTCCTTACAATCAAGTTCGTCCCGCTTGGAACCGGCTCCTTCAATTCAAATACTATTTCTTGTTGTCAGACTTCTTCTTGCTGTCCTTGTCCTTGTCCTTGTCTTCGGGTTCGTGCAGGACCTCATCGATGAGACCGTACTTCAGAGCCTCTTCTGCCGTCATGTACTTGTCTCGTTCGGTCTCTTCGGCGATCTTTTCCGAACTCATTCCCGTATGCCTCGACAGAATCTCGTTTATCATCTTCTTGGCCCTGCCTATCTCGGCGGCCTGAATCTTAATATCCGCCGCCTGACCCGTAATCCCGCCCCAGGGCTGATGAAGCATAACCTTCGCGTGGGGAAGGGCGTGGCGTTTACCCTTGGTGCCGGACGCTAATATCACCGCCGCTCCCGATTGTGCACGACCTATGCAGTATGTCGCAACCGGCGAACCCACAAAACGCATCGTATCGTAAATCGCCATCGTATCATCGACACTGCCACCCGGCGAATTAATGTAAAGGCTTATCTCCCTGCCGGGCTTGTTATTATCCAGGTGCAGAAGTTTCATTATCACTTCGGTCGCCATCGGATAGTTTATCTCGCCGACCATAAAGACAATACGGTTCTCTAAAAGCAGATCTCCTAACGTCATCTCCCGCGTCCGCTGATAAGGCTGCGTCTGCAAACGCTGCCGGATATCCGCCCCGTCCTTGTCCTGCAAAAAGCTCGAAAACATTAAAATTCCCTTGTAAATCGTATAACTTTAATTATTCAGCCCCGCCCGCCTGACAGGACCGATTTGAACAGGTAATAAACGTATAATACAATTATATCGGAAATTTTCAACACTTACTTTCTTTATTTTACTTCCTTTTTTACCCGTCATATCCTTATCCACACAAATTTTAATCAGCGAATTGTTGTTCTGACTTACAACTGTTCAGGCCATGCCGCCCACACCACCGACGACTTATTTCGTACCTGACGGTTTCTTTATCTGCGTTGAAGTCGATAAGGCGACACCAAAATCCGGCGTTCCGTCTTCGTTCCACCCGATTAACTGAGCACGCGGAGACCTGTTGCCCCCGCATCCCTGCTCCGGCCTGTCATTGGCATGATATAGTATCCAGTCTTCGGTACCGTCGGGTGACTTGAAGAAGCAATTATGTCCCGTGCCGTAAACTCCGGTTTCTGCTGATTGATAAAACACCGGCTCGGGATGCTTTACCCACGACTTCGCATCAAGAAGGTCGCTGTCCGCATCCGCCTCCAGCATCCCAAGACAATAATAAGGAGTCCAGCAGCCGCTGGCCGAGTAAACTAAAAACAACTTGTCCCCGTGAGCCAATACCTCCGGCCCTTCATTCACAAAGGTAATATGGTCGTTCGTATTATTCCATTCGTCCGGGTTCTTCCAGATTCGCTCCCAGGCATACTCCGGCTTGGAAATCAAGACCCTGTCCGTTGCAAGCGTCCAGGGATTGGCCATCCTGGCGATGTAAATACATTGTGTTTCAACTTCAATATAAGGACTCGTTTGCCACCCAGACCAGATTAGATAATAATCCCCCTTGTGACGGAACAACGAACCGTCGATAGCCCAGTTATCAGCCGCATCAGTCTGCAATTTGCCCTTCATCTTAAACTCACCCTCGAAAGGGTCCGCTGATGTGTTTTCAAGAACATACAGCCGGTGGTTCAGGTTGTCACCGTCGTCCGCCGCAAAATATACATACCAGTTGTCATTGATATTCATTATCTCCGGTGCCCACAACTGCTTCGAGTACATCGTATTTTCCGGCGGAACGTAAACAGTCTTATATTCCGCATTCCTCAGTTCCGTTATATCCCTCGTCCTCCAGAGCCCGATTTTTTTGCCCAGTGTATTCGTGTAATAATAAAAGCCTTTGTGATAAAATACCCACGGGTCTGCACCCCTGTCCAGCAGTGGATTAGTGAAAGTATTTTCCGCCGGCCTGTCACCGATCCCTCTCCAGGCTCCGCCCACACAGCCTGCCAAAAAGGCACAAAACAGCATCGCCGATATGAAATGTTTCACAACTTTCTCCCGATTAAACAAAAACCTCATAACCCAAAACCGATTTGTCGAGGTCATCCGTCTTCATGCAAAAACCTCCGGATGATTTTTCTTACCGACGCCAGGCCGAATCTTTCCGGGTTGATATCTTCACGCCGTTTGAATAAAACCGCCGCAACATCATCACAAGCCTGTGCTTTTGAAGCATCCGCCGCCTCGCAACGGTAAACAAGATCAACGGTTTGATACGTAACCCGGCCGTATTCGTAAGTGTTCGGGACAGAATAAAGGTAATCCGCAGACAGTATATCCAGTCCCAGCTCTTCTTTTACTTCACGTCTAAGCGCCTGCTCTGCCGACTCGGACACATCCACAAATCCACCCGGAAGGTCCCATGTCCCTTTGGCAGGTTCCGCCTTTCGAACCGTTATCAGAAGCCTCCCCTCGCTGTCGGTAATCAGAGCGCCCACCGCAGCGGCGGTATTAAGAAAAAACTCAAATCCACAGCCTCCGCACTTAAACGTCTTGTGAGTGTTCGGATATAGCGTCTCGGCCCCACACAGCGGACAGTACCGAAAACATTCCCTGCTTGTATTCGTGCAAACCTGCTCAATTTCGTCATTGTTCATACAAGACAGTTTATATGCCCTTCAGCCGGCCGTCAAATTATTCCCTTCAAAATTATCTGTAATTTGCATTGCCTCGGTTGTCAAATATCTTATAATCGTTACTGGTTTTGTTTAAGTCTGAAAGGGCCCGATTATGTGTGAATCTTGTGGATGTACGCCTTGCGCCGTGTGTGGAGCCGAGGTTGAAGACGGCCTTTGTACCGGCTGCGGCAAACCTCCGGCCGAGTGCACGTGTGAAGAAAAAGAATCTTAATCCTTCTAACTGAACCAGCACCGATTTGAATGACCACCAGCGGCAAAAATTTTTTGACTGCTGAAAAGGTAAAAAGGGGTGATTTATAAATATATTTTCCCCGCCGTTTTTTTATAACTCAAAACTAAAAACTCAAAGCTCACAACTAACAGGTTCTCTCGAATGCATCTTGGTCTGGTCATAATAGTGGTTGTTATCGCCTCTGCGGTCGGGACGATTACCGGCTTCGGCACATCAACAATAATGGTACCGGTGATGCTCGTATTTTACCCCGCACCGGAGACACTGCTCTTTGTCGGTATAATCCACTGGTTCGGTAACCTCTGGAAGGTGATACTGTTCAAACACGGCTTCAGGTGGAAGATTACCTTGACCTTTGGTTTGCCCGGTATCCTGGCAAGCTTCCTGGGGGCGTTGTTGATGTTCCGGATAACGCCGCAGGTCCTATCGCGAGCCCTTGGAGCATTCATAATCGCCTATGTGATTTACCTGTTCGCCAAAAGCTCCTTTAAAGTAAGCAGGGGTATCCTGACGAGCATTTGTGGTGGTGCGGCATCGGGCTTTATGGCTGGTGTGTTCGGAATCGGTGGCGCCGTTCGAGCACTTTTCCTTTCTGCCTTTGACCTCCCAAAGGCCGTCTATATTTCCACTGCCGGCGCGATCGCCCTGGCTGTCGATACGACCAGATTAACGACGTACCTGGCCGGGGGAGCACACCTTGAATCAATCGGCTTTTGGATATTACCTCCTGCCGTCATTGCTTCGTTTCTTGGTGCAAAGCTGGCAAAGAGAATCGTTGACAGAATCCCTCAGGCTCGTTTCAGAACAGTAATAGCCGGCTTTTTGCTGCTCATCGCACTAAAGCTTCTGATTTGGCCCACTTGATGAGCAAAGCCTGAGCGAATGGAAGTCTTGAAAAATGCAAAATCCCTGGTTAATCCGCATTTCTCACAGCTTGTGATTTTGAGAGGTTTTAACAGTACCCACAGGATGATAGTGGGGCACTCAGAGCATATTCGTCGCTCGTCGCTCGTGTCTCGGTTCTCGTGTCTCGTATTACGTGATGCTTTATGTGTTATGTCTAATGCCGGATTCGGCCGCTTGCGCGGCTCGGCTTCTGTTGATATTATCGCACGGCCCGGCTTCTGTGCCCGACGCTTTTGTCACACCGGCCTCCGAGCCGGTATCCAGTTTTTCTGGTTGCCGGAACCGGCCTTCGCACGAGGCTACGGAGGGCAGGCAAATCCGGCATGACAATCGAATCACCAAAACAAAAACGCGGCGGCACAAACCAAAAAACAGAAGCGCGGCGGCGCAAACAAAAAAAACAGAAGCGCGGCGGCGCAAGCCGCCCGAAAGACAATTCTGTTATTCCACCCTTTGATTCGGCCGCTTGCGCGGCTCGGCTTCTGTGCCCGACGCTTTTGTCATACCGGCCTCCGAGCCGGTATCCAGTCCTTCCGGATGCCGGATCAAGTCCGGCGTGACACAGGGCAGTGTAAAAGCCCGCCCCGACCTGTCCTTCGCTTTGCCGAAGGAGCATAGCCGAACGGGTTCGCAATGACGCAGAGAGCAACCGGCCCGAATTAACTGAAGTTGATATTAGTTGACCAGAACAAGGGGCCTTTTTCAACGGTTCTGTGAGAAATGCGGGTTAAGTACTTTGTTCTCTGTTCTTTGCAGCAAACTAAATACGATATGCGATTCACGAGCTACGAGTTACGAGCGACTACTTTACTCTACCGTTACACTTTTGGCCAGATTCCTGGGTTTGTCAACGTCATGGCCTCTGAGCACGGCGGCGTGATAGGCCAGCAACTGCAGGGGTATCACAGTAACCATAGGCTGGAGACAGTCAACCACATCGGGAATGCTGATAAGGTGGTCGGCATACGGCTTGATTTGTTCGTCGCCTTCTGTTGCGACAATAATGGTTTTTCCGCCCCGGGCGCGCACCTCTTCGATATTACCGATGATTTTCTCGTATTGGGTGCTCTTGGTGGCTATAAAAACACCCGGCATACGCTCGGTGATAAGTGCGATGGGACCGTGCTTCATCTCCGCGGCGGGAAGACCCTCGGCGTGAATGTAGCTTATCTCCTTCAGCTTCAAAGCACCTTCCAGGGCAACGGGGTAATTGAGCCCTCTGCCTAAGAAGAGCCAGTTTTCTTTATCGATGTTTGCCTGGGCGATTTCTTTTATGTAGGCCGACTGCGAAAGAATCTCTTTGATTTTCTCAGGAATTTCCACGAGTTTCGCGAGCAGGTCGGCGGCGTAATCGCTCGCGAGGTGTCTTCTGCGACCCAATTCAATCGCCAACATCGCAAGAACCGCTACCTGACCGGTAAAGGCCTTTGTACTGGCGACGCCGATTTCCGGCCCGACCCTCAGATATATGCCGGCGTTTGTGGTCCTTGCAATTGTGGAGCCGACCACGTTTACGATACCCAGGACAATCGCACCGCGCTCCTTTGCCAGCTCGATTGCAGCCAGAGTGTCGGCTGTCTCGCCAGACTGGCTGATGGCTATGACAATAGTGCCGTCATTGATTATCGGATTGCGGTATCGAAACTCGCTGGCGTATTCGACCTCAGATGGTATTCGTGCCAGTTGCTCGAAGAGAAATTCACCCACCAGGGCCGCGTGCCAGGCGGTTCCACAGGCGGTAAGAATGACTCGTTTGGCTCGTGTAAGCTCGCGCAGGTGCGATTGTATTCCTCCCAATACCACCCTGGCGCTTTTTACATCGACCCTTCCGCCCAGACACGTTGCCAGAGCCGTAGGCTGTTCGGTGATTTCCTTCAGCATATAATGGTCGAATCCGGCTAATTCTATCTGCTCTAAGGAAAATTCGATATTCTTGAGGTCCTTGCTCACAGCAACGTTGTCAATAGTCATTGTGTGAAATCCATCGGCTGTGATGGTAACCATCTCGTTGTCGGCAAGGTATATCGCCTGGGTTGTGTGCTCGACAATCGCTGACGCGTCCGAGGCAATCACATACTCGTTCTCGCCGACACCCAGGATCAACGGGGAACCTTTCTTGGCACCTATGAGCATGTTGGGATAGTCCGCACAAATAATTGCAAGTCCGTATGTGCCGTAAAGCTCGTTAAGCGCCTGCTGGACCGACCATTCGAATCTGTTCTGGCCTTCGCTGCCGTCGCCGCTCGAATAGAAATATCCAATCAGATTGGCTATCACCTCGGTGTCGGTTTCCGTGGAAAAAACAACTCCTTTTTCGATGAGCCATTTCTTAAGCGTGGAATAATTCTCTATTATCCCGTTGTGCACGACGGTAATTTTAGAAGTATAGTCAATGTGCGGGTGAGCATTAGTTGTATTCGGTGCTCCGTGAGTGGCCCATCTGGTATGCCCGATACCGAGACCCGTAACCGGCGGCTCGGCGGGAAGTATCTCGTCGAGGGTGCTGATTCGGCCGGCGGTTTTATTGATAATAAAGGCATCACCTTTCAATAGTGCGATACCAGCCGAGTCATAGCCGCGATATTCGAGCCGTTTTAGCCCCTCTATCAGTATCGGCTGGGCCTTTTTTTGGCCCAGATACGCCACTATCCCACACATATCGGTTCCCTTTGTCCGAAAAGATGTGTCTAAACATTACAAGCAGTATAACCGTTTTATCGGCTAAAGTCCATTTCAAATGAAACCAAAACCAAAACAATTATAGAGGCTGTTTCATTTTGGCGGTGCCGGCCGTTTTCGCTTCGGTCTTGATGAAACCTGCGCCGCTGGACTCACCCCCCCGACCTTTTCAAAAAAGCCTCTCAAAAAATCCTTAAGCAATATCAAAGAACAAATCTAATCTGAGAACCATATCTTGACTAAAACGAAAAAACAACATAGACTCTTAATGATATTCATTAACGGTTTTGAGTTTATATAAAGGTTGCATAATGCCCCCGGAAGAACAAGTATTGGTTCTTGAGCGAAAAGTTTTTGAACAGGCCGGAACATTTAACGGTCTGCAATTTGACGTGGACCGGTATCTTGCCCGCTTTTTTGCCCCGGGCGTTCTTAAGTTTATGCCCAGATCCCGCGCAGAAAAAGACCCATCATATAAGCAGCTCATTCCATACGTTATAATGAGTTATAACGACAGGTATCTCAGTTACGTACGGGGCAAGAAAGCCGGAGAAACCAGGCTTGTTGACTTAAGGTCCATCGGCATTGGAGGCCACATAAACCCCATCGACAACGAAGTACCATTGTTTGATACTGATTTTCGCCAAATGTACCGCGCCGCCGTTGAAAGGGAAGTAAACGAAGAAGTAGTAGTCGAAGCAAAATACACCGACCGAATTGTTGCTCTCTTAAACGATGACTCCAACGAAGTCGGAAGCGTTCACCTGGGAATTGTTCACCTCTGGACCCTCGACTCGGATAAGGTTTCAAAACGTGAGCAGATGATAACCCGCATGGC
Source organism: Planctomycetota bacterium (assembly GCA_013349435.1). Classification (GTDB taxonomy): domain Bacteria; phylum Planctomycetota; class Phycisphaerae; order Sedimentisphaerales; family Anaerohalosphaeraceae; genus QNBT01. The sequence goes on along the minus strand of DUZQ01000007.1, from coordinate 5,510 downwards.
TTTTATGAGTATTGACGAGCTAAACGACGTCCGCGACTCTATGGAGACATGGTCGCAACTTTGCCTCGACGGCCTGGCAGAAATGGAAAAAGACTCCTAACAAAGCCCGCCCTGTCTTGAGCTTGCCGAATGAACCGTAAGCAACGGGGCAAATTAACAATAAAGGGATATAAGCGCACCGGCGCATCATAACAACAGAAGCGCGGCGGCGCAAGCCGCCCGATAGATGCCTGCAAATTATTTAGCCCCACGTTTTACGTGGGGTTCTTATTTTGCCTCGCTCCTGACTTGCTCTTTTATTCTCTGGATATGTCCTCGGCCAAGTGCCTTTACCTCACAACCCAATTCGAAGTATCTTTTTATCCTGGCATCGTCTAATATGCCGAAGCAGTCTATCACAGCCAACGGCCCCTCTGCCCATTCGACAATTTTGTCCGGGTCAAGGTCAAGGTATGGCTCATGAGGCACAGCTAAAATCAGGGCTTCGGCGCCCTTGAGCGCCTCGGAAAGGTCCTTTTGGACTCGGATATTGACAAGTCCATCCTGATTGCGGAAAAATCTCGACCATGAGTGTCCCGGCGATGGATATACGTCCTGATTTTCCAGTTCATACCAGTGCTCAAGATATGGGTCGTGAACGTGCATCTCGGCTCCCATCTCCGTCAGTTTGCGCACGACTATTTCCGAGCCGCTGTAGCGCGTATCGGCCACATCCTGCCTATAACTCGCACCACAAAGAAGCACATCGGCACCTGCGATATACCTGCCCATATTACGAAGCGCATCACGGGTAAGCTGGGCGACATGAAGGCCACGAGTGTCGTTTATGTTAATCGCGGCGGTCGTAATCTTAAATATATCATCCTCGAAGCCTAAGATGTGCTTGTACGCCCAATAACCCAATCCACCGTCCTTGGGCAGACAATAGCCCCCTATACCCGGACCGGGAAATATCATATTACTGTGAGTCGGCCGCATCTTGATTGCCTTTATAACCTTGATAAGGTCAACGCCGTTGCGCTCCGCAAACAGCGACCACTCATCAAGATATGCCAGAATCGTCGCCCGGTAGGAGTTTTCCACAATCTTGGTCGTTTCAGACTCTATCGGCCTGTCCATTACGGTCAAAGGATAATCGGTGGTATTCAGCACCTCGTGCAGGAATTTCTCCACCAGCCTCCGCGCCTCGGCATTACACCCCGAGCAGACCCGCCAGAAATCGCGGATACTCGAAACATATTGCCTGCCCGGCATAACCCTCTCAAAGCTGTGAGCAAGAAGCGGCTCCGAATCAATCCCGCGGGCCGCAAACGCCTTTTTCATAATAGGCCAGGCGACAAACTCCGTCGTACCCGGTGCGACGGTAGTTTCAATCAGAGTCAGGCAATGCGGTTCAACCTTTTCGCCGATAGTCTTTATCGTCGCCTCCAGCGCCTTCATCTCCGCCTCGCCGGTCCTCAGATTCCCCAGGTCGCGTTTGCTGTAGTCGCACTGCACATCGACAACCACGCAATCAGCAAACTTCAGGCAGTCACTGTTATATGTTGCGGTGAGTGTTTTCTTCTCAAGCACACACCGCGAAATCATCGGGTCAACCTCCGGGTCCTCGGCCTTTACCGGCGACTGTCCCCGGTTCAGCAGGGGTATCTTCCAGTAGCTGCGTGTGCTCGGACGCTGACAGCCGATGACAAACTTGCTCGGCCTGCCGGTTTCCTTATCAACCGTATCAGCTACTATCGCCGCCATTACCGCTCCGACAAAGCCCACACCCATCACAACTACTATCTCCTTACCTTCGCCGCGGGCGGCTTCGACAAGGTCTTCCACTCGCTTCAACTCAACGGCGTATTCGCTTTCCTGTGGTATTTGAAACTTTTCACCCGCCGGGCTTACTGAATACTCGCTCATAATTATTTCCTTAAATTGATAAAATTCGAAAATTAAGCAGATTTAGAGTCGATAAATTATTATATCGGCATAAAAACGCCGACTCTTTTACCCACGCGGTATTTATAACGGTTCGGAACATAAATACAACCCTTTTTTCACTTAAAACGGGTATTTTCCAGCCAAAAGATTGCAATTGGCCTTGAGATGAGGACAAATCACTTTAATCCACAGGCCTGCGTAACTGTAAAATAAAAGCGTCCGAATTAATGCCTCAGGCCTTTCAGTTCTATGCTTAAGGCAGCAATAAGCTTGTTTGCCGAAACAGTTTTTATTTTCCTGCCGTGCCGGTAGATAAAGCCTCTGCCCTTGGCCGCACAAATAGCCAAATCCGCGTCAGCCGCCTCACCCGGACCGTTCACAACGCATCCCATCACCGCCACCCGGATGGGTCTGTTGACGTCTTTAAGTACTCGTTTCACCTGCCGGGCTAATTTGACAACATCAATCTGACACCTCCCGCAGGTCGGACAAACTATAAGCTCGGGTTTATTGGGCTTATAAAGACCTAACGACTTCAGTATCTCTTTGGCAATCAGGACTTCCTGCACAGAATCGCCCGCAACACTTACCCGTATCGTATCTCCAATACCCTCGGCCAAAAGAGTACCAATAGCAACCGCTGAAGCTGTTTTGGCATCTTCAGCTAATCCCGCATGTGTAAGACCTAAGTGTATCGGATAGCTGAACTTTTCGGCAATTTGCCGGTTGACCTCTATCGTCCGCGCAACATCGGCGCTTTTCGCACTCAGAACAATATCGCTGAATCCGGCCTTCTCAAACAAACGAACATATTTTGTCATCTCCTTCAGCATCAGCCCCACGCGTTTTCCCGCAGGCACATCAGCTTTTTTCAGGTCGCGGATGCTCGCTTCATTAACCCCTATCCGGACCGCTGCGCCGTGAGCCTTCGCCGACTCGATGATTCGAAGGATATCGGCTCGATTTTTGATATTTCCCGGATTGAGACGAATCTTCGCCGCGCCCGCTTCAATCGCCTCTATTGCCCTTGCCGCAGAAAAATGAATGTCCGCAATCAACGGCACGCTCACCTTCTCAACGATTTTTGCAAAGGCGACACTATCGGCCTTGGTGGGCACGGCAATCCGAACAACCGAGCAACCCGCCGAGGCTAACCTGCGCACCTGCCTTAAGCACCGGGCAACATCACTCGTCGCGACCTTCGTCATTGACTGAATCACAATCGGCCAGGGCGAACCGATTCGCACCGAATCGACCTTGACGACTCTCGTTTTTCGCCTTTTAATCATAATGGAAATTATAGCTTGTCTTAAAGCACCCGGCAAATTAAAATGGTTCCACAAAGGTGAACCGTCGTGAAAACTCCAAAAGGCTCGATAATGTCGATATGGTGGTCGATTTTACTGGTCGTTTTACTCGCATACGCCATCCTTGCGATGGCCCTGTTCTTTATGCAGTCCTCATTTCTCTACAGTCCCGTCGGACAGGTACCCTACAATCCCGCAGATATAAACCTGCCCTTCGAACAAGTCGTCTTCGAGACGGAAGACCGATTGAAACTGTCGGCATGGTATATACCCGCCGAAAAAGCCGACTTCACCGTCCTGTTCTGCCACGGAAACGGCGGAAATATGACACATCGCCTCGACACAATAAACATTCTCAACGAACTCGGCCTGAACTGCTTCATCTTTGATTACCGCGGCTACGGCGCAAGCGAAGGCAAGCCCTCAGAGGCCGGTACATACCGGGATGCCAAGGCCGCATACAATTGGCTTACAAAAAACAAAAAAATCAATCCCGAAAAAATCATACTTTTCGGCAGGTCGCTCGGCGGAAGTATTGCTGCATACCTCACAACAAAGGTCGATGCCAAAGCGCTTGTCATCGAAAGCAGCTTCACCTCATACGTGGACATCGGAAAAAAATTCTACCCCTATATGCCCGTTCGACTGGCCGCTATCTACAGCTATCCGACTATCGATTACGTCCGCAATATACACCTGCCTTTACTGATTATTCACAGCAGAAACGACGAGGTCATACCATTCGAGTTCGGCCTGAGACTCTACGACGCCGCTAACGAGCCGAAAGAATTTGTCGAGATATCCGGCACACACAATGACGGTTTCCTCTTCTCCGGCGAAATTTACAGAAATGCATGGTCGAACTGGCTCGAATTTCTAAAAAAATATAAGCCCGCCGCAAAGCCGATCCTCAGACGTATATCCTGATACCTGCCCACACAACGCAATCGGCCTGCACAAATTCGCTTCCGTTTAAGAAACCAGGTGCTCGTCAATTTACTGAATCAGATTTACCTTGTGTGTTTTGCTGAACCTGTCAAGAAAATCCTGTACCCTTTCCGACCGGAGCGCAAGGAACAGAGCCACCAGCAAAACTATTATCACAATAACCAGCTTTTTCATTTTGCCACCTTTGCCGACTCAATCTTACCGGTATTGGCTTTTATGCTCATTTCGGTTGAGTCTTTGTCAAAAATACCCGCCTGTCTGTAGCGCCGGGAAAAATCGTTTCTAAGACCTAAGCTCAACATCTGCAAGATTCTCCCGGTTCTTAAGAGCACCTTCGAAAAAGCGCAATACGGGCGCATACATTGTTCAACCATCCCTGCATCTGACTACCCCCATAAAGAGTTATTCAAATATGAATCCACAACGCCGGATGCCGCCGGGTTCAGGAACCGATTGTGAACAATCTCAAATTGTCTGCCGCTAACCGCGCTCTATGGATTATAGTAAACCTGTTCCATCTCAGCCCAGCCCTTCTCACCCGCAAGAGGGACCTGCATCGGGTCGCAGACCTTAAGCCACGCCTTGTTACGCGGCTCGGCGTCCAGTTTGGCCATGTCCGCCTCGAAGTCGTCACCGGTGTATTCGTAGTAGCCGAACTCATACCACTTACCGTCAATCTTATGCAGGAAGATGGAGAAGTTATGCATGTTGTATTTATTCAACAGATCCCGGACCCCCGGATTGTCATCGGCGTGCAGACGCTTGTATTCATCTATCACATCCGGCCGAATTCCCACCACCATACCAACACGCTTAATCTTCTTCTCCATACAACCGGCCGCACAAAACACCACAGCGGCCACCAAAATAAACACCACCGTCTTCTTTGCGTTAGACATCTCTGCTCCTTTCGAAAAACTGAAAATCTGATAAATTAAGACCCGGTTTTGCCCTGATGCTGGATACCACATCAGCCACCACCGCAAGTCCCCAGGGAATAAGCGATTATATTAATAGTCGAACGTTCCATTTTCAAATAAAATCCGATTTGGCAAAAAATAACTTTTACAGAAAAAATGTTGCCTGTTCTGGTGAAAAAGCCCGCAGATTTTGGCCGGGATATTATCTTGTAAAATTGCAAACGTTCGGTATAATCTTCGGCCGTAAGGTCTTATGTTCATTTACTCAAACTGACCTATATGAGTCAGGTGTTGGCTTTAAGTGCTTTATTGATAAGCTTATAAGCAATCTTGTCATTCTGAGGCGTCCCCTGTGTCGTTCTGAGGCGAAGCCGAAGAATCTCAATTGTTCGACTACTGTCATTCC
>DUZQ01000006.1 GCA_013349435.1 Planctomycetota bacterium | reverse complement strand
TCAGTTGCTTGACAATGTCATTTTTGTTTTGCATACGCTGTTTTTACCACAGCGCAAACAAAAGCGCAAATTGCCTATTTTAACATTTTAAACTTTTTGTAAAAATTTTCTGTGAACGGTTACTAAAATATAAAATATACAATATAAAATCTAAAATTTAGAGATGCCCAGATTCAGCTATATTGCGATAGACCGTAACAAAAAGCGGGTTACCGGGACCGTTACCGCTGAGAGTCCGTTTGCAGCCAGAAGGCATCTTCGGACAAAGGCTTTACACCCCACTACCATCAAAGAGGTTGCTGCCCGGCAGCAGAATAAATCCCTCATGGGCGTCTTCAAAAAGAGCGGTAAGGTTCAGGTCGCCGAGTTCACCAAGCAACTGGCGACGATGCTAAACGCGGGTATCAAACTCACCGATGCCCTCAGTGTGCTCACACAGCAGGTATCGGACGCAAGGCTCAGGAACACGATTACAGACATACGAGACAGACTTGTAACAGGTGAGTCGTTTGCCGATGCTTTGGGGGACCACAAAAATTACTTCGATGTCATTTATGTAAGCATGGTGCGGGTCGGCGAGGTTACCGGAACACTGGGAAACAGCCTCACGGCTATCGCCGCATTTATGGAAAAACGGCAAAGGGTGGAATCAAAAATGATAACCGCAATGATTTATCCTTTAATTCTCATTGTGGGCTGTGTCGGTGTGGTTCTGTTTATGACCGTTAAAATCATACCCGTTATTGCCGAACAAATTTCGAGGACGGGTGACGAACTTCCCTTCCTGACCAAAGCGATGTTGGGTTTTAGCGAGCTTCTCACAAGCTGGTGGGTTTTTGTGATTATAGCCGGAATAGTCGCCTTTGTATGGGTCGTAAAGACCCTGCTCGGGACCGAGCGTGGTGCGTTTGTTTGCGATAAGGCGATGCTGGCGGTGCCTGTATTCGGGCCGCTCATCAAACAGAGGATAATCGCGCGTTTTGCGTCAACACTTTCGACGCTGCTCAGTGCCGGATTAAGCATGGCCGATTCTCTGCGGGTCGTCGCCGAGGTTACAGGAAATACCATTATGAACAGGGCGGTAAAACAGGCCAGGGAGAGGATTCTTTCCGGTGCCGACATCGCCAAACCGCTTCGTGACAGTGGAGTCATTGACCCGGCCCTGGCTCACATGGTTGCCGTGGGCGAAAAAAGCGGGGAACTCGAAACGATGTTAAAAACGATAAGTGACAATCTTGAATCCTCCTCGGATGTCGTCATTGAGCGATTAAGCGCCGCGATGGAACCGCTTATCATAGTTGCAATGGCGATTATAATCGGCATAATCGCATACGCTACGTTAATGCCCCTGATAAAGTTTTCAGCCGGACAGTTTTGAAACAGACATAATAATCTTAAATTAATGGAAGGAGCAAAAATGCAAAGAAAAGCAAAAACCAATCTCAGAAAAGCCTTCACACTGGTCGAAATCATGGCTGTAATTATCATTATAGGTCTGCTTGCGGCGGTAGCTGCAAAGAACTTTCTCGGCAAGACCGAAGACGCCCGGGTAAAGACCACACAAGCCAACCTGAAGGTACTGCACGAGGCGGTATTGATGTTCAAACTTGACACCGGTCGATACCCCTCGGAGGAAGAGGGGCTTCTCGAACTGGTCGTGGAGCCGATGGACGTGGAAGGTTGGCAGCAGGGCGGATATCTTGAATCCACGGATATACCCAAAGACGGGTGGAAACATGATTTCATCTACCAGCTCAACCCGGAAAGCGGTAAGCCGTTCGTCATCATAAGTTATGGTGCCGATGGAGAACCCGAAGGGGAGGGTTATAATGCGGACCTTTACAGCACTGATGCATATTGACAGGTCTTTTGAAATCGCCGGGCTGCAGGAACCGCCCAAAGCCCGGCCCGGGCGACCGGCGATGGTCCTTATGGAAATGCTTGTCGCCATGGTAATAATAGGATTGGTGACCGCGCTGACGATGATTAACTTTTCATCTGCATTTACTAAAGCAAAGTTTCAAAGAGAGGTCAGCAACTTTGTAAATGTACTTAAAATGGCGCAAAACGCCGCTGCTGAGAGCGACAAGCGGTACGCTGTGATACTCAATTTTGACGAGCAGAGCTATACATTACGGCAGTTTGCTTCACGGAGTCTTGACGTAATGCCGGAAGAAGAGGCGATTATAACGACCGGCTACTTCACCGATGAGTGTTATCTTGACTGGGTTCTGTTTGATGACTTTGAGTACGCAATAGAGGAAACCGCCTATGAAGCACGTTTTTACGCGGGACATTCAGGCTGGCAGTACGGAGGGAAAATTGTGCTTCTTGATGTGGACGGTAATCCTTATTCGGTTGTAGTGAACAGATTAAGCAGGGTTATTACTTTGCAGCCCGGTGATGTTGAAATTTTGGCGCCGCAATATCAGGAAGATGTACCGTTCTGAATGTAAAATAATGTTGATAAAGAATAAACGACCCGAGGCTTTTAGCCTTTTGGAAATTGTGGTGGCTCTTGGTGTCCTCGCCGCTATCTGCTCGGCGGTGCTGGTGGTAATGAATCGCTGTATAGCAGCGACAATAGACAACAGAACGAAAATGGAGGCCTTTGAAATTGTCCGCGAGAAGATGGAGAAAATCCTCGGTGCTGATTCGGTAACGCTGACGGCTGACATGGGGGTATCCGATACGAATCCGGACATCGAGTGGCAAACTGTCGTTGAGACTTTTAATGAGCCTGCAGGAGAGGAGATGTGGCTTCAGGCGGTCTGTTCGGCTACCTACACAGACAGCAACGGGGAAAAACAGACCATAGAACTGACTCACTGGCTTACGGAACTGTCGGAGCGAGACAAGAAGTTGATACAAAAACAGAGAGAAAGAGAGCTTGAATACCTCGAGCAATTCGGACCCGAAGATTTCGGTCTGGAAGAAACCGACCAAATCCCTCAGCCCGATACTTTTTGGGATGATTCCGGTGGTCCGGAGCCTGCTGTCGAAATCGACCCGTGCCGACTTTAAGTGGGGACCGAATATGAGCGGGAACGGACAAATTAAAAAAGCGGGATGCCTGGATAGAATATGAGACATTTGTTGATGAACAACGAAAACCCTTCATTAGAATCACCGCACGTGAGATTTGGTTTTTCACTTGTGGAGATTGTTGCCGTTCTGTTGATTACCGCAATGATTATGCTTGCTTCCTTTAATGTATACGGCAGAGTCAGGTCGGCGGCGGCCAAAGTAAATGAGACCCTCGACAGAGACACCCTTGCCACAGAGATTTTGCAGCGAATCGCAGAGGACCTTGACAGACTGGCGTTTTCCGATCTCGGGACCACAATATTCATCCAGAACAAGCTTGACAGCAGTGGTTATAACGTTGCGCAAATCGCAATCAAAAATGAGGTGTATGACGAAAATAACAAACCAAAGGTCTTTGAGAAGATAGTCTGGAGAAGTGCCTACGATTTCTTTGAAGACTCTTTGATTCTTTACCGTTCGCACAACGGGTACAATCTCGAAGATAAGGTCATAAGCGATGACAGACAAATCGAATTGAAACAGGATGGAAATGATTATTTCATCCCCCTTTGCTCCGGGATAACTTTGTTTAAGATTCAGGTGCCGGTGGTTAAAGTATTCGGTGAAAATGTGAATTTGCCGGGACTTGATGAAGTCGTGCAGGAGTCCGGGGAAAAGGAAAGGCTCCTTGACGGTTGGGCCGGGAACAAGCTGCCCAAGGCTGTTACCATAACTATATCTTTTGCCGAACCATATCAGGCTGATACCGGCGGACTTGACGTGCTCGAAAGCGAAAAGTTCACCCGGACTATCGCAATAGACCGGACAAGGCAAATAAAGTACAGATTTGTTGCAAGAGACCTCGAACCGATAGACCCAAATGATTTGCTTGGTGAAGATTTTGATGATACGGATACGGATGACTTTTAGAATACCGAAGACGAAGAAGATGAAGAATACGAGGATGATGAAGAAGACGAGGACGATGAAGAACAATAGTCTCTCAAAAACAAAACTATATCCAACCCCGCCGGACGGCGGTCTTTTCGCCGGTTACGAAGGGGATGGACACTGCCGAAAACCCACAGCCTGGAAAAGCGGCAGGGGGGTGGCGTTGTTGCTGACACTTGTCATATTGATGGTGTTGACGACTATCACCTACTCGCTGACGTCGCGCGTTGCACAGGTTAAACATCGCCGGCAGTATCTGATGGATTATCAGGTATCACGATATGCATGTGATTCCGGCACCAAGTATGCACTTAGTGCGATTAAGAAGATGGATTTTAAACTCATAGACCGTAGGGATAAACCTGACTTTTCCGACCTGTTCACGATGAATCGGCAGGAGTACGAACTGTATCTCGACGAATGGGCGCAGAAACTGGCTCAAGAGGATGCTTTGGAAAACGCCTATGGGACAGCCAACGGGACAGCCAAAAACTCTTCAGGCGAAAACGAAGACTTAATTGCATTATTAGAAGAATCCGGCATTAATATCGACCCGAACCTTCTCACCACAGACTACAGTGAACCGAATGTGTTATTTGTTCCGGGTCCTTATGGGCCCCGGTGGCCGAACGTCTGCGAACCCATCAAATTTGATATAGGCCAAACAAATGTTACCATAGAAATTACGGATGAAAATGCAAAGATGCCGCTGACCTGGCTGATATCGGATAACGACAAGGTTCGCAAGCTTGCTTTAGACGCCCTTGATATGTTTGGTTCGTGGATGCAGATGGACCCTGTGGATGTTATGAACCTTGCCGAACAACTTGAAGATATCGAAGACATAAAACGCTTCACAACAAAACCAAAGCCGATAAGCGTTGGTAGAAGAGTTAGAGGCAAAAGAAATAAAACCCTGCCGATAACCGTGCACACAACCGACTTTGCTAAACTTATGCACGGCTCTTCGATTGACTTTGAAGTACTCACCAGGCCCTTGCCCGACACAGGAGACAGGTATGAATCTCCGCTCAAATACCTTGCTCTGTGGGGCTCACACAAGGTTAATATAAATACCGCTCCGCGACATGTTCTCGAGGCGGTCTTTACTTTCGGAGGAGAAGCCGAGTATGTCGCAGAAGAAATAATCCAGAGAAGACATGAAAAGCCCTTCAAAGATATTAAGGAGTTGCAGGATTCGCTTTATCGATATTCTGAATCAATTAAAAAGTCAAAGGATTATATAACGACCTCCAGCACATTCTTTGCAATAAAGATAACGGCTGCATACGGCCGCGTAAAAACCTGGGCCGTTGCAACGGTAATAAAGCAGGGCAAAAAGGTACAGCCGATAGCCGTTATCTCGCGGTTGTGAAGTAAAAAAATGAAGATTGTAAAAGCGAAAAACACATTTTGGGATAAGAAAAGCCGTATTGAGGAGTTGACCGAGTGGAAAAAAAAGGCTGTTTAGGTGTGTATCTATCGCAGCAGAATGCTACGGCGGTACTATTATCAAATCACGAACCAAATATAAACGTTCAGGACTGTTTCAGCGTATCGGCAGATTCCGCCGAGGACCCGGGAGTATCCTTGGCATCTGTTGTAGCCCGGAAAATCGCCGACAGGGGCCGAAGCTTCCGCTCGGTTACAGTCGCTCTTGATTGTGCTTTCTTTACACAACACGAGCTGCACTCGGAATTTACAAGCCTCAGGCAGATTGCTCAAACCATCAGATTTGATGCAGAAGAGGTCCTGGCCACAGATGCGGCGAATATGGCAATTGCATTTAACGTAACGGCCACCGACCAAAGCGGCTCGGATGTTGCGGTTTTCTCGGCAAACCGCCGGTTGCTGACCGATATTCTTGAAGACATGCAGGCTGGTGGTGTCGAGCCGATGTCAATAGAGCCTGATGTCGTGTGTCTGACGAGGTTTTTCCGACACTATCTGGAACCATCAGGTGATGACTCTGGGCCGGTGCTGGCGATATTCTCCGAGCGCTCATGCTATATCATTATCAATCCTTCAAGCACGAAAAATGCGCCTGTCGTCAGGAGTTTCCTTGTCGGCTCATCACAAGACAAGACATCGGTTCTGGCAAGGCAAATCCCGCTTACGACTGCCTCGCTGAAACTTGCTCGCCCTGTCGGTTCATTGCTTATCGCCGGACGTTCGGGGGATATCGACTATAATCGGCTTGCAGAAAAAACCGGGCTGGAAATACAAACAATAGATTTACCGCGACCGCCGGAAACCGGACAAACGGTATCATCATCCACTCAAATCACTGATGCTGGTTTTGCAATTGCGTACGGCTCGGCGCTGTCTGAGATTGGCAGGACTGAGAAAACCGATTTCAGACAGGACTTTGCTCCATATATGGGCAGGAAATTAGTCCTGCAAAAGGCACTGAGGCTTATCAGTATTTCAGTTACGATTTTGATGTTGGCCGCAGCGGCGCACTTCCAGGTGGAGATTCTCAAAAAAAACAGCTACACAAATCGGCTCGATAAAAAACTCAGGGCCGAGTACTCCGATGTTATGTTAGGTGCAAAACCGCCCGCACAGGAGCCGATACCTTCCAGGCTAAAGCGGGAATACAGCGCCATACTCAAAAGAGAAAAAGGGCTTATAGGTGATGATGAGTCGATTCCCGCAAAGCTTACACGAATATTCGAGGCCCTTACATCCGCACCGGAGAAAATCGACTTGAAAATTGATACGATAACAATCACGCCCAAGAGTATGAGAATCACGGGCGACACAAACAGAAGGTCCGGAACTTTGAGTCTTTTCAATGCTTTCAAGAAAAAGAACTTCAAAATCCTGCAGCAGAATCTTAACCAGAAAGGCAGCAGGGACACGTTTTCAATAACCCTTGAACTAAGTCGGTAATACTGAGGTGTATAGATGAAGGAATATTTGAAAAATCCGAATTTTTACTATGCGATTATTCCACTGTCTGCGGCTTTGTGGGTGGTCTTTGCATGGGGCGTCTCGCTTCCTGCCGCCGGGAACAGCTGGGACAGAAAACAAAAGCAATACAAAGACTCGCAGGGCTGGATAACTCAAATACTGGAACTTGCCCCCCAGCGACTCGAGTATCAGACCCAAAAGGGTGCGTCCCGCCAGTTTGATTATGCCACTGCGGTTGAACAGTTTGCCAAGATTTGTAAAATACCACCTTCTGATTATTCACTGCAGGCCGGCAGGGAGACCAAACGCGGCGGCAGAAAAACCAAAAGTGCGAATGTTAAAATAGAACCGGTCGATGTGGAAAGATTCGCACAGTTTCTTTCAAATATGCTATTCCAATGGCCCGACCTGCAGTGTGAGCAGCTAAAACTCACAAAACAAAAGGGCGGCCCCGATGTCTGGAAAGCAGACATCAAATTCACTTACTACTACTAAGCTAGTCGTTTGTGTTTAGTGAATAGCTGTAGGTGCGATTCATCGCACCGCCTTTTGTCATTCCCGCTCCGCATCCCCGCATCGTGGTGCGGGGTAAACTCCGTGCGGGATAAACTCCAGCGCCGAATCTGGTTTTGATTTGGTGGCAGCCTTTTGGCCGAAAGCCAAGGGGATGGCCCCAATAGAAAATTGAAAATTACTGCACCGGCCAAAAAACCGCATCACCCTCATCCGCCCACATTATGACTTTGCCTTTGCTGTCCGTAAAAACCTTGCCGCCATCATCTTCAAAATTTGCGCCCACACTATATAACACAAAATCGTTTTCTCTTCGTTCATATCTCAACGGTTTATCGCTATAGGGATCGTCCGAAATTTGTTTCAAATAACCTGCCTTTACAAGTTCCTCCAACTTTTCGGGGCATTCACCTTTTTCCCGTTGCCGACGTTTTAGAGCAAGAATCGTTTTAGTCGCTTCATATTGGGCTATAGTCTGATACCTCCTATCGGCAAGTCTAATCCTGAAGGGGATATTTTTAATGAGCAGGTGATGAATAAGCGAATACCTCTTCTCGGAAAGGGCGGATGCAAGCTTCGCTGTATAGCCCTCTTTTATAGCTCGCTGATAGGGGCTGGTTTTGAGGTCTCTGCTGAGAGACTCGAAAAGCTCATCGTACACGGCGATGGTTTCGTCCCGGCCTGCATGATTCATACTCTGCGCAATATAGAAAGGCAGAGATTTTTTGGGTTTATCCCTCTCGCACGGTGAGTACAAAGTGTAAAAGTCTTTTAACCTGACGGGAATTATATGCCCACCACCTGGGCCTCCGTCTGTAAATATCCGCTGAACTGTGTCCAGGAATATTGTTCGTATCGGCTCTGGATTCCAATGCGGACAATCTTGTAGTGGTATTTGTAATAGTCGTTGATAAACCTTTTGTAAATCCATCGCCGACAGCTTTTCACTTGCTGCTATGTATGTCAGCACCTCACATGCTGAACCGGTGTAAACTTGACTGATTGCATGTTCATACCAGAGGTTGTTTTGGCCCTGAAGGTTTCTTGCCGCTTTTAACATTATGAAAATATCCTCTATTGCCTCGGAAATCCGGTTTTGCTGCAGGTGCCTCCACAGTCGCCACCTGCCCAGCCTGAGCATGTCGCCAAAAATATTACCTGCGGGATAAACTAATGCTGCCAGCCACTTCTGTTCTTCGTCTATAGAGTTTTTTGATTTTATAACGCCTTCTTCGTATATGAAGTCTTCGCCTGTAAAGTTTTCGGATTTCATAAAACATCGCTTCTTCGAACTGCCCATTGCAAACTGTTGCCAGGCGTCTTCATTTTTCTGGAGCCATTTTACCAAATACTCTTTTGCGGCCTCGATCGGCTCTTCAGACTTTTTGAGTAACGTGCTCCATTGGCTCCGAATAAAGTTCTTCATCCACTTTTCCGGCTGGACGTAGAGTGCACCGGCTTTTTCGTAATACGGCCAGGCGTTCTCGCTTTCCGAAACGCCCGCCCGGCCCATCTCATTTATCACCTCAAGATAATCGATGTCAACTCTGTACCTGCCGTATGTAAACCACAACGTGTACAAAAAGAACAGTGCGATTAATAACCCTGCAGCCTGACAGGTTCTTATCATTCTTTTGAGCCACAACGGCCGGCAGCGCTTCTTGCCACGCCGGATAAGGGTCGCTAACAGCTTCTCATCACCGAACTTCTCTATTAGATGTTCAATCATCGTATTTCTTTTGTCGTCATCTTGGCAATCAGCTAATGCATCCTCGAAATGTCCCGCCAATTCTTCCCTTACCTCGTTGCGCACCTTTCGCCGGTAGCGCATATTCCGGATAACCGATTCTATGTACTTTCCTACACAGTCCGGCAAATGTTCAATATCGTATTCCTGGCTTGCGGCTTTTTCCCTTGCTCTTCTTAAAGCAAGGTAAATACAGCCCACCAAAAAAATCAGAATCGGGCCGGCTATCAGGATAATTGTAAAAGCGCTAAGAAAATACACAGCGGCAACCGCATTTACGAGAAACAGTATTAACGCAATCAGCACAATTACAACGAACCTTGTTGGTATGAATAAGCTGATTCCCGCTGCAAGGAGTGTCATTATTGTTAAGAGAATATATGGAGGCAACACAAGCCGCCCCGCTACCAGGTTTATAAACTCCAGCATTACTCCGAGAAGCGCACCCGTAATAATTGCCAGGATGACTTTTACAGCCTTCATAATACAACCTTTATTTCTTGCCCTTGTTTGGCCATGATACTGTCTCCATATTATTGTCAGAGCTTTACGCCGGCCCTAATTCTACGCCGCCCAGGCCGAACACTAACTTTACACCCCGCTCAAGTTGCAGCCATTGTTCTTTCTGTCGGGCCAACTGGTCCTTGCCCTTGCCGGTAATCGAGTAGTATCTGCGCTTTCGGCCGTTCTCACTCTCGGCCCACTCGGCGGCGACAAGGCCCTTAGCCTCTAAGTTGTACAGCAAAGGGTAAAGCGTCCCTCGTCCTAACGTCAGGATGTCGCCGCTTCGCTGCTCGATCGCTTCGCTCAGCTCATAGCCGTACATCCGGCCGCGCGACAGAATCTCCAGCACCACCACCGGCGCCACACCTTTCAATAGCTCTCGCTCAAACTTCATCTGAAAACCTCCAAATTGTGAAATTACTGTTAAAATCGATTCCGATAACCTTAACCATTAAAGTCCTGTAAGCCTTATTAGTTTTCGCGCTACATTTGCATCCTACACCGTCATCCCGACCGAGGTAATGTAAAGCATCCTACACTGTCATCCCGACCGGAGTAGCCCGAAGGGCTACGAAGTGGAGGGATCTGTTTAATAGATTCCTCGACTCCGCCCTGTACCATACGGTACGGGGCTACGCTCGGAATGACATATGTAAACCTTTCTTATTGTAAAAACCTATACAAGGAATAAGCTATTATCTTGTAATGATTAGTATTACATATTATGCTACACATACTATGTGATGTCAACCATTTTCTCGGAAAAATTCGAAGATATTTTCCATTTTGGCCTCCAGATGCCGAAAAAGACGTTTTTTGTATGATGTTTCCAGCAAAAAAAAATGCTTTTTTTTCAAAAAAGGCTTGACAAAAGCCGGATAAGTGTTATACTTGTACTATATGAAGTAGTACAAATGTTTGGGTAGTATAATGCAGATTAAAATAGACAATGCTTCGACCAGGCCGATTTACCAGCAGATAATCGACCAGATAAAACGAGACATAGCCCTGGGAAGACTCAAGGCGGCCGATAAACTTCCGACAGTAAGGCAGTTGGCGGCTCAGCTCGTCTTGAACCCAAATACCATCTCAAAGGCCTACAGACAATTGGAGCAGGATGGCATCATCGTTACCCGGCCGGGGGCCGGGGCCTATGTGGCCGAGCTTTCGAGTAATCTCAGCAAAAGCGTTCGCAAGAAATTGCTTTGCGAGCAGATTGAGCTACTCGTTGTCGAGGCGGTTCACATG
The DNA here is from genome assembly GCA_013349435.1 of Planctomycetota bacterium. Lineage (GTDB taxonomy): Bacteria > Planctomycetota > Phycisphaerae > Sedimentisphaerales > Anaerohalosphaeraceae > QNBT01. The sequence continues at coordinate 54,275 of DUZQ01000006.1, read as the reverse complement.
CAGATTGATGCACGAACATTAGGCGAGTGGTTCGACGGTACCGCTAAAAAGTTCAAATTTACAGATTCAGAGGAATGAGAAAATGGAACGCGGTGTAATAGAAGTCAGGGACCTTGTGAAGTACTATGGCGGCCGGTGCATCTTGGATGGCGTGGATTTCGAGGTCCCCACGGGCTGTATTTACGGGCTTTTGGGCAGAAATGGTGCCGGCAAAACCACGATAATTCGTATCCTGATGGGTCTTGAGACAGCCACCAGAGGCCGGACTTTCCTGCTCGGTGAGAACTCGCGCCGATTAGAACCCCGACAAAAGAGTCGTGTCGGATACGTGGCCGAGGCACATCAGCTTATCCAGAACTATAAGGTCGCCCGGCTCGTGGCGCTGTGCAAGGGTCTTTCAAGAAGATGGAACGATAAATTTTTCAAACAACTCATGGATACCTTTCGGCTGCCTATGGAGCGTAAGGTAAAAGAATTGTCAGGAGGCATGCGAGCCCAGTTGAACCTGGCACTTGCCATGGCCATTGAGCCTGAGGTTCTAATACTTGACGACCCGACCCTCGGCCTCGATACCGTCGCCAGACGCCAGTTTCTTGCACTTGCCATCGACTTGATTCAACGCGACGGAAGGACGATTCTTTTCAGCTCTCATATACTAAGCGACGTCGAACGCATAGCGGAACGAATAGGCATTTTAGTCGCCGGCAAGCTCGTTGTGGATTGCTCACTTGACGAGTTGAAGAACCGCATCAAGAAACTCCGTGTGATTTTCCCCCAAGACGCACCAACCGATTTGCATATGACCGAGATAATACGTCAGAGTAACTCCGGCAGGGAGATGGTAATAACAGTGGCGAATTGGAACCAGCAGAAAAAGGCCATGATTGAAACATTCAAGCCGGCCAGTTGCGACGAAATACCGATGAGTCTCGAGGAGATATTTATTGAATGTACGCATCCTGAACCGATGCCGGACCAAATATAATTCAAGGGATATTAAAATGTTTACACTTATAAAAAGAGAACTGATTGACAACATTGCATTATTGCTCCTGGCGGCAATTGTGCCGGCGATTATTATCACCATTGTCATTAAAGGGGTGTTGGAAGGTGTCGCCTACCTTCCCATCGGCATACCGGTGATTATGGTCCGGATACTGTGGCCTTATTTGCTTTGCGGTGCGTTTGTAGCGGCCGGCTGTGGTGCCGCACAGATGAATGACGATAGTCAAAGAAAGTTATCAACTTTTTTGTCGGTATTAGCGACTACCAGAGGCCGAATTTTCATTGCCCGAACAGTGCTCGGAGTGATGTTGATATTGATTATGTTTGTCCCCCTTGTGGTTACGGATGTAGTTTTGCTGAAAATCTTTGCCAGGCCGGTGCCACTGGACATGAATTTTCTTATCAGGTCATTTGCTACAATACTTGCAACATTTGTCTGCTGTTATGCGATAGGTCTGCAGGTTGGATGGCGGTCGAGCAAGCTGATGGCGATTTTGTTCGGTGTGGCCCTGTCAGCGGCTTTGATATTAGTCGTGGCAATCAAAGGCTTTGGCGTCGAATCAATAATAATATTGGTTTTATTTACCGTTGCTTCGCTGATATGGACGTGGCATAAGTTTCTTTCGCTGCCTTTATGAGGGAACCAATTATGAATTCTCAAAAAGGTTATGTCATTAACGTTGTCTTTGCCGGTTTTATGGCGGTCGTTGTATTATCAACAGTGCTTTTTTTCGGGCGTTTTCTCTGCCTGCAAACTCTCTTGGACCTGATGCCCTCGGATATGGCACTAGTGAGGAAGTCACCTTCGGGACTCCTGGGTGATTGGGACATGTGGCCGAAGGAGTCGGTAACCGACTCCAATGCCGTTGCATCTCCTTCCTCCATTGTGATTCAAGCAGATGATGATATCATGGCAAACCTCGGCTTTCTCGAAGCCTTTGATCCGGATAACCGTTCGGAACAGTTGGTTTCACCGGACATTTATGGATTTTCTGAAGAGTACGAAGGGTGGAGGCATATGTTTTACTTCGATAAAGCTTTAGGCCTCCTTGTTAGCTGTGATATTGGCCGTGAAGGACTTGATGACAAGGGTAGATGGACAGGCAAATGGATCAAAAAAATCAATTGGTATGCCGGCCCTCGAGGCATTTCACAAAAGCCGGGCGGCATCGGGCGATTTGGTGACTTCTTAGTCTTCAGGAATGTCTGGTTACCGTATATAGTTGTCTTTGATAGAGACACGTCGCAGTTTGTGCGGATTGATTTTGAAAAAAAAGAAGTTCAGACTGGTCCGAAGATCGAACCAAACATCGTACAGATTGGCCGGCTGATAAAAAATGACAGGGCGATGATGGGCCCCATATTGACCCCTCCACAACGCAAGATAACCAAATACAAAACACGTCCCAACGGCAAAGTTGTAGAGTATGCCAGATATGAGTCTATCCTGCAGAAAGTTAGTTTTATTACGGGAACCGGTTCGGAACTCGTTCTTGATAATTCGGGTACGATTTATAAGCTCAACCTGGAGACCCTTGAATTGGAAGAACGCATAGGTGCGCTACCGTGGCCCGGCGTTCGAGGTTCTTTGGCATATGAAGTTAAGCCGATATCAATCCAGGGTAGCTATGCCGGACTAATTGCAGGTGGCATTGGACCGGATATCTTCAGACCGGGATTTCTCGTTTTTGATGAAGACGGCAACCCGATACGAGAAGAACGGGGAGATGTTGAGCTATCAAGGTTTGGAGGTGGGCCGGGGCTTTGGGTTGCCAATTTTGTATTGGAAACCCTGCACGCGCCGATTCTTCAACTGGCTGCTTACTTTACGTCTCTTATGTTTGATGGAGCCGATGGACCGAGGTCACTTTTTATTTTGCCAAATTCGCTTGTTGGACGCAAGGGAGCTTATTGCAGCCGGGAGGGACTTGTCGAATACATCCTTGGCCTCTGGGTGATATTGCCATCTTTGGCGATAAGTGTGCTTTTAGCATGGCGGGTCGAGAAAGATGCGCGCAAAGTTGGAATTAGTAGCAAGGCGAAATGCTGGTGGGCGTTTACAACAGTGGCTTTCGGCCTGGCTGCTTATATCACATACAGGCTGACGCGCCCACAGCTCGCTTTAGTTACCTGTGCCAATTGCGGTTGCCCCAGACGCCCTGATATGGAAAGATGCCACCGGTGCGGCAGCAGATGGCTCGTCCCTGAGCTTATTCCGCCACTATGGAGAGTTATTGAAAAATCCCGGCTGGATGAAACACGGGACTTCTCGCCTGACCAGCCTAACCACGAAGATAGTGAACAAATCACCAAAAAGTAGCACCGGCAGGGTAGTATAAAAAAATCGATTTTTTTGTCGCATTTTGGCCGCCCGGACGGTCTATATATTAGAAGGTGCTTCTTTTGAAATCAGGAGACTTGTTATTGACTCTATCTGATGCCGAGTTGGTTGGGCTGGTTTTAGACGGCGACAGTGCTGCCTTCGCACAGCTTGTGCGACGTTATGAGGCCCCCGTGCGGGCGGTCGGCCTGAACATTCTTGGTAATACCGATGCGGATGCGGCTGATGACGCAGCCCAGGAGGCTTTTATAAAGGCATATGAGAAATTGGCCCGGCTTCGAAGCCCGGCTGCGTTTGGACCCTGGCTCTTGAGGATTGTCGCCCGCTGTGCATTAGATGCCACCCGGCGGATGAGCAGGGCCGAGAAAATGGAAAACTTTGCCTGTATTCCAGACCCAAACAACGATGGACAGCTTGATTCGACAAAAAAAGAGCTTTTAGCCGCAGTTTTGAAGCTGCCGAAGGCACAAAGGCAGGTCGTTATGCTGCGGTATTTCGGCGACAACAACGTTCGACAGGTTGCCGACATCTGCGGCAGGAGCGTAGGAACCGTAACAAAGCAGCTTTCAAGGGCGCATGAGCGTTTGCGAAAAATGTTGAAAGGGTACGAGTTATGAAAGAAAAAAACGACATTGAAAAAAGGCTCGAAGACCTCGGACGGGCTATAGCAGCCGGCGACTCGATTGCAGATAAGGTGATGCATCGTCTTGATAATAGTCAGGCCCACAAGAGCGAGTCTAAGCCCAAAAACATGGTTCTCATTTTGCGCCGGTTCGGCAAATTTGCGATAGCAGCGGTTGTGCTTGTCCTTGCCGGATACGCCGGAGCAAGATTCGCCACCCCTGCAATTGATACCGACAAACTGCGAAGTGCTTTGAAAGACTCTTTTCGATCTGATCTTGTTGAGGAAATGAAGCAGCTTTGGAGGGCTGATTTGGCTGCAAGCTATGTTCAGCTTAGAGACGAGCTTGACCAACAGCATCAAAAAGATTTGAATCGATTTGCATTGCAGACAATAGCCGCCTCGAACACAGCGACGAACGAGCTTCTTACCGAACTAATACAATCCATTAGTGATGCCCAAATCCACGAGCGCCAGTGGATTTTAGCAGCTTTGGACCGGATAGAGATGAACCGGATAAATGACAAGGATCGGCTCAGCAACGGACTCCTGAATCTGGCACTGCAAACGACGGATGAATTCAAGCGTACCCGACAGGATATGGTTCAGTTATTGGTTGATAAACAAGGCAATAGCCTTATTCCGGAAAAATAAAAAGTTCAAAGAAATAGAATGAAAGGAGTTAGAGGTGAAATATTTTATCCGAACAATCAGTTTGCTTGTATTACTCAATTTAGCGACAGTCAATTGTTCCGCCCAAAAGGACACGGATATGGGTGAAGAAGTCGAACATTACAGAGAATCTTTGGAAAATCAAGTTGAAGAACAGCTCTCGCGGGATGTGAGAGAAGCTCAACGAGCACAGGTGCTCCTTAGTATGACAGACAAACCCAACATAACCCTGAAAAACTTTTTCACAGGATCGGCCCGTAGCGGAACTGAAAATATTTTGGTAATTCCCTCGGGTGATGTGGATGCACAACAACTCGCCGAGACGGTTGAAGATATGAAGATTATGTCACATATCTTTCAAAAAGAGCTGGCCGAGGCGGACATGACGCCTGGCGGACGAAGCTGGGTATTCTTCTGGCGGCGCAACGAAAGCAGCTTTAGAAGTATCTACCTTGAGGGATATGGGGCTGTTTTTCTAATGGAGGTGGATTTTCCCTTGCTACCTGTGGCTCAGCTCACCGAAGAAGAGGTTGAAGAAGGAACCGATCCTGTATGGGATCAGGCAAGGCGCGAGTTGACTGCCTCAGAAGATGACGATATTTTCGACTACGATTCGGATGAGGAAGTTGAATATGATGCAGACAAGGTCACAGATCTTAAGTCAAAGCTTATCAGAAATTTGAAACACGCCTCAAATATCAGAAATCTCTCGGATAAAGAGTCGATTATCATTGCAGTCACCGGTTCTGGCCGTGATTCTGCGGATATTTATATAAGAACAGATTACGGAGGTGGCGGGCAAGGTAGTAGAGCAGGAGCATTGAGTGCCAGAGGAGCTGGCGGTCGCACGGGCGCGCTTGACAGCCAAGTCGGAAGGCCAGGAGGGGCTAGGGGCACTCCCGGTGGACGAGGACGAGGCCGGGTCAGCTTAAGGGCCGGAGATGCCGAGATCGAAGTTAGCCGTACTAACATCGATCGGGATGCTCCGACACCATTAACATCAGGCAACGTCCTTATTATGAGGGCTAAAAAAGCAGATGTGGACGCCTTTGCGAAGGGTAAGTTGGACTTTGGGAAATTCCAGAAGCGTATGCAAATTTTTACGTATTGATTATTTGGCGATGAATCTGCCGAGTAGCTTTTCGACAAGTTCCATAGGCAGGCCCATGACGTTGGTGAAAGAGCCTTCGATGCGCTCGACGAATTCGTCTCCGGTCTCCTGTATCCCGTAGGCGCCGGCTTTGCCACGCCAGTCGCCGTTTTTAATATGTTCGGCAATCTGCTCGTCTGTAAGCTTTTTGGGATATACAGTTGTTATTGCTGTTTCTATTATCTCTAAGCCGTCTTCAATCCTGACCAGTGCAACAGAGGTTATTACTTTATGGGGCCTGCTGAAAAGCATCCTTGTTATCCGTTCTGCGTCGGCAGCGTCTTTCGGCTTGCCGACGATTCGGCCCTCAAAGTCAACAATCGTATCGGCCCCGAGAACAAGCCGCGAGGCAAATTTTTTTGCGACTTTACGAGCTTTTTCAAGCCCGAGCCGTTTGGTGTATTCTGCTGATCCTAATCCTTCAAGGTGAAATGCGGATTCGTCGAGGTTTGCAGGGATGATGTCAAAGAGGTAGCCGGCCTTTTCAAGAAGCCGTCGTCTTCTCGCCGAGGCGGATGCAAGGATGAATTGTATCGACTGGTCGGTAGGCATGACTATTTTGCCAGACGCACGCGATAAACGCTCTTTTTGCAGAAGGCAATATATTCAGACTCGATTTGTTCTATGTCCCTGCCTATATACAGTTTGAAAAGCTTGGCTGAGACAAAAGCATTAAAACGTCCGGTCAGAGGGATATTTCGGTCGGCGGCGATTCTTCTAAACGCCGGCGCAAGAGGCCATTTGCCCCTCAAACCCGCCATCAGCAGGTTCTGGTAGTTGCCTAACCGCTTGCCATAGTCTTCTTCCCGCAAAAATCGCACCAGAGCGTATGCCTGGCTGTAAAATGCAAGCACCGATTCCGAATCATCTATCACATAACCGGGATTAAGCCCGATAAGTTCCCTTAAAGGTATCATATTGTCGGTCAGAATAGTTTTTCTAAGCCCGCCGAGCCGTCCGCCGTTCTTTGCAGGTTCAAAGTAAAAAGTCCCATTTCTGTAACGGAAGGTTTCAAAGAGCGTTGCAATACCTTCGTCCAGCCAGCTCGGCAGACGGTATGTAAAGTGCCTGCTGTTGAACTGGTGCCACCCTTCGTGTGCGAGAACGCCGAAGGTCTTTTTTCTGCCGATGTTGTATGCAACACATGCCCCGTTCAGGTAGTAAGCGCCTTTTCTGATTTTCAGGTAGTGGTGCCATTGGCGGCCGACAAATTTTTTTGTGAACTCTTCCCATTCCTGTCGCGTTCCGAAAAGATATATGGTCAGCCTTGTCTTGGTGTCGATCGGCTCGGGCAGTTGCTTCTGGTAGCCTCTGTAGGCGGATTCCATAAATCCCGGCACCTGACGCAGCATCAGCGGGTCCAGAAGAGTCGTGTGTATGTCATAGTGCTCCGTGGTAATTGTTATACCGGGCGCATACTCGTCCGACCAGGGCTGTACCTTTTTGACCGCAGGAATGTTTTTAAGATATTCAGCCATACCCGTAGGAGTGGCAAGCCTGGGTGTCGAGGCCTCTTTGCCCGCCTGCGGAGCATCACAAGCGGTGATACACAAAAGACAAAACAAAAGAGTCGAAAACAATTTGGGGGTATTCACAGGCATCGTTATTGTAGGGTTTTTGGAATCATATCTCGTTAATTGGAGCTCCAAAGACATCCGCCGTAAAAAGATAAACATCTGTATCGTTTTGCTGCCAGGCATCAGGACTTAAGCCCGCTTTATGAACGCAGCAGTGTGTCAAAAACTGGCGCTCGTTCCAGCCGGTCTCGGCGGCGACCTGTGGGAGAAAACAGCCGCTTCTGTGGCCGGACTTGATGTAAATGCCGTCAATACCCAGACGAAGGCTGAGCGGGTCCTCGGTCTTTTTTAAAGGAGACAAGACCGATATTTCGATGTCGAGAAAGCCAAGCTCAGCAGGAGTGACAGGCTCGGCTACGAACCGCGGGTCTCTTGTCGCCGACGAAACCGCCATTTCGCTGACAAGCTCGATGAGAGGTCGGTCCGAAGTAAACTGACCGATACAGCCGCGAAGCCGGCCGCTGTTTTTTAAAGTAACAAAGCAGCCACAATTGCTTAACAGCTCCGGCTTATCAGATGAGACTTCCGCCGGTCTTTGTCCTTTCACCGCCGCAACAACCGATTCACGGGCGGCCTTTAGAAGTATTTGTTTGCTTTGCTCATCCAATCCATATCCTCTCATTGAGGTTTTTAAACTGACTTTAATGTATCCATTTTATCACTAAAAAACCCCCAATCAACAATATAACGAAAGCCAGCGAAAGCCAATTGAAGTATTTCTCCACAAAGGGCCTTATCCTCTCCCCTTTCCAACCGAAAAGACCTGCCACGATAAAGAATCGTGCCGAACGGCTAATCGTTGAGGCAATCAGAAAACCGGCAAAATTTATACCGGCTACGCCTGCTGAGATTGTACAAACCTTGTAAGGCAGAGGTGTAAAACCGCAGGTAAATACTATCCAGAAATCATAACTGTCATACCACAACTCGAACTTGGAAAAGTTTTCGGGTGTCAGTCCTATTACCCCCAGGTGCGTAAAGACCCATTCACTTATCTGTAACCAAAGGAACATTCCTATACAGTACCCGAAGACCCCTCCGATTACAGACGCTATTGAACAGGCCAGCGCAAAGCGAATCCACTTCTTCGGGGCGCCGATTGTCAATGGCGCCAAAAGTACGTCAGGCGGCACCGGGAAAAAACTTGATTCTGCGAAACTTAAGAAAAAAAGAGCCGTCGTCCCGTGCTTTGTGTTGGCAAAATGTATCACCCAGTTATATAAACGCCGGTGAAAGTGCCACCACGTAACATTTTCCATATCAGCATTTTTCATGTATGCCTTAATTTTCGCCTGTTGTTGAAATTCAGGCTGTATAATAATGATAATTGTTTCACCTGTCAAGTAAACCTTAACCTTGTCGCTGTCCCACGGATTGTTGGATTTTTTCAAAAGCTTATCTATTGTATTTTACCAACATGTTAAGACGAAGCAGGTCGTATGAAACACCATCACCCACAAATTATGGGGCAGTTACCACGGACAGGCCCTTTACAAAGCAAAACAACCAAAGTTGCTCGGAAACGAATTTACACTCAAACCGATGGAATAAGTTTGGTTTATAAAATTTTCAGGAGCGGTGCTTATATGAAATGCTTTTGAAAAAAAATCAAAAATATTCATAACTACTATATATTGTATATTTCCCAATTCTCCCAAATGCTCAATTTTTGTTAATTTAGAGGTTAAAATGGGTGTCCCTGCAAAGCCCTTATCAACGCTGACAAGAGTGTTTTTGCTGGAACCAGCATAACCTCTTGCCGTTGCATTAGTTACAAAACTTTAGCTCTTTTTTAAAGTTTTTCTTTCGTCTGGGACGATATCAGTATTACAAGGATTGTTCGGGCCTCATCAAGGATTAGAGGGGCATACAATATATTGTGGTCGGCAATACTGACACGGTTGTGGACGCAAAGTTCCAAACACAGCAAAATGGCTTTTGTTTGATATAATGAACGATAGGGTAATGTCTATGAATACATCTGACTTTGACATTAAGAACTATATTGAGTTGAGAAAGAGGACTGAAGACAACATTTGCGATGGATTCGATATGGAAATCGACCCTACAGTTGGACAGGTGCTTGAGACTATACACTCTACGCCTTTAGGTAGGTTGTTAAGGATGATAGGTTCCCTTCCTGAGATACGACAGGAGAAGGTCTGCGAAGTAAGACGACAAATTGATTTTGGGCAATACAACATGAGCGAAAATCTTGACGTAGCCCTGGACAGGGTGCTCGAGGAATTCACAGCCGAATCTTAGCTGTTTTGCCATAACACTTAGCTGCTGTTTCAGCTACAGAGGTTAAATTTTATATTCTTTTCCTCTGGATAGAAATACAAGCGGAGCCTTAGTTGTATGAAAAAGGGCAAACCGCTACGTTATCGCGTCAGGAATATCAAAATCATCGCCTTCATCCAAATCAACCGGTTTGTACCCGGGCTCTTTGGATTTCTCAAGCTCTTCTTTGAAGGCCTCTACAATTTTTTCCTGAATTCTCCTGCGACATTCGGCATTTATGGGGTGTGCAATGTCGGCATGCAATTTCATTCTGCCTTTAGCGTCTTTCTTTGCTCTGTTCTCCGACAACGACGCACCGCAATTGTTGCAGAATTTCGCTCTGAGGTGATTTTTCCCCCCACACTTTTCACAATGGTCGCTCATTTTTCGTGAAGGCATAGCGACGAATAATCCACTTGTACCTTCTATAACTTTGACGTCCCTTACAACAAACTCATTGTCAAGAGTCATAGAACAGAACCCCTTCAGCCGGTCATCCTTATTTGCCACCAATTTTACTCTTACTTCGGTGATTTCCATTTTGCTTGCCTCATGTAATATCTTACCATCTATTGTTGTGCACTAATATACTTTCGCAGACAACAATGTCATTCAACACAGACTTATAGTGTTTTACGTACTCACATTCACTTCCAAACAAGCAGTACATAGCCGAACCACTGCCACTGAGTCTGACAGGCCCGATACCTGCAGCTTCGATACGAGCCTTCAGGTCAGCCAATTGCTCGTTTAGTTGAAAACTACTTTCCTGAAGCATATTTGCGCATATCTTGCTAAGTAAATCAATGTTCTTTTCGGAAACAAATTTATTTATTTCTCTGCTGAATTTGTCATATACCTTTTGGTTGTGGGTGTAATTTTCATAAACCCTTCTGGTAGAGACACTTATACGAGGCAGCACAATAATCGCCTGGAAAAAAAATTCTTCAAGAATTTCCTCAATTTTTTCTCCTCTTCCCTTGCACAGTGCCAGGGGTCCCGACAAAAAGAACGGCACATCACTGCCGAGGTGCACTGCTATATCAAAGAGATTATCAAAACCTGCGCCCAATTGTGAAAACCTGTTTAATCCGAGAAGAGCCGCTGCTGCATCGCTGCTGGCGCCGCCAAGTCCGCTGCCGGCGGGTATGTTCTTGGTCAAAGTTACTTTGATTCCCGGCTGGACACCGACCGAATCATATAGCATCTTGCAGGCTTTATAAACAAGATTCTCTCGGCCCCGGGGCGCCCAGCGAGGCCCCTTACATACAAGCTCTATACGACCCGGTTCACCCGGTTCGAAAAGCAGCTCATCATACCAGTCAACTTTCGCCATAACGGTTTCAATTTCGTGATAACCATCCGGTCGTTTTTTGGATATGAGTAAGCTGAGATTCAGCTTGGCAGGTGCCCGGACGAGAAGCTTCTTTTTTAATTCAGTAAATTGCTTTTTCATTGCTGCCGACGCGCTAATTTTTATGTCTTTACATTTGTTTTTATGTCTTTATCAATCGGCTCGAATTTACCGGCGGGACCGCCTGCCGTAAACAAAACCGCAAAACGTGTAACAAGGGCACCCAGCAAAACATAACCCATAATCACCTGTATCGTTAACAGTAAATGACCGCACACACAACGCATATTCGCATACATGTTATCAATCTTCGTAGCAACATTGGCATACATGTCCCCAAAGCCAAGCGTCGTCATGGTTACAATCGAAAAATACAAAGCACGAACGGGTGCCTGCCCGGAAGATACCGGTTCATTTGTCTCTTCCAGCACAAAAAGACTGCTCACTATGCCTGGCCGACTCTCGATGCCGAGAAAATGATAATCGAATGCGCCCCACAGATAATAAACAACCGCGAAAAATATCGCAAATATCAGAAACCACTTCATCACGCGAAGCGTACTCAAACCATAATCACTCAAAGCCCAGAACCACTTCACCGGCCACTTTAAAAAAACATGACCTTCATACCACACCTCCCAATGCTTCCGCCTGGCGTTATATTCCAGCAATTGTCTGGTCCCGGGGTCTATCCTGGCCTGGTGCAAACCGACACCGCTGAAATCCGTACGCCGGTCAACCCTGCAATTGTCTATCAGCGTTGCACCGCTGACGATAACCTCAGTAAAGTTAGCCCCTTTAAGACAGGACTTAGATAAAAAAACACCCTCCAAATGTGCCCTCCACAAATCCGCCCCTTCCAGGTTACATTCAAAAATACTTCCGTGTTGGAGGTGAACCCGAAGGAGCTTCGCACCGCTAAGGTCGGCACCGGTTAAATCCACCACTTCCATATGAGCATGGTAAAAGTCCGCACCACACACCCTGGCCTCCGAAAGGTCCGCTCCTTTAAGGTCGGAATCACGAAGTTTAGCGTCGTTCAGGTTCGATGCGCTGAAATCTGCATCTGTCATCTGTGCCCCGTTCAGGTCCGCCCCCTTAAGAAATGCCTCCTTCATGTCGGCTGAGCGAAGAAAAGCCCCTTTGAAATCAGCTCTTTCTAAAAGCACCTCTTCGTCCGGATTATCTTTTCGCCACCGGTTCCACTCGGTTATATCTTTTTTGCCCGAGCAGCCAAGCAGCATGTCATACTGGGATTGGCTGAACCTCCTTTGTTCTTCCGATTCAGGCGAGTCCTTTTGTAAATTTGTCCGGGACATTGTGTTTTTTTCTCAGAAAAACTTATTATCACACGGTAACATAATAAGATGTGCCGATTCTGTCAATAAAAATCGATGCAGTGTGCCGCGGGCAAACGTCTTGTGCTCATACAAAATTACTTTCAAAAAATCTGACAGATAGTGCTTTTCGTTTAACCGGGGGCTGAAAGCCGGTATCGGTTTCTATCGTGATTCACTCTTCAAGTCATAACTTACGGTGTAGGCGTGGCCGTCGAATTCGGTACTGATTTTATAACCCGAATTATAGAATATAGCCAACATAGCCTTATTGGTTGGCAGAACTGTTGCGCAGAAGGTTCTGACTCCGCGATTAGCGGCGATCTGGGTGATATATTCAAGAAGAAAAGTGCCCATCCCTTTGTCCTGCCATTCATCCTGTACGATAAATGCAACTTCCGCTACATTTGTTTTCGGGTCGAGAAAGTACTGTGCTATGGCAACGATTTCTTCTTCTGCCGGTCCGGGCACAACCCCGATAATCGCCAAATTCTGTTGATAATCCACATTCGTCAAACGCTGAACATCCTTATGCGGGAAAGTCTTTGTGTATGTGAAATAGCGTTTTTCAACCGAACTGCTGCTGAGCGAGTAAAGCATCTCTGAAAGTGCCGCTTCATCGGTGGGCTTTACAGGGCGAAAGAAAATTTGCGTACCATCACGGAGTGTGTCCAGTCGCTCAAGCTCCTCCGGGTATCTTACCTGTTCCCAGGATAGTTCTATCTGGTCGGGCTGGATATACTTCTGTGCCTTGGCCGCCTGTATCAGTTCGTTCCTGAATTTCGGATGAGCGATGTTTATCAGTCTGAGTACCCTCTCGCGGATACTTTGACCGTGAAGATAAGCGATACCGTACTCGGTAACCACATAATGTACATCACCGCGGGTGGTAACAACTCCTGCACCTTCTGTAAGTTTAGGCACAATTCTTGAGATTGTATCGTCTTTAGCAGTCGAGGGCATTGCGATAATAGGCTTACCACCGCGTGAACCGGCGCATCCCCTGATAAAATCGACCTGTCCGCCGATTCCGCTGTAGAAGCGATAACCCAGAGAATCGGCACAAACCTGCCCGGTCAAATCAATCTCAAGACCTACGTTTATACCGACCATCTTGTCGTGTCGGCTGATAACAAACGGGTCATTGACGTATTCGGTGGGGTGAAACTCAAAAAACGGATTATTGTTAACGTAATCGTAGAGCCTTTGTGAACCCATGCAGAAACTGGCCACGATTTTGCCGTGATTAATGGTTTTTTTGGAGCATGTAATCGCACCGCATTCGATAAGTTCAATTATCCAGTCTCCGAACATCTCTGTGTGAATACCCAGGTCTTTTTTGTCGCGGAGGAACTCTGCCAGGGCCTGTGGTATTCTTCCGATTCCGCACTCGATAGTGCTCCCATCTTCAATAAGTTTTGAAATATTTTGTCCGATTTTTCTGAGCGTATCATCGGGTTCGGCAGGCTCGGCAGCGAGTAAAGGCTCGTCGTATGGAACCAGCATATCGATTGAACTGACGTGGAGGAAGCTGTTGCCGAAGGTCTTGGGCATATTTTTGTTTACCTGGGCAATGACTAATTTGGCGTTCTCAGCGGCTGATTTGACAATATCAACAGAGATTCCAAGACTACATAAACCGTTTACATCCGGTTCGGTTACTGAAATGAGTGCCACGTCCAGCGGTATTCTACCAGAAGAAAATTCCTCGGGGATGTCCGACAAAAACATCGGTGTGTAATCGCCGATACCTTTATCGAATGCGTGGCGCACGTTTTCAGCGATAAAGAAGCTGTTCATCTTGAACTTCTCGGTGAACCTGTCTTCAGTGTAGGGAGCCGAGCCAACCGTCAGCAGATGAATAATATGAGCATCTTGAATATGGCCGGAATGTTCCACAAGGGCGTTAACAAGATGTTGGGGCTGAGCGCAACCGGTCCCGATGAACACATTGTCTCCGGACCTGATTTTTTTGATTGCCTTGGGAGCTGTTTCTATAAGATGAGAATATTTGGTTTTCCAGTCGAATCCGGCCATTTTATTTTCCTTCCCTGTCAAGTTTGCTGGACGCTTATCCTGGCGTCAACGGCGATAGGTGTCGTACCTTCCGGCCCGACAACAAACGGGTTTATATCCATCTCCTGTATTTGAGGAAATTCAGTTACCAGTTGGCTTAACCGCTGCAGACCCTCGGAAATGGCGTCAATGTCCACACCTTCTTCGCCGCGAACGCCCTGTAACATTTTGTAGGTTTTGGTGCTCACAAGCATTTGTTTTGCCTCATCCGAAGTTATCGGCGCAAGATAAAAAGACACATCCTTAAGCACTTCGACCATTGTACCTCCCATACCGAACATCATCAAAGGCCCAAAGTGTGGGTCCCGGTGCATACCTAAGATTACTTCTTTACCTTTTTGACACATCTGCTGAACAAGAACGCCCAGAATGTCGGCGTTCGGAATTTTAGTTGGTATTCTATACATCATCAGGTCAAAGGCGTCTTTTACTTCCTGTGCGGTCCTGATACCCAGTTTAACTCCACCAACATCCGATTTGTGAAGGATATCAGGAGACCAGATTTTCAGGACTACCGGATATCCAAGCTGTTCGGCTATGCTTGCTGCCTGTTCGGCTGTGGTTGCGATAGAGCCTTTTGGTGTAACAAAGCCGTATGCTTCGAGTATTTCCTTCGATTCGGCCTCGCCAATCTGGTGTGACTGTGTTCTCAGGTGGCGTTCAATTACATTTTGAACTTTTCTCCGGTTCACAGCAAACAGTTTGATGATGCGTTTCGGCCTGTTCCGCCACCTGACATAGTCGGTTATCGCTTTGATAGTGTTGACGGCACTTTCAGGAGAATCGTACTGTGGGATAATGCCTTTTTGCAGGATATTAATGCCGTCTTGTACCTTACCGGCGCCTAAGAAACAAGCCAAAACGGGCTTTTTAGTCTTTTGGCTCGTTACTTTGACGATTGCCTCGGCGGTTGCCGCCGAAGCGGTCATCGCTTGTGGGGTAAGAAGGACTAATACGGTATCCACATTAGGGTCATCAAGAACTACGTCAAGGGCAAACTCGTACCGGTCTGCAAGGGCATCACCCAGTACGTCTATAGGATTTTGTACGTTTGCGGCGGAGGGCAATTTCGCTGTTAGTTTGCTGATGGTTTCATCAGCGAGTTTTGCAAAGACCAGTCCCTGCTGTTCAATGGCATCAGCAGCCATAATACCAGGCCCGCCGGCGTTGGTTATGACTGCGACAGCGGGTCCCTTCGGCAGGGGCTGGTTTGCCAGGGCCTGGGCAAAATCGAATTGCGCCTTTATCGAGTTGCACCGGATGATTCCCGCCCGACCGAAAACACACTCGTAAGCCGTCTCACTGCCGGTAAGGCTGCCCGTATGACTTGAAGCTGCCTTGGCACCTGCTCCCGTAGAGCCGGATTTCATCAGTATTATCGGTTTTGTCTGTGAAATCCGCTCAGCTTGTCTTACAAAATCACCTCCATTTGAGATACTTTCAAGATACCCGGCAATGACTTTGGTATCCGTATCCCGGCCGAGCGATTCAATCACATCCAATTCATCCACGTCTGCTTTATTGCCGATGCTGACAAGCTTGCTGAAACCGATTCCGTTGGCATTTGCCATATCCAAAATAGCGGCCAGCAGCGCCCCGGACTGAGACAGATACCCGATAGACCCTTCTTTTGGGAGTTCGCCGCCGAAACTGGCATTCAGCTTGTTGGTGGTGGCTACGACCCCCAGACAATTCGGTCCGATGACCCTGATACCGGCCTGTTTTGCGATTTGAGCGACCTTTTGTTCAAGCTGACGGCCCTGTTCGCTGACTTCCTTGAAACCGGCTGTGATAATTACAACGGCCTTTACACCAATCTTGGCACATTGGTTCATTACCTCCGGGACAAAACCGGCGGGTATCACAACAATAACCAGCTCAGGTATCTCACCGATGGAGGCAAGGTCTCGATAGCACTTCAACCGGCCAATCTTGTCGGTTTTAGGGTTTACGGGGAATATCCCGCCCTTGTACCCGGCGTCAACAATATTGGTCAGGATTTCGTAGCCGACCTTTCCCGGCTGACGTGAGGCGCCCACAATGGCAACTGATTTGGGGTTGAAAAAACGCTCTAAACTCATTTCCCGCTCAGATTCCTTATTAAAAGCCAAAATATTTGAATAACCGAAATCCCGTGATTGTTCATACTCCTTTTATAACGACCTGCGGAATGATTGTAAACAGCTTTTCGTATTGTCGGGCCGGGCCGGCTTTTTCCGCAAACCAAAACACCGAAGCCCCGATGTAACCAGGCGTTCAAAATCCTTTACAGAATAACGCTATCTGATATAATAAGGTGTTGTGTCGTATCTGCGGTTTCCCCGCCTGCGGTTCGTTTGTGTCGCAGAGATGACTTGAAGGGCTATTTTATAAGAATTTCGGTAATCGTCAAATGAAAAAGCTGCTAATTTTTATAGTATTGGTGTTTTTTTCAGGTTGTGCTTCTGTTGACATCCAAAAACAGATAAAAGAGGCTAATACTTGGAAGGATTTTCATAAACTTCAATGCAACATAAGCAGGGATAATCCGTATTATCACAATGAGTACTTAGAAATGTTACAAAAAAGACGCCAATGGTACATTGATAATTACAATCCCTCTGATAATATGGCAAATACTATTAAGCAGGGGAGGTATTCTTTAGGAATGACAAAAAATGAGCTAATAGCAAGTATAGGTTATCCGACAGAGATCAACCGAACAATTTTGCCTTCTGGAATTAGTGAGCAGTGGGTCTATGAAACAAATCGATATTATAATTACAAATACTTTTATTTTGACAATGATATTTTATCTACAATTCAAGACTAACCTCGGTCAGCATTTGGTCAGCATTGGGCCTCTAAATATGCTAAAATTACAAAATATACAAATGTCTATAGCTTTCACAAATCCTTATTATATCTGTTTTTATGCGTTTTTGCCGATGTAGCTCAATGGTAGAGCACAGCTTTCGTAAAGCTGAGGTTGAGGGTTCGATCCCCTCCATCGGCTGTGTGGATATCGAGGCTAAGTACAATTCGCTCAGGGAAATCCTCGTCTCTTTCGGTAAGGTGCTTATTGCCTATTCGGGGGGAGTAGATAGTACGTTTCTTCTCAAATCGGCGGTCGATACCTTAGGCGCAGATAACGTCCTGGCGTGTATCGGCGTAAGCGCATCACTTGCCGCCGGCCAGCACAAGCAGGCTGTAGAGATGGCTCAAAGTATCGGGGCAAATATCAGGGAAATTCCGTTAAGTGAACTCGATGATGACGCTTATTCAGCCAACAAGGCCGACAGATGTTTTCATTGCAAGTCACATCTGTACGGACTGCTTACCAAAATCGCCGAGGCTGAGCAATTTGAGGCGGTTCTTTGCGGGTGTAACTTCGATGATAAGGATGATTTCAGGCCGGGCAACCGAGCCGCTAAGGTTTTCGGAATCCGCTCGCCTTTGCTGGAGGCGAAACTGACAAAAGCCGATATCCGCAAACTTAGCAGGCGGTTGAATTTGGCCACCGCCGATTTACCGGCCTCACCGTGTCTTGCATCAAGGTTAAGCTACGGCCTTGAAATTACAGAACAAAGATTAAAACAGGTCGAAGAAGCAGAGGGCTTCATCCGCTCCCTGGGTTTTCTTGAGTTCCGCGTCCGTCATCACGGCGACATTGCACGTATAGAAGTACCAACCGAACAAATTGAAAAAATCATATCAAAACAAATGCGGTCGAAGATAATTGAAAAGCTAAAGGATTTGGGCTTCAAATACGTAACGGTTGACCTGCAGGGCTTCCGCTCCGGTTCTCTCAACGATGCCCTGACTGAACAGGAAAAACAACAAAGTCAAAAGATACCAAAATCGTCATTCTGAACCCCGATTTATCGGGGTGAAGAATCTCAGGCACTCGAAGGATTGAGATTCTTTCCCGGCGCGCCGGGACTCAGAATGACATCTATAAGGTTTTAATAAAGCAGCCTCTAAAAAAACTATAGCGAATTAAGCATCGGGTTTTGACTGTAGGGCTTTATTGTAATTACGTAAGGCTGTTGCCGGTGATATGTATTTAACCTTTTTCCTCTTCCAGTCCCACACGGCAAGCTTCAACTTTGCCTTTTTATGCTGCTCTATTACATCCCTGACGGCTTCTGTCATAGCCAATACGGCCTTATCATGTAATGTTAACCGCTTTTTCATATTTCACCGCTGCTTTTAGCGATTTGATCATATAGACTTTCATCGATGATTTTAATTTTACCATTTTTCTTCTCTGCTATCAATACAGGAACCTCACCTGCATTATTAAACAAAAACCACGAGTCTAAAACCGGTTGATATAAACTGAAGAAGTTCGAGATAGACCTGTCGAAACGGTGAAGCACATCCTGAGTGGGGACATGGTGACCACCCTGGGCGACCCTGTTTTTTATGCGGGATACGGCCAGGCCGGTGTTGGGAATCCACAAAAAGAAGAGACTAATTTTATACCCTTTTGCTTTGAGAGATTTGAAGAGATTGACATATAATTTGCCGGCAAGTGTTGTCTCAAAAGAAAAGTCAACACCTTTACTTGCGAACTGATGGATTTGCTCAAGTACGAGTTTGCCCGCCTTTATCGCGGCTGCTCCCGGTGAAAAAGGTGAAAGTCCCTGAGCAATCAGGTCAGCATTTACAAAATTGGGACACCTGGCGAATTTGGGCAGAAACTTTGTTGCAAATGTGGTTTTACCCGACCCATTAGGCCCGGCGATTATATACACTCTTTTGTTCTTCATAGGCAAATTAACCGCTAATTGAGTCGGTCCTGCTCCTTTGCATGTTTTGCTAAAGCCGCGGCGCCGATGATACCGGCGTCTTCGCCTAACGTCGCAAAGCATATTTCGACCGTCTCTTTCTTAAGGATCCAGATATGCTCGTTGAAATAATGTCTTATCCTGTCCAGCAACACGTCGCCTGCGGCAATCATCCCTCCCGCAAAGACAATCCTCTCAGGTTCGGTTGTATGAAGTACATTTATACAAAGAACAGCAAGTGCCTTGGCCGTCTCATCGGTTATCTTTTTTGCCAATTGGTCTCCCCGGGCAAGGTGTTCGTAAACATCCTTACACGTGATTTCGCCCTTTGTATCCAATACTTTCTTAAGGCTCGATTCGGCACCTGCCTCGACGGCTTCAGTTGCCCTTGCCGCCGTCCAGCTTGCTGATGCATAAGCCTCAACGCACCCACGCTGGCCACAGTTACACCTTCTGCCGTCCGGATAGATTATTATATGGCCCAGCTCAGTCGCGTTATCACCACAGCCGGTCAGAAGCTCGCCGTGATTGACAATAGCGCCTCCTATGCCGGTGCCTAACGTGAAAAAGACCATATCATTGACTTCTTTGCCGGCCCCCGCTACAAACTCACCCCAGCACGCAACGTTGGCATCGTTATCAAACACAACCGGTTTGCCGAGTTTTTCGCTCAGCATTCGGCGAATCGGGACGTTCTTAAACTTCGGCATATTGGTAGATGACAGGATAATCCCTTCTGAGTACTTTGCAGGCCCCGGCGTTCCCAGACCCACTGCACAGACGTCATCTATCGAAAGGCCCGACTCAGTAACGAGCATCTTTACCGCTTCGGTAATATTGCCGACAACAATATCGGGGCCCATCTCGGCGTCGGTTGTTATGGACTTTTTCGAGATGAGTTTCAACTCGCCGTCAAAGCAGCCGATTTTGACATTTGTAGCTCCGACGTCAATTCCTATGAATAATTCAGCCATAATTCAACATCCTGCAATTTTAAGACTTTCTTCATTTTTATAGATTGAGATTCTTCGCTTCGCTCAGAATGACGATTGCTGGTTAATCATTGTAGCCGTTGGGGTGTTCGTTGTGCCACATCCAGACGCCGGCGACGATATCTTCCAGTTTACCAATTTTCGGCTCCCAGCCGAGTTGGGCACGTGCCTTCGATGCATCGGCGGTCAGTACAGGCGGGTCGCCGGGCCGGCGCTCAACTTCGAGAACCTCAAAATCCTTCCCCGAAACCTTCTTTACCGTCTCGATAACCTTACGAACCGAATATCCCTCACCGTTGCCCAGGTTGTAAATAAGCTCGGCCTGTTCATCGAGTCTGGCTAATGCGAGCAGATGCGCCCTGCAAAGGTCGTCGATATGGATGTAATCGCGTATGCAGGTTCCGTCCGGTGTGGGGTAATCAGTGCCGTAAATTTCAATATTGTTTCTTTTTCCCGTCGCCGCCTGGATTGTAAGCGGTATCAGGTGTGATTCCGGCCGATGGTCCTCACCCAAGGTGCCGTCTGCACCGGCCCCACACGCATTGAAGTATCTCAGCGAAGCATACATGAGCCTGCCTGCTGCGCTTTGAAAATGACACATCCTTTCGACATCCAGCTTGGTCTGGCCGTAAGGATTGATAGGGTTGGTGGGCGTATCTTCGGCGATTGGAATCTTTTGCGGTATGCCGTAAACGGCTGCAGAGCTGCTGAACACAAATTTTTTCACACCGGTCTCGGCCATAGCCCCAAGAAGGTTCCGGGTATTGCAGACATTATTACGGTAGTATTTCAGCGGAAATTCGACCGATTCGCCTGCTTCAATAAGCGCAGCAAAGTGCATAACCAGTTCAATTTTGTATTTCTTCAGGATTTCTATGAGCAGGTCATAATCAGCCAGATCGCCTTGGACAAACTCGTACTCTATGACCGCTGCTTTATGACCTTTAGACAGATTATCGAATACGATTGGTTCGTGGCCGGCCCGTGCCAACATCGCCGTCATATTGCTTCCAATGTATCCTGCGCCGCCCGCGACTAAGACCCTCATACTATCCCGGTCCCTCAAGCTCTGTAAACTTTTTTTCTATTAAAGCCAGAATCTTTCTTTCAAGTTCCGGGTCCGGCCCCAGGTCAATCCAGGCCATACCCTCCTGTTGTTCGGGATGTAATGTTAACCTCTGTCTTACCCGGCTGCTGTCGGAAAACATACCGGACAGCCAGCTCATGCCGGTAATTTCTCTTTCCGGCAGTGAAAGCCTTTCAATTTGGGCCAGGCAGCTCGTGCAGGTCCGGCCGTCCTTTTCAGAGACCCTCAATACGACACTCCTTCTGATGCTGTGCATATTTGCCTCGGCGGCGGCGGCCGGGCCGGCATTGTCGCTTCTCCAGAACTCGAAGATTTGACCTGCTCTGAGAGGTTTTGTTTTCATAAGGCCCGCTTCGAGGTCGTACTTTTCAACGACGAAATTCATCCTTGTCAGCACGTCCTCGGTGATTTCCATTATTCGGCTCTTATCGGCGGTCTGCAGACAAACCGGTTCACTCGGAGCAAGTTGTTGTTTGCTGCCGCACCCGGCAAGCATAAAAAGCCCGATTGCCGTTGCAAAATACCAACCTTTGTCTTTGGCCATCTCTTGGTTGCCCCTTTTTCCAACAATTCAGTTCTCAAAGATTATATCTCTGTCGGGCTGAAACCTCAAGAGCCAAAATTGCTTTTTTATTTTTTTGTCGCCGCTTAAAGGCATTTGCTAAAAGGAGCCGATATTGACAAGGGTGAATCAGTCTGATAATGTTCCATAAAGTGGTAATATGGCTTTTTCAGAAGAACTTCTATGGCTTCAACACAATTGCAAACTTTGCAGGATAAACTACACGCCGATCCTTTAAGCAAAACCATAGGCGATTTTCTGGACTACCTCACAGTCGAGGCAGGCCTGGCGGAAAATACACGCCTGGCTTACGGCAGGGACCTTGTGAATTTTGCCGAATTCTGTGCAGGTCGAAATGTTACCGAACTGACACAGGTCGAACCTAAGTTGATATATCAATATCTGCGAGAGCTTAGCAAGGAAAGAAAAGCCGAGACTTCAATCAGCCGTGCCCTGGTGGCTGTGAAGATGCTTCTCCGGTTCGGAGTATTGACCGGGCTGGTATCCGAAGATTTCACGGCAATCATTGAAGGGCCTAAATGCTGGCAGAAACTTCCCGTCGTCTGCAGCAAGGAAAAAATAATTGATTTGCTTGAAACGCCGACAGAAAAGGACCCTTTTTACCTTCGTGACAAGGCCGTCCTCGAAATGCTCTATGCAACCGGCATGCGGGCCTCGGAGGTGGCGAATATTAAGATTTCCGACCTGAATTTTTCCATCGGCTATCTGCGGTGCCTTGGAAAAGGCAAAAGGGAACGCATCATTCCACTCGGCAAAACGGCCCTAAAAGTAACTAAAACATATCTGCAGGAATTTCGACCCAGGCTCGCCAAATCCGCCGGCGCCGACTTTCTTTTCCTTTCACGCACCGGCCGGGGTATGAGCAGGGTCGATATCTGGCGAATGGTAAAAAAATACGCCCGACTGGCGGGTATGCCGGCCAATATGACTGTTCATACATTGCGACATTGCTTTGCCAGCCATTTGCTCTCAGGCGGAGCCGACCTTAGAAGTCTGCAGGAAATGTTAGGCCATGTCGATATAGCCACCACCCAGATTTACACACACGTTGACCAGGACAGGCTAAGGAGCATACACAAAAAATATCATCCAAGGCCATAAGGCGGTAAGATGGTAAATCGTTGACAGAAGCCGAGCCGCGCACCCGTTGAGACGCGGTCTCGCCGCGGCTGAAGCGGCCGAACGGTGTCTTGATATGGAACGACCTTTGTCAATTCCTGTTTGTATGTGGCAAACGATAGACGGTGAGATGTTGAGATGATATTAGAGATATATAATGATTGCAGGACTGTTAACAATTCAGATTCATCTGCACGGCATAAGCTCGCTAAAGGACAAAAGAAGAATTGTCAAAAGTCTTGTCGGTCGAATCAAGGCCAGGTTCAACTTCTCTGTAGCCGAGGTGGCAGCCCACGACAGCAAGGCCAGGGCCGTGATAGGATTAGCTGTTGTGGCAAACGAAACGCCCTTTGTGGATCAGCAACTTGATACGGTTATAAACTTCGTTCAGCGGGACGGCAGGTTCTACATCGGCAAAATAGAAAGAGAGATATTTTCATTCAACCCCTGACGTGCGCCGGGCTTTTGCGTAGTCTTCAATTTTCCACTTTAGCGCTTCAACCCATCTGGCTTCTACAAATCCCACATATCCGTTTACAAACATGACATTGCAACCGTCCCCGTTATGATTATCCAGAGTTAACAACTCCGGCCCGCCGGCTTGATTCCAGCCCCCTTTGGTCTCGAACAGCAAAACCATATTCTTCGGCGATGTGGGTGTCGCATTGGGGTTAATCGCATAGTTGCTCAATCCCCGTTCGGCGGATTTGCAGATAAACCGTCCCCTCTGTATGCCGTTATTTTTTACAAGCAGACTGCACCAGTTATCAGCCGTTGGAAACCTCCAGTTATTATCCTCACAGTAGGCCCAAATCGCATGTGAAATAATCCGCAGATTTTTCTCACAGTCAACACGGGTGAAACTTTTCGCCGCTGCAATGTATCCGGATGTTATAAGCGACAGAACCGCGATGTAGATTACTATTATTTTGAAAACCAGGCGCTTATCTTTTTTTATACGGAGAATACTTGCAATGCCCAGCAAAGGGCCGAGCAAAAAACAAAAAACCAGAAAGGCCAGGCGCGGCGTGCAATCGGCCAGGCAGGCTGCATATATGCGAAGCTGCAACAACGGCAAAATAAACAACACCAGAAATGCCGCAAGCTTCAAAGTTTTCGGCCCGACTATCCTCATACAATTATTCTTTTAACCCGTATTCTATTATATTCATTTTGTTAACAAATACAACAGAAATTCGGCGCTCGATACAACAAATCCGTCACTGACGGGTTCTATCAGGAGTATATCCCTGCTCATACCAATAGTGGTGTGGTACGGATTCTCTTTGCTAACGTAAGCATCGAACAGACTGCCGAAACCTTGACTTTATTGCCGACCGCCACGCACATAAGGATTTCTCCGCGATAAACCTTGCCGCCCTCAAAAAGGTGATATTGTCAAAAAGATAACCGGTCGCCAAAAAATCGTCAAATTACGTCTAATAAGGCTTGCTTTTGCTGCCGATAACACTATAATTACCGATTGTTTAAAGATTACTAAGCATTATTTTTGTCAAATGTAGAAGGAGAAAATAGATGTCTCAGAGAGTTTTAAAATTCGTTGTGATGCGGCAATGCGGCAAGTGGGCTAAAATTGGGGTAGTTTGCCTTGCGGCGCTGTTTACAGGATGTGGCCCCCAGGCGGATTTAGCGCTTAAATTTTCTCCGGGCGACAGGACGAAATACAAAATTGTTACCGAAGATATAAAGGATTTCAAGTTCGAGCAGCCGTCACTTGGCAAAGCCAGGTCCGAACCGAGGAGTACAACTGCGCAAATCAAGTTCGTTCAGGAGATTGAAAGCGTAGGCGAAAACGGCGACTGTGTGGCTGAGATTACAATAAGGGGCCTGAAATACCTTGCAAAAGACAAAGACGGAGTCAAGTTTGACTTTGACAGCGATAGAGAAGGTGACAGGAAAAAACCTCTGGCGAAATTGCTCGGCAACAGCTACAAAATAAAACTGGCTTCGGATGGCGGTGTCCAGGTGCTTGATGCAAAGAAAATACGAAGAACTGTGTCCGGAGGCCAGGACGGCAGGGTGGCAAAGGCCCTTTTGAGTGATGAAGGTATCCGAAAACGCCACGAGATATTGTTTTTGCCTGATTCCGAAAAAAACCTCCTTTACAAAGGTGACAGTTGGAGCCGGATTGAGGCCACCGAGCAGCGTCTGATGGTCCCCAAGACTTTCGAAAAGACTTATACGCTCAAAGATGTCAAGGGCCAGGTCGGGTCTCAAAAGGCGGTTGTGGAAATGACAGCGACTGAAACGGCGACACCTCCGGGAACCGTTTCAAGAATTTCAGGGGGGATAGGGCTGTTTGCCAATATGTTCGACACCGAAGAGGATTACAACGGTGAAATGGTACTTGACCTCGACACCGGCAAGGTGGTTGAATATTATGAGAAATTTGTTACAAAGTATATAGCCGCCGAACCTTCCGCAAGGCAAAAACCAGACAAGGGGCCGGACCTCTTGACGATTATTCTTACCTATTCGACCACAATGGAAATGCTTGACTGACTTGTCGAAACAGCAAAATCGAGGCTGAGTGTTTTTCTGATTTTATAGAAAGGCCGTGAACTTGCGTAAGTTTATCATTCTGACTTGTACAGCTATCTTGGCGGTCGCTTTTGTGGGCTGCCAGGAGAAAGAAATGGCCGCGACAGAGCTACTTGCCGTGGATTTCAAGGCAGGCGCCGTCTTGAGGTACAAGCTGGTTTCGTCCAGAGATATCGAGATAGACCTTGACTCGACCGGCGCAGCCTCAAAGCGGGGCAAAAGCGAGCCACAGAAGATGACCGAGAAGCTGGAACTGGTTATCGCTTATTATCCTGTTGCAATTGACCCCTACGGCCTGAGCACAATAGAGGGCAAATGTGAATCGGCAAAGGTGAGCCGGACCGCTCTGTTGGGCAGGAACTCACCAGGTGACGCAGCTGAAAGTCTGGCGGGACAGACCTTCAGGTTTCAGATTTCTCCGACCGGCAAAATAAAAGATTACTCTGACCTTGAGGAGCTTATAAGCCGCCTCGGCGACAAGGCATTTGCTTCAACCACCGGCAGACAGGGAAGAATAAAGAATCCCGACATGATATCCGACTTTTCGGCTTTGCAGTGGCATTTATGGGATTCGATCGCGAACGTTGAAGACGCCGTTGCCGGTGTCGCCCCCGGCCAGAGTTGGAAAACAGAACAGTTTATACCTCTGCCTATGCCTATAGCCGTTGCCAGAGAAACCACTTATACGCTTGCCGAAGTTCAGCAAACAGAATCCGGCAAAAAAGCGGTGATTAACAGTACCTATAAGCTGAGTGATTCACGGCCCAAGAACTGGCCCAAACCGTACAATGGAAACTTCAGTATGAGGGGTATGTTCGGTTTCCTGCGTAATTTCAGGTTCCGTTCTCTTGAAGGAGCCGGCAGACAAGTTTTTAATGTTGATACCGGCACCCTCCAAAGTGAGCAGCAGCGGTATAAGATGCACATAGACGCGGGATTTATGATGCCTTTAGGAGATACGGTGCCGACAGTAACAATTGACCAGAAAATAAGCATTCAGCTTCTTGGGGATTAATCGGCGGAGGTTTCAGTCGTTGGAACGAAAAAACCTATGGGCTCCGTGGCGAATGGAATATATTGAGGGTTTAAGCGAACCGAAAGGCTGCTTTATATGCGGCTATATCGCAGAACCTGAGCGGGACAAAGAAAACTTTGTACTTTGGAGGACGTCCCGCTGCCTCGTCCTCTTTAACAGGTTTCCATACAACAACGGGCATCTCCTTGTTGCACCGATTCGGCACATTGAAACACTCGCTGAGGCGACTGACGATGAGTTGCTGGAGTTGTTGGGCTTGTGCAGGGATTGCCAGGAAGTACTGACCGCCGCCATATCTCCACACGGTTTCAATATCGGAATGAATTTCGGCAGATGTGCCGGTGCCGGCCTGCCGGGGCATATGCACATCCATGTAGTTCCGCGGTGGGACGGCGACACAAATTTCATGCACGTCTGCAGCGGTACGGACGTGATTAGCCAGAGTTTGACCGAATTATATGACCGGCTAAAACAAATTAGTCTTGAAAAGAACCTTCCAAACCTGTAAAAACACCCTGTAAGAAATTATTTGCTATGCGCTAGCCCTGCGCTGAGCGGTCTGGTTTTTTAGAGAGTTGCTATGTTGAAAGCGTGCAAAAAAAGTCATTCTGAGCGGAATGCAATGGAGCGAAGAATCTCAGATGTACAAAAGATTGAGATTCTTAACTTCGCTCAGAATGATGATAGAGCGACTCAGAATGACATATAGAAAGTTTCAACAGAGCATAAGAGAACGTGTGAAATGATTGATGAGCTTGTCTGTTATGCTGTAACTGAAGCCGAAAGCCGACAAAGGCGATTTGGGGAAAAGCCGCACCCATACAGGACCGCCTTTGAAAGAGACCGTGACCGGATAATGCACAGTTCCGCTTTCAGGAGGCTTGAGGGCAAGACGCAGGTTTTTATGCCCGGCGTTAACGACCATTACCGCACAAGGCTTACACACAGTATCGAAGTGGCGCAGATCGGCAGGACTATCGCAGGGGTGATGAACTTAAATGAAAGTCTCACCGAAGCGATATGCCTGGCCCATGACCTCGGACACAGCCCGTTCGGCCATACCGGAGAGCAGGTATTGAACGACTTGACGGCCTCGGTCGGCGGCTTCGAGCATAACCGCCAGGCGATTCGTATCGTCGATTTGCTCGAGCACCCTTACCCCGAATTCGCAGGCTTGAATCTGATGTACGAAACGAGGCTCGGTATTGCCAGACATCACGGCCCCTATGACAGTCCCGAAGTTGATGAGTTCGAAGAGGTTCATTGTTCCCTCGAAGGGCAGATTGCCGACATCTCAGACCGCATAGCATACAACTGCCACGACCTTGAGGACGGACTGCGGGCGGGTCTTATTAATGAAGCTCAGCTAAAAAATGTAAAGCTGTTCGCCGATGCCCAGGCGAAAATCGGCGCCCCGGCCATTACTGACGGCGCCGTACGCAATACAAGGACAGCAAAAACAATTATTGATATGCTTGTGAGCGATTGTTTGCAGGCCAGTAAAAAGGCAGTCGGGCAGGCTGATATCAGGTCGGTAAAAGACGTATATAAAGCCGGGGACAAACTAATAAGACTTAGTAGCGTTGCCGGGGCGGACCTTGCCTGTCTCGAGGAGTTTCTTTTCAAGAATATGTATATGCATAAGTCGTTGCAGTCGATAAATAAAGAGGTTGGCAAATGGATGACAGGGGTATTTGAAAAGTTTTGCGCCGAGCCGGATTTGATGCCCGCCTATTTCCAAAAATTAGTGTCGTCAGAAGGGCTGAAACGCACAGTTTGTGATTATATCGCGGGTATGACCGACTGGTATTGCCTGTCGATGTTAGAGGAAATTTAGTTGTTTTTGATAATAAGTTATGTTGTCAACCCCGCGTAAAAAGGGGGGAAAATCCCGACCACAGGGGTCGGGGCTGAATAGGTTTGGCTGTGAATAAAAGGTTGTTTACATCATATCTTGGCCTGGGCTGGTTGCCGGTGGCACCGGGAACATGGGCTTCGTTGTGGCCGGCGGTATTATTTGCTGTGCTGTGTTACTTTGGCGTGCCTAAGGCGGTTGTGTGGATTATTCTATGCCTTGTTGCGATTGATGCCGCAACAGTATGTGTGTGGTTTGCCCCCGATGTGGTTCAGCAGTTGGGTAGCCGGGACCCTCGTGAGGTCGTGGTCGATGAAGTGGCCGGGCAGGCGATGGTGTTTATAGGGGCATACTCGGCAGGGGGGACACAGATTATGATTACGACCGCGGTTGGTTTTCTGGCGTTTCGGTTTTTTGATATATTCAAGCCCTGGCCCTGCAGGCTTTTAGAGAAACTTCCGGCGGGGTGGGGGATTTTAGCCGATGACGTGATGGCCGCGGTATATGCAGCCGTTGTATTGCAGATATTTGCCGGGCAATGGATTGGGAGTTTGGGTTAAGGATAGATTATGGCGGATGACTATTCTGTTGAGGCTTGCAACAGGCTTTTGGAAAGAGTCCGGGCCGCGGATTTGCTTCGCCCGCTGAGGCTGTCTCGATACGAAGCCGGAGCCGAATTGGTCTATGAGATAACCGATATTTCGGGGCAGAATAAGTCTGAGGCTCGTTTAGTCGTGGAGAAATTTGTCGGAGGAGGTTTTGCCGGGCAGGTGTACAGGGTTAAGGTGCTGGAAATTGCCTCGCAGGAGGGTATCGGAGGTATTGAGGTCGGCCGTGTCTATGCGATGAAGATTCTTATCCCGCCTTCAGTGTTTTCAAAACTCTTTCGCAATGCGCTTTATTGGATTGGTTTCCAGGGTCCTTTTCAACTGCAGTGTAATCCCGCAGCCGCCCGCGCCGGCGCCATTTGGCAAAAGTTCATTCGGCGCGCGGCTAAGATTCGATTCGGCGATGAAAACACGGTAGTGGATATCCATGCCACGTTTATCGACCACAATCTCGGCAGTTGCGGGGAGCTTAGCGAGTGGGTTGACGGACGAACATGGCGGCTGGAAGTTGACGACCGTATGGACCTGCTAAAAGCCTCGCGTAAAGATAAGACTGTTGACGAAGCCGAGCTTGGCTCGCCCGAATATCGTGCGAAAAGGCGTTTTATGGCCGACTTTGTTGAACTCCTTCACGATGTTGGAGCGCACGAATTCGCCAGGCAGTATGAGTGGTCAACCTGCAAGAGTCAGCCGAACTGTTTAAAGCGAGCCGGTTCCGATGATAACCCGCAAGCGGGATTGGTAGCGGTTGATTTTCGGGCGGGACTGGCACTTTTACCGTTTTTGCCGATGAGTCCGGGTGATTTTAAGCTTATTTTTGCGGGCCTGAAGCGCGGCAGTATTGTTCAGTTTGACCGTGGCAGTATTAGAACTTTGGAACGATTTGTTAGGGCGCACGCCGGCGAGTTTGCAGATATGCGGCAGATGTTGGAGGAACTGAAGAGCTGTGAAAAGCTCTATCGGAGTTCTGTACCGGATATTACACACAATCATATTCGGCTGCTTTATAACGGTGAACTGTGGCGTACGATATTTTCAAGTGCGGTGGGCGGTTGGAAGGTGCGTAACGTTATTGACGAAGAACATGTCGAGAAATTCTGTTCACGAAGAATTAGCACTATTGGCTTTTTCCTGGTAGGGCTACTCCCGTTTTTAGGCAGGATAATTCGGCGGGTTTGGGCGCGGGCCGACTGGAGAGCACATTACGGAGCTATGCTTTCAAGCCGGGATTATTTCAAGCGTGCGGTAGATGCAAGAATAGCTGAGAAAGTGACCGATTGGCATAGGGCCGGCAGGATAGACGAGCAGGGGGCTATGAAAGTAGCCCAGTCGGTTTTTGCGTTTTTATGTCATTTACCTTTGTCGATATTACCTGCCGGTCTGCATAGATTTCTGACGGATGGAAAATTCGCAACAGAAAAGCTGATGTATATATTTGTGCGGCCGGTGAAACTTTACTTCAACGCTCATCTGAGGGAAGAATGGATGCGTCAGATGGTTGTTGACGGGAAGAAAAAGCATATTATTACCGACGAAGACGGCGATACTATTCTTTCCCAGCTTAAAGAGCGATACATCCAGCGGTATCTTGTAAGTCTTGTGGTGCACATTCTGACGGCTCCCATTACACAAATTGTCTCTATAGCAGTAAGCTGGATTTATGTAAAAACGCATCCCGAGCTGTCCGGAGCGCAAGCTTCGGCGGCGGTAACCGGTATTTTGCTTGGATTCCAAATCACGCCTATATCGCCCGGTTCTATAGTTCGGGGAATTTATACTACAATTCTTGCTTTATACGACCGTAATTTCAAGGACTATAACATTGCTATATTTCTAAGTTACGTCAAATACATAGGCTACCTCGCCTTTCCGATTCAGATGAACTACCGTTATCCGGCGATTTCCCGGTTTATGGCCGCTCACTTTGCAACTGAAGCTACACATATTGTTCCTGTGTTCGGCGAGCGGGGTGCGCTTTTGGAGCATTGGGTATTTCGTGTGTTTTACAACTGGCCGCTCACTATCAGGCGCAGAATGAAAAAGATTTCCCAGCTTCGAGAATCCATGACACCTCGATATTGGCACACAGCCTTATGTATTGCCGGTGCGGCGGCTATCTTTGCCCTCGTTGATTTTCACTGGCTTGCCAACACCGGAAACCTGCCACGCCTGCGGAATATCTGGTGGCTTGCGGGAATTGTGCCTCTGGTATGTGGTACTCTGGTCGCTTTGGGATGCGGTGGGGCGATGTTGTGGAGACGTATTTTTGCGGCGACTGTCTGCGGTGTTGTATTAGCATTGCTTTATACAGTCATTTCCATGATAATTAGCGGCGGTCGGTTCGCTGCCGGTGATATTGTAATACAAGGCAGATGGCGTTTGCTTGTTTTTACTGTTTTGGCAACGATTGGAGCGTTGGCGGCCGAATTGTCCCGGCCTGACCCGGATTTGAGGGTTTGAACCGGAAGAGGTGTTTTTATGGTAGGTTTCTAAAAGTTGTCTCTTGCCGGGAGAGGAGCTTTGTGCGATAATGTTGAGGTTTGGTGGATTACTCTTTGGGAGTACGGAAAATGTTTAGCAGTTATGGCTCGCTTTGCGACGACTTTTATGTCGATATGAATGTTAATACACAACTCGAGCTGCCGACACAGCGGGATACTGTTTTGGCATTTTTTGAGCGTATCGGCAAACAGTTTCCCACGATGGGCAATTTCTATCGCAGGGAAAACGGCGACTTTTGTCTGGAAGAAGGCGTCCAGGGCCGAAAGCATCGCTGGGTTACGCTTGAAGTTGACAGGATTTGCAGCGGCTGTGCCAACCCGGTGGATTTGGAAGATGCATACAGCCTACACAGGCTGGTACTGGATTTGTCGGAGTATATGCTTGGCGTCAGCCGGCTGGATATCGACTCTCTCGATGTTATCTTCGTTATGGATTTCGACTATCGGGGTAATCACGATGAGATTATAGCCGAGGCGTTGTTTGCTTCCTCTGCGTTTGCCGGTATCCTTGATATGCCCGGGGCAAAACCGATAAGTTTTGCCCCGACTGTTGTGATTGCCTTGGATCAGGACTGTCGCACACAGGCAAGAATCAGTGTTGAGTCACGCACCGGAGTTTACGAGGTCAGAAACAGCAAATATAAAGAGGCCGAGCCGATAAGCCTGTATTTTGCCGTTCGGAGTTATCCCCAACCGCA
Organism: Planctomycetota bacterium; assembly: GCA_013349435.1. Lineage (GTDB taxonomy): Bacteria > Planctomycetota > Phycisphaerae > Sedimentisphaerales > Anaerohalosphaeraceae > QNBT01. Next base: position 22,045 of record DUZQ01000006.1, on the reverse strand, counting down.
TAAGAAGTTTAATGCAACAGAATCATTTAATCGGCAATGTGTGATAGCTCAGCGGCTTATGGACGAAAAGATCATACCTGGTTTTGCCGGCCCCCTGGCAAATGCCATTGCACAGAGAAGGTAAATTTGTTCGACTAAGTTATATTGAAAAAGGAAGGTTTTTCCGATGGCGATAGAGGCCCCCCTGAGTAAATACAGAAAAAATAATTTCAAGATAGGTATTGCTGTCCTTGTGGGTCTTGCAATATGGTTTGCATACGACGGCTATCAGAATGAAAAGTTCATCCAAAAGCACACCGACCAGAGCGGGGTGCCCGACAGCACCTTGGTCTTTAATCGCACGGCGCCGCCGTACCTCGCAGCCGGGGCCCTGATTTTGGGGGTGTATCTTTTTGCAATAAAGAATAAAAAGGTAATTGCCGGGCAGGACCGTCTTGTGATAGGCAAGCGCGAAATTGCCTACGATTCCATTGAAAAGATAGATAAGACGCACTTCAACTCAAAGGGGTACTTTGTCGTCACATATAAGGATTACCAGGGTGTGGATTCCAACTTGAAAATCAGCGACAGAACCTACGATAATTTGCCCGCTGTTCTGGATGAGCTGATTGCAAAAATCAGTTGACGTTTTTACCGTTATTTTGTCATTAATTCCAAAGGCAGGTATTACGATGAATTACTGTGTTGTCGGTTTGCAATGGGGGGACGAAGGCAAAGGCAAGGTTGTTGACATACTCGCCGCCGAAAGCGATGTGGTTGTCCGTTTCAACGGAGGGGCCAATGCCGGCCACACGGTGGTTATTGGAGATGAAAAGTTTGCCCTTCATCTTATGCCCTCCGGCGCCGTTCGTGACCGGACATGGTGTGTGATAGGCAACGGAGTTGCTGTTGACCCGGCTGTATTGATAGAAGAAATCGACTGCTTGGCCGAAGAAAATATAAGTATTAATGGAAGACTGTTTATCAGTGAAAATGCACATATTGTGCTTGATTATCATAAGCAGGAGGACCGTTTGCGGGAAGAGGTTCTCGGCAGGGCTAAATTGGGAACTACAATCCGGGGCATAGGCCCGTGTTATGCCGACAAGGTGGGAAGGAGTTACGCGGTCCGAATGGGTGATTTTCGCGATTTAGACGCCCTGAAACCAAAGCTCGCAAATATCGTGGAATACAAGAATAAAATCTTTTCGGCGCTATATGATGCCGACCCGATTAAGACCGAAGAGATTTTCGCCAAATGTGTCGAATACGCTCAAAGATTGGGGCCGTTTATCAGCAATACGACTCAACTGCTACACCAGTCGATTTTGGACGGCAAAAGCATACTTTTTGAAGGTGCACAGGGGGCACTGCTGGATTTGGACCACGGAACGTTTCCATTTGTTACAAGCTCCAACGCCAGTTCACTGGGTATGTCTGCAGGCTGTGGTGTTCCCGCCCGGTTAGTCGATAAGTTTATCGGTGTTGTAAAGGCATATACCACGAGGGTTGGTGCAGGCCCGTTCCCTTCCGAGCAGGATAACGAAATCGGTCAATACATTCGCGACAGAGGCAACGAGTACGGCACGACCACGGGAAGACCTCGAAGGTGTGGGTGGTTTGACGGTGTGGCGGCCGGTTACAGTGCTGCTACAGGGGGGATAGACGAGGTCGCAATGATGCACCTTGATACTCTTGCGGGGCTTGAGGAGTTAAAGGTTTGCAGGGCTTACAGAATCAACGGCGGCGAAACAAAGCTCTTCCCCTCAAATGTCGCTCAATTGGAAAAGGCCGAATGTATATATGAAACGACGGCGGGCTGGGACCAGGATTTGTCGGAAGTGAAGATTTTTGACGATTTGCCGCGGGCCGTGCGAGATTATATCGCTATGGTTGAAGAAATAAGTAAAGTTCCTGTAAGTATTGTCGGTGTCGGACCGAAACGCAGCCAAACCATTTTCAGAAAGTGAAACCTTGAATCCAAACTTCGAACAGAAACGACGGCAGGCCGCTGAGCGTCTTAATTTACAGCCTTTAGGCATCCCGCGGCACATTGCAATCATTATGGACGGTAACGGCAGGTGGGCCACAAGGGCGGGCCTTTCCCGATTCGAGGGGCATCTCCGGGGCGCAAAAGTCGTAGAGACGATTGCTCAATGCTGCGTGGATATGGGAGTTGAATACCTGACGCTGTATTCATTCAGTATGCAAAACTGGAAAAGACCTTCGGAAGAGGTCGATTTCCTTATGAACTTATACGCCAGGTATCTCGCCGAGATAAGACCGAATCTGATACGCAACAATGTGAAACTTATTCATTTGGGCCGAACAGAGAAACTACCCCGGATGGTTACCGATGCGATGACCGAAACGGTGAAGTTAACCGGTGAAAATACCGGTATGGTGTTGGGTTTGGCCTTAAACTATGGCGCAAGAACCGAAATTGTTGACGCAGTAAAAAAAATCGCACAAGAATACAAAGCCGGCGAGCTTAAGCTTGATGAAATTGACCAGGCGTGTGTGAGCAACCATCTTTATACAGCCGGCTGGGCCGAACCCGATTTGCTCATAAGGACTTCCGGCGAGATGCGAATCAGTAATTTCCTGCTCTGGCAGATTTCGTACACGGAATTCTATGTTACCGATACACTCTGGCCGGATTTCGGTGCCGGCGACCTGGACGAGGCGGTAAGAGCATACGCAAATCGCTCCAGGCGTTTTGGCGACGTCAAAGCCCGGCTCCGCTCCCTGGATGGGCGGGATTGACGGAAACGACTACGTAGTCTGTCAAATTTGAATTTATTGCAGCCAACTCCACGTAAAACGTGGGGCTAAATATTTAGCCTGCGGTTTTGCCGCGGGTTTTAACCTAAATATTTAGCCTGCTGTTTTGCCGCAGGTTTTGGCTCCAAAGTTCGAGCATTAAGAAGTACTATGATTAAACACAGATTGCTTTTCGGCTCGTTAATGGCAGCAGCCTTTGCGGGATTGATGTTCCTGGACGGCGGCCTGGATGGTTCACTCACTTTGGCCGCCGCTAACAGACCGATACAGGCAAGCATCCTTTGCGTTCTGATAATTCTGCTGGCAATTCCTGCCCAGTTAGAGTTGTTCCATCTGATAGGTAAGACCGGTGCGGTGGTTTTTAGACCGATTGTAACAGCGGCTGCAATTTTTCTTGCCACCGGGTGGTATTGGCGGCAGTTTTTCAGTAACCCGCTTGTATTTCACCTTTACTATGTGCTTTTTGTTACTGCATTTTCTCTGTTTTCACTGTTGCTTTATCAGGGTTTGGGTTTCGGGCCAAATGGAGCGATAGCAAATTGTTCAGCCGGTTTTTTTGCCGTTTTTTATCTTGGGTTCCTGGCCGGCTTCGTCCTTGGTATTAGAATCGACTTCGGTTTGTGGCAATTACTTATGTTTGTTTTTGCCGTAAAGTCCTCTGATATAGGTGCTTATGCAATCGGGTCCCTTTTAGGAAATCGCAAGTTCTCTCCCAAAATCAGCCCCGGTAAAAGCTGGGAGGGCCTGGCCGGAGCTGTTGTTTTTGCCTTGATTGTGGCTGTGTTGTTTTCTTATTTTTGTGGTATAATGAATATGTGGTCCGCGGTAATCTTCGGAACGTGTTTCGGGGTTCTTGGACAATTTGCGGACTTGGCCGAGTCGATGATAAAACGCGATGCCGGGCAAAAGGATGCGTCAAAAACCGTTCCCGGATTTGGTGGAATATTGGATATAATAGATTCACTGCTTGTAACGGCTCCCTTGGCTTATTTGTTCTTTACCCTTACTGCGAATTGATGAGAGACATTCAGTGCAGCTCAAGATACACTTAGAATCTTATGCGCAGCGGGCGGAGCTTTTCGGCCCCGCTGATTCGTATCTGAAGGCTCTGCGTGCAGCTATGGATGTTCGCATCAGTGCCCGCGACGGAAATATCGTAATTACGGGCGACAAGCCGAACGTCGATCGCACCGCGGATATTATAGACAGGATGCAAAGACGTCTCGTCAGCCGCGGTACGCTAAATAAATCGGATGTGAACGAACTGATTACTCAGGCACAAAACAGTCTGGACACCGTTAAAAGCGAGGCTGTAGAAGTCTATTCCGGTAAGGGCGTCATCGAGCCTTTGACAAAAGGCCAGGTCGAATATGTTGAAACAATGCTTGCCAACGACCTGACCTTCTGCATCGGTCCTGCCGGCACCGGCAAGACATACCTGGCCGTTGCCGTGGCGGTTTCGATGTTGAAGAAAAAGAAAATCAGAAAAATTGTACTTGCAAGGCCGGCGGTGGAAGCCGGTGAGAAACTGGGTTTTTTGCCCGGCGATTTGCAGGCCAAGGTCAATCCGTATCTAAGGCCGCTTTTCGACAGCCTCGAAGATATGATGGACTTTGCTCAGATGAGAAAGTTCATAGAGATGGATATTATCGAAGTTATCCCCCTTGCTTTTATGCGTGGAAGAACGCTTAACGAGGTAATAATAATTTGTGACGAGGCCCAGAATACCTCACCATCACAGATGTTGATGGTGCTGACAAGATTAGGACGCGGCTCCAAAATGATTATTACCGGCGACATCACCCAGATAGATTTGGAGAAAGGTCAGACCAGTGGAATGATTGATGCCTGCCGGAGATTAAAGGGCATACCCGGAATCGGTTTTGTTAAACTGGAAGAAATCGATATTGTCAGGCATAAGCTGGTTCAGGACATCGTCCAGGCATACGATAAAAACAAAGAAAATACATAACTTTCAAAGGGGGACAAGTGGTCCTTAAGAAAAAGAAAATAAGCGCTCGACGTCAGCATGTGCGCGACAATATATCCGCCGAAAGGTTTGAACGTCTGAGCCGGCTTGCCAACAGCACTTTGCCGGCAGCCGTGCTGATATGGGTTTTTTTTGTGGCTGCAACCACCTCTATACTTGCTATAGATACCTCTAAGGGGGTTGGCTTTTTCGCGTGGAAACCATACAAGGAAATCATTGCCTTGGCCACCCTTGTGGTATTGGTTTGTGCGGGCGCCGCTTTGTATATCCATCACTACCAGCAAAGAGTTATGGTAAAGCCTGCTCGCAGTATCGCCTTGGCCGGTTTGTTTGTCGTGCTGCTTATACTAACTAAAGTCGGCTCTCTTTATCCTGAGTCGGTTTACATGGCAACAGGTTCTGCGGTAACAAGTGCCATAATCCTGACCATAGCCTACAATCAAAGATTCGCGCTCGGAATGACTTTGTTTTATTGTATCCTGGCGTGTTTTGCCGTGGGCAGGCTGCCTCAGGTTGAATTGTTTCTGACAATGATGGCCGGTGTTATCACGTGCTGCTTTGCGTTGAAAGAAATACGAACACGGATGAAGTTGATAGAAGTTACTATTCTTGCTTCCGTGGCGGTCTTTATAACTTCGACCGCACTTGGAATTATTCAGAAAGAAACTCTCGGCGTTATCTCATACAGGTCCGGAAGTGCGGCAATCATTACGGTTGCGGTGGGGCTTGTTATTCAGGGCTTTTTGCCGATGATTGAGAGGGTGTTTGGAATAGCAACGAGCATGACACTGATGGACTACAGCGATGCCAATCAGCCCTTGCTTAGAAAACTCGCGATGGAAGCGCCCGGAACATACAGCCACAGCCTGTTGCTAGGCACTATAGCCGAATCCGCCGCTGAAGCTGTCGGCGCCAACGGCCTTTTGTGCAGGGTAGGCTCGTACTATCATGACGTCGGGAAAATCAACAAGCCCGCGTACTTTATCGAAAACACGATGGGTTCGGCCAGTCGCCACGATCAACTGTCACCGGCAATGAGTCAACTAGTGATAGTCGGCCACGTCAAAGACGGTATAGAGATTGCGAGGGAATTCGGCCTGCCGACGGTACTTCGGCAATTTATTGAAACGCACCACGGAACAACTCTGATCGAATACTTTTACAATGAAGCCAAAAAACAGCAGGACGAGAAGCAGACCGCTGTTTCTGAAGCGGCGTTCAGGTATCCGGGACCCAAGCCGAGAACAAAAGAAGCCGCGATAGTCATGCTTGTTGACAGTGTCGAAAGTGCCACGCGCTCACTGACTGAACTGACACCGACAAGGATAGAGTCGGTAGTGCACAATATGGCTATGAAAAGGCTTCAGGACGGTCAGTTTGACGAGTGCGACCTGACGCTCAGAGAGCTGAGTCAGATTGAAACAAGTATATCCAAGTCTCTGGCGGCACACCATCACGGTAGAATAGCATATCCCACCAGCCCCGATGAGCCTGTTGAAACGGACGTGCCACAGCCACAGCAGGCGGGAAAAAACTGAACGAAATGGGCACGGAGCAAACTGATATTACTGTCGATATCACCTGCAACCGCCGGGGGCTTGAATTCGATTTTGATAGGCTCGAAGAACTTGCTCGACGCGTTTGCCGGCGGTTTCCCCTCGAAAGGGCGGTAATTGATATCGCAATTGTCGGCGATGAGGACATTAAAAAAGTCAACGCTGATTTCCTGGACACCGCCGAGCCGACCGATGTAATCAGCTTTGATTTATCCGAAGAAAAAGAACTCAAGAGTTTTGAGGTGATAGTAAACGCCGATGAGGCCCAAAGACAGGCCGAAGCAAGGGGCCATTCCACCGAAGCTGAACTAGCGCTCTATATAACGCACGGACTGCTGCATAACCTGGGATTTAGCGATACCGAAAAGAACGAAAGACGAAAAATGCACAGCACGGAAGATGAGATTTTACAGCAGGCCGGCTTTGGTATAATATATGGGAAGTAGTTTGAGACGAACTGTCAATTAAGAACTGCGTACTGGCTTAAAGGAGTAAAACTAATTGGAGAATGAAGTCGGATGGTTGGTATTGTTGGTTTGCCTGCTTGTTGGCGGGTCTTTGTTCTTTTCACTGAACAACCTGGCACTGAGGACATTTTCCCGAGTCAAGCTACAGGAGGCATTCAAAGCAGCAAACAAAGAGGATGTTGTCGAGGACCTTATTGAAAATGCTGAAAAGCTGATTTTAACCAGCACCTTATTTCGTGTTATTGCAAACATCGGCATGGTATTGGGGCTTTTCGCCTTACTGGCCGAAAATAGCTATATTCTTACCTTTATTATCGCTTTGTTGTTATTCTCCATTTTTACTTTAGCGATTCCCCATTCCTGGGCCAAGCACAGCGGAGAAAATATCCTGGCTAGAACGCACAAGTTGCTGCATGTATTCGCATACCTGGCGACGCCCGCGTTGTTTGTTTTGCGAATTCACGACAGCTTGGTTCGCAGGCTTGCAGGTGTAACCGACGTAACTGCCGAAGATACGCAGGACCAGAAGCAGGAAGAGATTCTCAGTATTGTCGAGCGGGGAAGAATGGAAGGCGTCGTTGATGAAGAAGAAATGGAGATGATTGAGGGCGTCCTCGAACTGGGCGACACCACCGCCGAGGAAATTATGACACCGCGAACCGATGTTATCGCCGTCAGGATTGACGATGACCTGCCAACAGTTGTTGAAACCGTAATTAAAGCGGGGCATTCACGAATACCGGTCTATGAGGAAAATATCGATAAAATCATCGGTCTTATATATGCGAAGGACCTGCTTGACCAGATTGGCAAAAGTGCCGCTGATTTCAACGTCCGCAGCAAAATGAGAGATGTTTATTTCGTCCCCGAGACTAAGCCGCTCAAGTCACTGCTGCATGAGTTTCAGAATCAAAAACTTCATTTGGCCGTCGTTTTAGATGAATACGGCGGAACCGCGGGAATTGTAACCATAGAGGATATTCTCGAGGAGCTTGTTGGTGAAATCGTAGATGAATATGAAGAAAGGCCCCCCGAACCTATAAAGAAGCTGAATGAAACGACTATTGTGGCCGATGCCCGCACCTACATCGACGATTTGAACGACCAGTTCGAGCTGGATTTGCCTGAGGATGAGGACTATGATACATTAGGCGGATTTGTATTCTCGCACTTAGGTTCGATACCCAAGACCGGTGAGACCTTCGAGTATGAAGACGTCAAGTTTATAATTATAGACGCCGAGGCAAGAAAAATTAAGCGGGTAAGAATCCAAAAACGCCCGGCCGAGGAAAAAACATACCAATAACGTAAATAGCAGAGCCCGAAGATAAGTGAACGGGAGTTATTTAGCCCCGCCTGTCCTGACTTTATCGAAGGACGTTTTACGTGGGGTCTTCGCTGCAAAACGGCATAAGGATTTTTGGACCATGATAAAAAAAGACAGGGCCGTCTGCCTGCGCACGGTGGACTATTCCGAAACTTCTCAGGTTGTAACCCTCTTTACAAGCCGGGCCGGCAAACTAAGCGCGATTGCAAAAGGGTCCAAACGGACCAGGTCGGCGTTTGACGGTCCAATCGAGCCTTTCTGCTTCGGCGATATCGTTTATTCAACCGGACGCGGTGATAAACTTGCCACCTTAACCGAGTTCGAGCAAAAGAAAGGCTTTTTGTCTTTGCGAACGAGCCTTGCCGCGTTTAACTGTGCTTACTTTGCAGCCGAATTATTAGAGGCCTTCACTCAGCCGCTCGACCCACATGCCGAACTTTTCGACGCTTTCCTGCAATTCCTCATTGATATCGCCGGCGCCGATAGTCGAGAAGGGCTTGGCCTTTTGATATTGTTTCAATTAACGCTTTTGGCCGAAGTAGGTACGAAACCCCTCGTCTGCGAATGTGCGAACTGTCATAATCCTTTCAGCGATAAGTGGCGCGAAATTCATTTTTCAAGCTCAGCCAGCGGCCTGATTTGTCCCGATTGTGAGCAGACCTTTAACGATAAGATAAGACTTACAACAAAAGCGGCGGCAGCTCTTAACGATATCAATCTTATCGGTACCGCAGAAGAAAAAACATTAAACGAAATAGAAAAGGCACTCATCTACCACTTCACCGAACTAATGCACCGCCGACCGAAAACGGCAAAATTTCTCCTGTGAAGTAATTGTGTTGACTAAAATTCAATAATCAACAGGCTTGCCGAGAAAATCCTCTAATTCGGCCAGAACATCCTCGAGTAATTGAGGTGTCTTTGCTTCGACATTCAGCTTCAACAGCGGCTCGGTATTACTCGGCCTGGCGTTAAACCACCAGTCCTTAAATTGTATCGTTACCCCGTCAAGGTCGTCATACTGGCCCTCACCATATTTCCTTGAAAGAGCTTTCATCGTTTCGCTTTTATCGTCAACCTCGAAGTTTAGCTCACCACTTAAGCTGTACCTTCTAAGTGGTCTTAGAAGCTCGCTCAGCTGCTCGGCGCTCTGGCTCAGCACATTCAGGATGTGTACTAACGTAACCATGCCGGAGTCCACATAGAAGTTGTCTCGATAATAGAAATGGCCGCAGAGATCGGAACCGAATATCGCGTGGCTGTCGCGGAGCGTCTTTTTCATGAAGGCGTGGCCCACACGTTCGCGCCTCGGGATTCCACCGTATTTTATGATTTCCTCCTGTACAACATGGCTGCTTCGAAGGTCATAAACGACGGTCGAGTTCGGATGTTTTTCGAGAAAATACGGCACCATAAAAGCCGTTAAAATGTCACAGGTAACAACCCGCCCCTGCTCGTCAACCACCGTCATTCGGTCGGCGTCACCGTCGAAGCAGATGCCCACATCCGCCCCCTTGTCGAGTACAACCTCCTTTAACTCCACAAGATTGGCCTCGACAAGAGGTTCGGGTGGATGTTTGAAGGTGCCGTCATGCTTGAAGTTGATGCCGGTAATATCAATCGGAAGGTCCTCGAATAACGCCGGCACAACCCGACCCGCCATACCGTTGGAAGCGTCTATGACAATCTTTATCCTGCGCAAGTCTGAATCAAGAAACTTCAGAACATGATTTTTATATTCCTTTGTCAGGTCGTACTTCTCCACCGAGCCTGTAAGCCTGGCCTTTGTATGGAGAAGCGCAGTCGCTATATGCTTGATATCCTTCAGGCCGGTATCGGCACCGATGGGTTTTGCGCCAAGACCTGAAATCTTGAATCCGTTATAGTTCGGCCCGTTGTGTGAGGCTGTTACCTGCACACCCCCGCAGGTGCCTAAGTGGTTGATGGCAAAATACATCTGCGGGGTATCTACCAAGCCGATGTCGATTACATTGGCACCGCTGGCGTTCATACCTTCAGTCAGCGCCTTTGACAGGGACAAACTGTGCGTTCGCATATCCCGGCTGACGCATAGTGATTGAGCGTTCGGCTGGCCGCGCTCATAACCCCGAAGCAGCGACCTGAGAAACTTGGCCGTTGAATGGCCTATCTTCCACGCACCCTCCTCATCAAGCTGATCAGGATAGATGCCCTGTATATCGTCTGTTCTGAAAATTGAAGGGTCCATAGCACAAACTTTCTTGTCTGAAATAATCCCCTATACCTCTTATAGTTAATACAACAAATTGACTACCGTACTACCTGCATTCGGCAAATTCAGGCTCTCGGTGCTTTGAGTAAATCTCTTATATTATCCATAATCGCTCTGCCCCGGGCCAGTAGTTGGGCCTTCTTTTCAATCAAATTCGATTCCGTAACCGAATCGTCATGAAGCTGAATGTGAAAACGAAGCGCGTTTCCGGTTCCTGAGGGCCTGATTGTAACATGCTGCAGTTTTTTGTCATCAAAGAAAAACCGCACTCCTTCGTCCGGGAACTGAAAATCGTAGCTTGGCGGGTAGATTGTGTCATATTTGCCGGTTCGATAGATGCAGGCCGATTTTACGCCAAGACCTCCAATCTCCAGATCTCCGCTCAAGGCAAGCTGGAAATAACCGATTGCCCTGCGGAGAATCGCCTTTTTGAGTCGGTCCCCTTCGATGCCGGGATATTCACCGTCAAGCGGGTCCGGCTCATATAGATTGACGAATAGACCTACATCCGGGTCGAGATATATTTGTTTGTCAAGTAATTCGATGAGCGTAGTGCCGTTTTCCTTTGCCCAGGCCGCGATTTCAGCAATAAGCAATGCTGCGAAAGTGCCGTCCTTGTCACGGACATGGCCCCCGACACCGAGTGACCTTTTATCTATCGGCGGGCCACCTAAAATCGAAAAACCGTTGCTTTGTTCCATCGCCCCGACATTTATGGACCTTTTGCCGTTGTCCATACCCCGGCAATCACAAACAAAGGGATGGCAAAGGTCGGTATACTTCAGGTTCCTGCCGTCAACAAGGTCTATAATCCGGTCTGTCTTTTGATCCCAGACATCACGTGTAGCAGCGGCTAGCGAAGCAAAGCCTACCCATGTTCTGACTACTCCAAGACCGCGTTTCCGGGCCAGATGTGTGATACTGTCTGAGGTTGTGTGAGATAAAGTAATAAATTTTTTCTCCGCATCTTTGACGCAGCCGTGCTTCTCAATATCCCTCTGAAGTCGATACCAGAGCACCAGAGCCCACATATCATCGGCTGGAAGAAGATAGTAATCTTCGCCGTTATGTAAGTGCTGCTGGCTTTGAGGTACTTTGACCACGACACCACAGCGGTCTGCATCCGGGTCGGTACCTATGAGAATATCTATATCTTTGAATTGACCTGGATACTCACTTTTGAACGCCTCGACCGCAATTTTGGCTGCGCGGGGGTCGCCCGGGTCAGGCTGCTGTTCTCGCCCCGGCTCGCTGCAAAAAGACGGGAATAATCCGTTAAGGTCGTTTAAGCCGTTATGTGTTATTGGTCTTACATCCGCAAAACCAACCTCCCTCAAAAGCCTCGGAACCGCTACGTTACCGGAACCGTGAAAGGCACAATAGGCTATTTTCAAGGGGTTGGAAGATGAATTTTGCTGTTTTGCAAGGCCTTCGGTAAGCAGAAAGCTTTTGACGTGATTCCGGTGCTTTTCGTGAATGTTTATAAGAAAGTCTTCTTTTCCTGCGTAGTCAAAACCCGCAACCAACTCGTTGCCTCCAAGAAACCAGAGTCGTCCCTCGGGCGCCTTGTCAAAAGGCACAAGGTTAATCTGTTCAGGTTTTGAGTTTGCGATGTATTTCTCATACATTTCGTCCCGCTCTTCCGGGTCGAACTGCGAGCCGTTACCGCACGACAGCTTATAACCATTATATCTGTAGTCGTTGTGGCTTGCTGATATAAGGATACCTACATCCGCCTTGATAGAGCTGTCGGGAATTGCAAATGTTACCTCAGGGTATGGGCAGGGTGCATCGAAAAAGTACACCGTATAGTCATAAGCCAGGAATAATTGAGCGACCAGCGCAGCTAAGTCATATCCCCTAATCCGGCTGTCATAGCCTATTACAACCTTTGTAAACTTCGGTTGCTGGTCTCTGCCGAACTTCGCCACTCCCACCGAGGTCAGCAAAAAAACCAGGTCGTTAATCGTATTCGGACCTTTTAGTATGGGAGCATCTATACCCTCACTTTTTAATCTGATAATGGAATCTTTATCGGGGGCCATCATCCCTCGTATTCCGCCTGTACCGAACCGAACAGATTGGCGAAAGGCATTTACAATGTTTTCCCACTTTTTATCTTCATTTTCAATCCTATTGTTATTAATTGCACTGCATATCCCCTCTTTGAGGTGAGGCAGATGCTTGTCAATATGCGCATCCTTCAACCAGCGTGCAAGGTTGGGTAAAATATTTTTTTTTGCTTCATTGTATAATTGTTGGTCGATCCGGCCCTCTTTCAGAGAGCCTTCGAGATACTCGGACACCTTCACTTCCGCCAATTCAAGGATCGAATCAAAGTTCCCACTATCCATCAGTTAATCGTCCTCCGCTTGAATTTCATCAATATCGCCTTCGAGGTGGTAACCATTCTCTTCAAGACAAAATCTCTGAACCCTCATTTTCTACTTCCTATTTCAAAAAATTACATAAGTTGATACGTAAATATATGATGTCATTTTCACAATGTCAAGTTTACAAAGAACAACCAATAAATTTCAATTAAGGCCCCCTCCTCATGACCGCTAAACCGGCTTGCCAGTTTATACCACCGGCGAGGACATGTCAACAAAGATATGCAAACCCTATTTGATAGGTGGGGCTTGCCCCACGAAAAAAGAATCAGAAATTAGATGTTGCTTCTCGGAACAGTGTCAATATACTTTTAGGTGCCTAATAATGCCTTAGTAGAGTCCCGGAGCTTTTATGAAGAACAAAAAGGTTAGCGCTCAATTCAGAAAGCAACTCAAAGACGAAATCTCCGTTTGGCAGGCCGAAGACCTTATATCCCCTGAGCAGGCAAATGCACTTACGCAACGATACCAGCTTGGCAAAATCAGCGCCGAATCTTTACGAACACTACTTGGCGTTATATACGGTATCGGCATCGTCCTTGTTGCAATCGGAATTATCAGTTTCGTTGCGTACCACTGGATGGGTATGACCAGGACCTCGAAAGTGGTGCTTGTTTTTGGTGCGATGCTTGCTTGCCACGGCATAGGAATTTACCTTTGGCAAATAACCGGCATGAGTCCCAAGCTCGGGCATGCCCTCATTTGCCTGGGAAGCCTGATATTCGGAGCCAATATAGGCCTGATGGCCCAGATATTTCACGTCAAGAGTCAATGGAACGGGATGTTTTTGCCATGGTCCATTGGCGCGATCACAATGGCGTACGCTGTGAGCAGTGTGCCAAATGCCGCTATGGCGATAATAACCTCGTTCATATGGTTCGTTGGCCAACACGGATGGTTCGACTCAACGAGCACATCATGGTGGTATCCCTTTGTAGCAGCGGTAGTATTTGTACCATTTGCCTACATTAAAAGGTCTGAGGTAGTGTTTGTGATGACGATTAGCTGCCTTGTGGTATCCACGCAGATTTGTGCGGCAGGCGCCGTTGATTTCTTTGGCTGGTTGGTCTCGGCTCTATCAACAGGAGCACTTTTATTCTGCTGGGGTCTCGTATCTTACGGAAGTGACAAGTTCAAGTCTTTTGCCATACCTGCAATGGTAGCAGGTGTCATTTCAACTGGACTGGCCGAATACTTGTTTTCCTTTCAGGAGCTTGCTGAAGAGGTAACCGGGGCAGACCGCTTGATTTTCGGGAACTCCGACTTCCTTCATACAAACCCTACTATTGCATCGCTGGTGGTCTTGCTATTACTCTTACCCTTTGCTATCAAACGGATTCGCAACCACCAGGTGCTCAAGGCAATTACGAGAATCATTATCGCGACTCTTGTGGTTGTAACCGGTAGTGCGTTTATCAATGAGATACTACTCGTCGTAGTCGCAAATATAGGATTCTTAGTGATGGCGGCAGTTCTTGTCTGGGCCGGATGCCAATTGGAAAATCGCCGTTTGTTCTGGGTAGGAGTTTTGATGGTAGCATTGATGGTCGTCAGCAGAACACTCGAGTACGAGACGGGTCTTCTGATTAAATCGGCGGCCTTTACCGCCTGCGGTGTAGGCTTGGTGGTCACTGGTGGTATATTTGAAAAATATCTCAAGAGAAGGAGAACGGCCGGTGAATAAGAGATTGGCTTTTTTCATACTGGCCTTAGCGGTGCAGGTGGCAATCCTTGCCGCCGTGCCTGGCAAACAAGTCTATGCCCGTCTTACCGGCAAACTCATAACAATAAAGACCACTCCGGTGGACCCATATGATTTTCTAAGCGGTTACCATGTTGTACTGAACTACGAGATATCCCGCCTCCCGGAATTAGAGCCTACAATGAGGACCGGGACGGATCAAGAAATTAAGGGTTATGTCTATGTAATTTTAAAAGCCGGTGATGATGGAATCTGGTCTGCCACCTCGGTCCACAATACTTGGCCTAAAAATGTTCCCGATGGTTGTCTTGTCATAAAGGGACATAGAAACTGGAGAGGTATTAGATATGGTATTGAGTCATACTTCATCCCGGAAAAACACCGAGAGGCAATCGAAAAAGACCTGAGGCAAAATCAAAGACAGGCAAAAGCACAAATCAAGGTTGACCGCTTCGGAAATTCCGCCCTTATAAGACTGTTAGTAGAAGACAGAATATACGAGTATTAGCATCGCATTTACATGTCATAGTGTTCATCGACCCGGATATTCACGTTTTTGCGGTATGCACCATCGGGGCTTGAGCCACTCCTTTTCATTCGGTGCGCTGCCACAAACAGCTTTATCGCATACCCGATAGATGAGAAGCCGCCGATAAAAAATATCGCCGCCGCCAACAACGCAAATAAATCACGGAGGACAAAGACCAGCATTCCAAAGCCGATTAGCAAAAGACCCAGTACAAGGCTTCCTTTTGCAAGGCCCTTTGTCGCCTGCGAAGCATGTTCGGAAAAGAAATATCGAAATACCATAAACCACCTTCAAAAACAGCGGGCCCCGCTGACGGGGCCCGCTCTGAAGTTAACTCGCTAATACATTCCGCCTCCGCCCGGCGGCATCGGAGGAGCTTCCTTCTTCTCGGGAATCTCACTGACAACCGCATCGGTCGTCAGCAGCAGCGAAGCAATCGAGGCCCCGTTTTGCAGAGCGATTCTTTCAACCTTCGTAGGCACAATAACACCGAACTTGACCATGTCGCCGTATTCCTTGCGAAGGGCGTCATATCCGAAATTAAGCTCTTTGTTCTCCAACACCTTTTGGGCGACGATTGAGCCATCCAGACCGGCGTTGACGGCAATTTGCTTAATGGGGGCGACAATCGCACGTCTTACAATATCGACGCCTATCTTCTCATCACCGGTGCACTTGATTTTATCCAGCACACCCAGCGTCTTGAGTGCGGACACACCACCGCCCGGCAGTATTCCCTCCTCGACTGCAGCCCGGCAGGCGTGAAGGGCATCCTCCACCCGTGCCTTCTTCTCCTTCATCTCCGCCTCGGTAGCAGCACCAACGTTGATTTGAGCTACACCGCCTGCCAGCTTGGCCAGCCGCTCCTGCAGTTTCTCGATGTCGTAATCGCTGGTGGACATATCAATCTCGTTCTTGAGCTGCTCAATACGTCCCTTGATGTCCTCGGATTTGCCCGCTCCTTCGACAATGGTCGTAGTTTCTTTATCAATCGTTACTCGCTTGGCCTGGCCGAGCTGGCTCAGCTCAAGGCTCTCAAGTTGGAGACCCAGGTCCTCAAAAATAGCCTGACCGCCCGTAAGAAGTGCTATATCCTGAAGCATCGCCTTGCGACGGTCTCCAAAACCCGGAGCCTTAACAGCGGCAACCTGCAACGTGCCCCGAAGCTTGTTCACCACAAGCGTTGCCAATGCTTCGCCTTCAACGTCTTCGGCGATTATCACCAGCGGCCGGCCCTGCTTGGCAACCTTTTCAAGCACCGGAACCAGAGACTTGACCGTGGTTATCTTCTTTTCAAACACGAGTATGTAGGGCTTTTCGAATACAACGGTCATGTTTTCCATATTGTTTATAAAGTGCGGGCTAAGGTAACCTTTATCAAACTGCATACCTTCTACCAACTCCACCGTTGTCTCAAGGGATTGGCCCTCTTCAACCGTAATAACGCCGTCCTTGCCCACCTTATCCATCGCTTGTGCCATCGTCTTGCCTATCTCCGCGTCCTGGTTCGCAGAGCAGGTCGCAACCTGCTGAATCTGTTTGCTCGACTCAACCGGAATACTCATCTCGGCAAGCTTCTTAACAAGCGTATCAACCGCCTTGTCAATGCCACGCTTGACCTGCATCGCATTTGCACCGGCGGTAATATTCTTAAGGCCTTCATCGTATATCGACTCAGCCAGTATCGTCGCAGTAGTTGTCCCGTCACCGGCAACACTCGATGTCTTTGAAGCAACTTCCTTCACCATCTGGGCACCCATATTTTCGTAGGCGTCCTCCAGTTCAATTTCCTTCGCAACCGTTACTCCGTCCTTTGTAACGGTCGGTGAGCCGAAGGATTTTTCCAGAATAACATTCCTGCCGCACGGCCCGAGTGTAATCTTGACCGCGCTTGCCAGCTTACGCACTCCTTCGCGAATTGCGGCTCGCGCCTCCGTATCATAGGCTATCTTTTTCGCTGCCATATTCTTCTCCTGTTTAATTTTCAGTGCCCGCCATGCAAAAATGCAAAGCGGCTTTGCCAAATTCTTCGAGGTTGTCTAATCCTCGATAATCGCCATTATGTCCGATTCGTCCATTATCATATACTCTTTTGTACCCAACTTCACCTCCGTCCCGGCATAGCTTGTGAAAAGTACCTCATCGCCTTTTTTCACCTGCATCTTGCCGTGTCCTCCGTTCTTTAAAAGCTTGCCCGTTCCAACACTTATTACCTTACCTCTTTGCGGCTTCTCTTTGGCTGAGTCAGGCAACACTATCCCACCCGGTGTTACTTCCTCCGCTTCCAATCGCTGGACAATAACTTTGTCGCCCAATGGTCGTATCTTCATTTTGGTCTCACTCCTTTCGATCATTTAACCGTCAAATATCCTGCTATTATACCTCTTTATAAACAGCCTGTTAAGCTGGTCCTGCAATATGCTCATATCCACCGGCTTGGCTATCACGCTGAATACATTAAGCTCCAGGGCCTTGGCTAAAAGCCCCTCTTCGGCACAAAGCGATAACAGAATACAAGGCACCATCGGGTAATAGCCGTGGATAACCTTTATGATGCTAAGCCCGCTCGCCGGCTCAGAATCCATATCAACAATCGCCGTGTGAATTCTGCGCCGTTGGATAATATCCAGCGCAACTGCCGCATCAGCGGCCACTATAGAATTAACGCCTCTCGGCGCAAATATCTTACTGACCGCCTCGGCCCAGCCCCAGTCCGAACGGCCAACCAAAACATTTACCTCACTGAGAGTCATAAAACCGCACCGTAATAATGCCAATCGCTTAGTATTTGAGCAAAATATGTGCCAGCTAACATAATAAGACAAAAAGAAAACCTAAGTCTTTGTCTGAAAAGCCCTTGTGTTAACCAAGGCGGCCCGGGACAATACTGGCAAAATTGCAGTCAGCACTTATATACACTGCCACCATGACAGATATAAGCGCAGGTACTATACAAAGCTGAACGCCGAACCGAAGACAACGTCATGGTTACAAAAACATTATTTTGTCACCCCCGCAAAGGAGTTGGCAGGGTATGTTTGCGTGCCGCTGTCAAGCGTTAGCTTGGCAGTGTGTGTATGCAAATGCTCCTCAGACAGAAGCCTGCCGGCGCAAGCCGGCGGACGGTAAACGGTGCACGGTGGACAGCAAAAGGACGAGCCGGCGGATAGATACTTTATCCTTTCTATTGATTCGGCCGCTTACGCGGCTCGGCTTCTGCTGATACTATTGCGCGGCTCGGCTTCTGCTGATACTATTGCGCGGCTCGGCTTCTGCTGATACTATTGGGCGGCTGGGCTTCTGTAAAATGTTGTCGAATTACCAAAACAAAAACGCAGCGGCGCAAGTCGGCTCCGGAACGACTGGGTACCGGCTCCCGTTCGGCTTCGCTCAGGGCAGGCTTGGCTGGAATCACATAAATCCGAAGATTGAGATTCTTTGCTTAAAGACAGGTTATGGCGAATAATCTCGTTCGTTCGTAAAGGGAATGTCGTTCACTTTATATCCGGAAAACGGCTTAAAAGGCCCGTTTTAACCGCATTTTACCGCTCAAAAAGTGCTTTTTTTATGATTTTTTAGTTTTCTAAAAAATTTCTTGAAAAGCGTATATTTTCTGGTAAAATTAAGAATATTAATAAAAATACATTATTTGGGAGAAGGAAAATGGAGAGATTGCAAAACTTAGCGGGGGCGAAACCTGTCAATTCATTGGCTATGGCGTTGTTATTTGTTTTTTGCGCATCGGCTGTCTCTGCTTCGGGCCTGACGGGCCGGACACAAAGCCCGGCGATGAAAAAGTTCGTTAAACCAATCAAACAGAGCACCGTCGTTTTTTCTTCAGCACTTAAAGGTGAAAAGCAGTGCTTCGGTCAAATCAAAAAGCCCCTTACCGGTTCCGGTAGTCCGTCAACAGTCAAAAAGTCCCCGTGCATGTGCCAAGCTTCAGGTAACGGCCGAAATTTCGCAAAGGTCGAGATACTCCTGGATGACCGGTTTACCCTTGCAGACATATCACAACTCAAACCGGCACCGGGCAGCAATGTTGATGTGCTGGACAGGCCCGGACGGGTGATTGCACAAATTTCCCTCAGCAGGTTTAAGGCTCTCGTAAACGATGGGGTCAATATAAAACTGCTGAACAAATTCGTCCTCGTGGAAGGTTCAAAATCCGAAGCCGGCATAGAGGATGGCGGTAAAGTGAAAATCGGGACCTGCTCAGGCGATTATGTCGAAGGTTCCAACGACAATAATGTCGATATACCCGAAGGGGCCTGGGACTACAGCGAGATTTGTATCTCATCTGCGCCGGCTGGCGCTACGGTTACGTGCATAGACGTTCACTATGAAATCATTCACCCTTGCAGAAGTGACTTGTGGGTTGATTTCAATGATGAAAACCTTAATTGCGAGTTTAGCCTCTGGTACGAAGACGGCGGTTGTGTGCCGAATATCAATGAGACCGAGACCGGTATCACGGTCTGCAATGGTGAGCCTGTTAATCAGTGCTGGCGGCTGTGGGCGGCGGATGTATATACTTTGGATACAGGATATATAGACACCTGGTGGATAAAGGTTTATTACGATGTAACACCGCCCCCGTCAAATGATAGTTGTGCAAGCGCAATATCAGTTACGGAAGATGTGCCCTATTACGGCTCAACAGTGTCGGCCACGGGAAGCACCGAGAGCAGTTGCAGTTATAATGATACCCTCGATGTGTGGAACTCCTTTATGCCCGCTTCTTCCGGTCTTTATACTATAAGCACCATCGGCAGTTCATTATATGATACAACTTTAAGCGTTTTTGACGGTTGCTCCGGTGATGAGCTGGCCTGCAATGACGATTCGCACTGTGAACAGAACGAAGATTATTATTATCAATCCGAATTGACAATGAATATGTCCGCCGGGAGCACTTATTATATACGGGTTGCAGGATTTAATCAAAGCCAGGGTGATTATACGCTACTGGTTACATCATACGATTGCTCTTTGCCCGGGGCCGCGGATAATCCTTATCCTCCGAACGGGGATACCGGTGTGGAAACAGACACCTCGCTTTCCTGGAACGAAGGCACAGGTGCAAAAGCAAGAAAACCAACCACAAAAATCGCACAAACAAAGGGTTTAAGCTGGGCGAAACTTATTTACGGTACGGATAACCGTCTCGATGAATATCAGGTAACAGATCCCTGCCTGCTTTCTGTCGGCGATTCTACAGTCGCCCTGATATATCAGAGCGACCTGACATACAACGGCGACGGGACATATACGCTTCTTTCAGATACTTTAGCACAGTGGTATCAGTGGCTTGACCCGATAGGAACCGGCAATCCATTATGTTCGGATGAGCCGTTTCGCAACCAGCCTGCGCCGGCTTACGGGTCCGGCTTTCTGGTTGCCGAGGATATAATTGTAACCGCCGGCCATCTTGCCTGCGACGGTGATTGTTCGAATTGGGCGATAATCTTCGGATTTGTCATGCTTGACGCCGATACACCGGTTCTTACTATAGATGAATCAGAGATTTACTATTGTAACGAGGTTCTCGGCAGAACAGACGGGAGTCCTGACTGGGCGATAATGCGTCTGGACAGACCTGTAACAGGTCATGACCCTCTGCCGTTCAGGACCTCCGGCAAGATTCCAGATAACGAGCCTGTCATTGTTATAGGCCATCCTTACGGGGTGCCGAGGAAATATGCCGCCGGAGCAACCGTTCGAGATAACAGCGGAGTAACGTATTTCTCCGCCAATACAGATACGTATCAGGGCAACTCCGGCTCTGTGGTCATTAACGCCGGCAGTTATGAAGTGGAGGGAATCTTATTCGGCGGGAATGTTGATTGGGCTGATAACGGAAGTTGTGACCGCTCCAATGTATGTCCCGACACGGGCTGTCCGGGTTGGGAGGATATCACACGTATAACCACAATAAGTGAATTTCTTCCGTGGGAGAGGTACGATGTGTATTTCGGAACAGATAATCCGCCGACCCAACTTATATTCAGTAACCTTACAACCCCGACATGTGATCCTTGTGAGCCGGGGAATTTACAATATAACGAAACATATTACTGGCAGGTGGTTACTAAAAGCATATGTGGAGAGTCAGTTAGCAATCCGGTATGGCATTTTACCACTTTAGAACCAAATGCCGTTGTGCCGGATGTGGTTGGAATGAGCGTGTCCCAGGCCGAGACAGCTATTACAGGTGTGGGTCTGACGGTTGGGGACCCGTGTTATATCTGCGATGAAGTCGTACCTGTCGGCCGCGTAATTAACCAGTTGCCCGTCGCCGGCTATTCTGCAATGCCCGGCACACAGGTAAACCTTTGGGTATCGCTCGGCAGGACGGCTGCCGATATGAATGATGACGGCGGGGTCGATTTTGCGGACCTTGTGATATTAGCATATTACTGGATGGATGATACCTGCTCGGAACCGAATTGGTGCCAAGGAGCTGATTGTAACCGTAATGATTTGGTTGACTACTTTGACTTCGCCACTTTCGCATGTGACTGGCTCGAATTAACAGCAGACCCGAACCTGGTCGCACACTGGACAATGGATGACGATGCCGATAACACAATAGTATTAGACAGCAGCGGTGAAGAAAACCACGGCACCGCTCAACAGAACACATCGGACATAAACACTACAGGTATAATCGATGATGCTCTGTCTTTTAACGGCATAGATGATTATATACTGGTGGAAGACAGCGAGTCGCTAAGTCCCGCACAACAGGTAACCGTTTGCGGCTGGTTCTACTTCAATGATACAACCAGAAACACCGGTTTGATATGGAAACACAGCTACAACTACGCGTTGTGGACCGCCTCCGACACCGTCAGGTTTGCGGTATGGAACGAATCGGCCGAAGGGAGTACGGCAGATTTTGCGACGTCAAATTTAAGTCCCGGCCGGAACTTCATAGCGGGCGTATTTGTCGGAACAAATTCAAAGCTTTATCTCAACGGACCCGAGACAGGCTCGGTTGGCGCTTCGCTAGAAGGCCTGATACGCGACAATGCAGGTGATTTGTATATCGGTTATCGTCCGGG
>DUZQ01000005.1 GCA_013349435.1 Planctomycetota bacterium | reverse complement strand
TGTCATTTTTGTTTTGCATACGCTGTTTTTACCACAGCGCAAACAAAAGCGCAAATTGCCTATTTTAACATTTTAAACTTTTTGTAAAAATTTTCTGTGAACGGTTACTAAAATTCTTTATGCTTCAACTGTCGAGAAACTGAGTTTGAGCTTTGGTTTGACATTGCCGGCCCCGAGGAACTACACCATATGTTTTTTAAGGTGGCTGAATAAGATACTGAAGCCATTTCATGACTATTCGAAGAAATCATTGAACAGGAGAGAACTGGCTCACTATTTCACATCCCCAAGAAGTACGAATTTCGAATGTTACTTAAAATTAGCTTTAGACTTCGAGATGATAACTCAAAAAAGCACTCGTTTCATTATAACTCAAAACGGCGAAGATTACATTAAAAATTTCAATATAGGTGTTTATTCAACATCAAGGTTACCATCCGTTGATCTGACAAACGAACAGAAAAAAGTTCTTCTGAGGGTGATCACCAATGGAAATTGGACCACACATAAAGTTAGTGTCTATTGGTTTCTAAGGTTCATGGAAGTTACAAGTGGACAGTGGTTGCCGAAAACGAAGATATTTGAAAAAACAAAACTTGATATCGTTAATAGCCTTCTTGGTGTTAATTATAAAAGCAGGACGATGTATGAGTTCCTAAACTTTGCTTGTAATTGGTGCACGGAACTGGGATTGGTCGAGAGAGTAAGAACAAATACAAGACATGATAAACTCTACCTTACACCTCTTGGAGTCGAGATTAATAACATATTCAGCCTCGACCTCCACTTAAAGAAAAGCCGATTGAATTTAAACTTTAAGTACTTAGACTGATGGAAGATACAGACGACTTTTTAGAAGATTACATCAGAGATAATTACGAAGTCTTTGACAGGTTCACCTTCGATTATCTTTTCAGGAGGTTGCTAAAAGATGGATATGACCATGATGAGGCAAAGGATATCATACTTCATCAATGTGCCTTGAGTGCGTGTCTTGCAGGAGCGAATTCACAACGAATTTTTTTACAAAATTAACGAGGACGATGAAATTTCAGAGGATTTGCTTGAGTTGCGAAACGAAATGGCTCTCAAATACTTTCCACATCGGATGAATTGAGTCATCAAATTATTTTTACGCTTCAGGGGCAATAGATGAAATTAAGAAGGAAATTGACAGATTGAAGGTCCTTTGATAAGAACGGTCAAACTTATCGAAGCCCAAAAAATAATTCAAAAATATATCTCTGTGAACTTTGTGATCTGTGGCTTAAAAAAATTCCTGTATTCTCTGTGGCTAAGCAAAAAATAAAAATTCTCGTTGCGACGACAAATCCCGGCAAGATGGCCGAGCTTTCGGCGATGCTCGATTTGGATGTTGATTGGCTCAGCCTTTCCGACTTTCCCGATGTGCCCCAAGTAGCCGAAGACGGCCAAACTTTTCAGGAAAACGCTCGAAAAAAGGCCCTTGGATATGCCAAGGCGACCGGTTTGTGGACTATCGCCGACGACTCCGGCCTGGTCATAGATGCGCTGGATGGCGCGCCGGGCGTAAAAAGCGCACGCTTTAGCGGCGAACCCGCCCCACATCAAGAAAGATGTCTGATTGACTATCGCAATTGCGCCAAAGTCCTCGACTTGTTAAAAGATGTCCCGACCGAGAAAAGAACCGCAAGATTCGTTTGCAGCCTGTGCCTGGCAAAGTCGGAAGAAATCTTGATTGAAACGCAGGGCAAACTTGAAGGTGTTATTGCCCAAAGCCCAGCCGGTTGTAACGGCTTCGGCTATGATCCTATCTTTTTCGTTCCGTCTGTCGGCAGGAACGTTGCCCAGCTTGGCTCTGAAGAAAAAAACGCAATATCCCACCGCGGCAACGCCATCCGAAAACTAAAACCACTACTTGCAAAACTGCTTGAAACCGCGGATTACGCTGATTAAAAAAATCAGTGTTAATCTGTGTTAATCCGTGTCTAAAATAGCATCGGTCGGTTTACCGCCAGCTTGCCTCCCAGAGCCAGGTCCTTGCAAACTGAGCGTAGTCTTCCAGATTCACCCTGCCGTCGAGATTATAGTCGGCAGCATTGCTGTCGATACCCGGCTCCCAGATAATCTCACAGTTGTTATCCGTCAGGCCTCCCTGACATATCACTCTGCCGCCGATCATGTGGATGGTTCCGTTGTTACAGGTGGTATGGCCGGTTATTATCGTCGTACCATCACTTACTTCAAACGTTGCACCGGCGCCGATTGTTACATTACCAAAAACATTCGTCGGACCCGTAAGTCTGATTATACTAACAGGCCCAACCACACTGTTAGGCTCAATCACAACATCACCTGTGATCGTTCCAAGACCTTCAAACTCTGCACCGGCTGATTGCGTTATTGTTCGCGCACCAAAAGTCCCGCCATTCAGTTCAATGAAACCATCCGGCTCATTAACCACATCGGCATCAAAAACAACCGAACCGCCCGCATTAACTTCGATTGTACCATGGTTGTTTATGTCGTTTACATCTTCGGGCGAACCCACCGGCCCTATCTGCAGCGCAGTCCCGGGCTCGTTAACCAGGGAACCTGAATTGTTCAAAGACAAATCATAGGCAATAGTTAATGGACCACCAAAAGCTCGGATTGAACCGGCGTTCTGAATCACCTGTCCTCCATAAAGTGAACCAAAACCGCTGATTATACCACTGTCGCTGTTTTCCAGACCATCAGCACTTGCGGTCCCATCGTAGAGCCAAACCGTACCATTATTTATCAGGTTACCATCCTCAATTGATGCATTGCCGCCCGGAATAACCATAAGCTGTCCGTTGTTGACAAATTTACCTTGATGCTGGAACCAATATGAAACTTCTATAATTGCGCCTTCAGTATTTAGTATATTCCCATTTATTTCGTGTTCCACCCCTGAGCCAGTGGCCTCGAATATCCCATGGTTAATCAGGCCATTAGGGTCCAGCAGAGAAAGTGTGCGTTCGCCAATCTCCAAATCAACCTCGCCGTAACAAGTTATCCGGCTGACAGTACGATCCTGAGTGAACCGGATGCTGTTGCTTCCAGCCGGACTGATAGTTACATAAAAGTTGTTTCCACCGGAATTGTCCGGCACGATGCCCGGATTCCAGTTGCTCGCCTGGTCCCACAAGCCCCCATCATCACCAACCCAACTCGAAAAGATGTCCACTGCCCACACATTACAGGCACAAAAACCAAATAGCATTGTTAAGACCAACAATTTCTTAATCATAATCCACCTTCCTTTTCTTTAAATTCTTCAGTCTGAATTTAACACAACTTCCGCAGGTCCGAGAAAACCCATACAATTATAGCGAGCTGCCGCTGAAGTATCAAGAACTTTTTTGCCCTTATTATGTTGAAATCAACCCTGTCTGAACGTTTTTTACCCTCATTTTACAAATGCAGGCAAAATATTCCGCCTCAAATCAAGATATCCATCCTTTTCGCTTTTTTATTGACATCTTTACCGCCGATTTGTTATCTGTCTTTTGTTGAATTTTCAAGGTTTGGGCCTCAGACGCCGAAAAGGTGTGTAAAGTGATGAAAGAGTGTTTTAAGATTTTTCCTTGAAAGCAGTGTTAAACCGTGTAAATCCGTGTCTAATAAAGTTCTAAAGAAAACAGTGTTAATCCGTGATTAAAAAAGTCAGTGTGGGTAATTTATTTATTCTGTCTTTATGGCAAAAGCATCAAAACGAAAATCGTTGGTAATTGTCGAATCGCCGGCAAAGGCTAAAACTATAAACAAGTACCTCGGCCCAGGGTTCGAGGTCAAGGCCTCTATGGGCCACATACGTGACCTGCCCTCGAAAGGCTTAAATGTTGATATCGACAACGATTTTGCGCCTACATACGAAATCTCGCCCGGCAAAAAACGGACGGTCATCTCTCTAAAATCTGCTGCGAAAAAAAGCGGCAGGCTTTATTTGGCTACCGACCTCGACCGGGAGGGTGAGGCTATCGCCTGGCATCTCTCGGAGGTTTTAGGCTTTGCCGAAAAAGACACATACCGCGTAGTCTTCAACGCCATAACTCAAAACGCCATCCAGCATGCATTCGCCGACCCCGGCCGAATCGATATGGACAAGGTTATGGCCCAGCAGGCCCGCAGGATTCTCGACCGCATAGTAGGCTATCAGATAAGCCCGCTTTTGTGGCGAAAGGTCGCACGCGGCCTCAGCGCAGGACGGGTACAGTCCGTTGCCGTGAAAATAATCGTGGACAAGGAACGCGAAATCCGCGCATTTGAGCCGGCTGAGTACTGGCTGATACCTGCAGTTTTTACAACGGATTTGAAAACCGACTATTCAGAAGAATGGAAACAGTTCCTCGAATCCGCCAAAGACCCCGACAAAGGGCGAACCATTGCCGAGCAGAACAAATGGCTCACAAAGCATAACGCCTTCAAGGCCGAGCTTATAACCGTTAAAAATGAAAAGTTCGAGGCCGCAGAAGGCGCCAAAGCCAACAAAATCTTAGCTGCCCTGAAAAAGGCAGACTTCAGAGTCGCTGACCTGAAAACAAAAACAGTAACCTCAAAGCCGGCGCCGCCCTTTATAACCTCTACCCTTCAGCAGGCCGCTGCAAACCGTCTCGGATTCGCCACAAAGCGAACCATGCGAGTCGCTCAGCAATTGTATGAAGGAATCGACATGGGTTCGATGGGCGCGCTGGGCCTGATTACATATATGAGAACCGACAGCACACATCTTTCCACCGAGGCACTGGACGCTGCCAGAAATTACATCTCCCGAAACATCGGGCCCGAATATCTGCCCGAAAAACCCAACGTATTCGCCGCCAAGAAAACCGCCCAGCAGGCTCACGAAGCAATCCGGCCTACGGATCCGGACCTGCCTCCGGCACAGATAAAGCAGTTTCTTACCGACGAGCAGTTCAAATTATACGACCTTATCTGGCGGCGTTTTCTCGCCTGCCAGATGCCGCCAGCCCGGTGGGACACCACCTCGGTTGAAATCAAGGCTGAAACTGATGTCGGACCGTGCAGGTATAAAACCACCGGCAGGATTCTGGTCTTTGACGGTTTTACAAAAATCTGGACGACTTCTTCTGCCGAACAGCACCTGCCGAAAATGAACATTGGTGATACACTTGCGCCGGTTGACATCCAGGCAAAACAGAACTTCACAAAACCCCCAGCCAGATACACCGAGGCCTCTCTCGTAAAGGCTCTCGAAAAAGAAGGTATCGGCAGGCCCAGTACCTACGCCTCAATCATCTCGACCATACAGGACAGAAAGTATGTCGAAAAGAACGAGCGAAAATTCTACGCTACCGATATCGGCGAGGTTGTAACCGACAAGCTTTCGGAGTTCTTCCCGAATATTATGGATATCACATTTACGCGCCATATGGAGGAACAATTAGACAGGATTGAAGAGCAGCACATCGATTGGCTCGGCGTGCTTAATGAATTTTACGGTCCCTTCAAAAAGAGCCTCGACAAAGCAACCGACAGGATGAAGCATGCAAAGGCCGAGACAACACCCAGCGAATACAAATGTGCAAAATGTAATGAACCTATGGTGTATCGTTTCGGTAAAAACGGAAGATTTTTGAGTTGCTCAGCCTACCCGAAATGCAAATTCGCGGCCCCATGTGATAAGGAGGGTAAAATGATAGAAGAAAAAGAATCCGAACATAAATGTCCCAACTGCCATAAGCCTATGGTACACAAGCAGGGGCGTTTCGGTCCCTTCCTGGGCTGTTCCGGTTATCCGGACTGCAAAACCATCCTCGGCATCGACAAAGACGGCAACATCCTGCCGCCTAAACCGCCGCCCGAGCCTACCGGTGTAAAATGTTACAAATGCAAGGACGGTCAACTCGTAATACGCCAGAGCAAAAAGGGCCCCTTTCTCGGCTGCAACAAATTCCCCAGGTGCAGGACCATCATCAGTATAAACCAGCTCGACAACCTGAAAAAGCTCCAGGCAGATGGAAAATGGCCGCCCGAAACATGGGAACAGGCCGACGAGTTACTCGGAAGAAAATCCGCAAAAACCAAAAGGGCCGCGAAAGAATCTGCAAAAAACACCTGAGTATTGCAAAAAGACTTGACTTTAACAAAGGCGACGCATAAAATGTATATTTGCGTCCGATAAAAAAATGAAGTTGCGAATAAAAAGGCAGTAACGCACCGCCGAAGGCAAGCACGCTACTGCTATGGAGGAGGAAAAATAAAATTCCTTTAGCTACGATTGAATATCGACCGAAGCTAAAACCGGCTTTAAAGCAAAAAAATATTTTGTGAGAATAATTTTCAAATGCCAAAAAAGCAGGACACAAAGGCCGGGATTTTTGAAACCGTTGAGCCTATCGGTAAAAGGGTCCTGATTCGCAAAGACCAGGACAAAAAGCAAACCAAAGGTGGGATTCAACTGCCCGATAATATCGAGATTCCAACCATCACAGGGCGGATTGTATCCGTATCAGCCGAGGTCGAAATCTCCGCCGAACTGCCTTTGAAACAGTATGACAAGGTCTTGTTTAATCCCAAAGGGGCAATTCCGGTAGATTTTGAGGGTGATAATCGCCTTTTTGTCGTAGAAGTCGAAAATGTCGTCGCAGTCTTCAGAAAAAACTAACTGAAATCTACGTGCGCCCCTCCTGCGAAAAACTCCAGCGGCGAAGAAGGGCGACACTTGTACCTGATTTTGAATTTATTCATATATGTTTGGAAAAAGTATTGGCAAAAAGTTACTCGTTCTGCTGATTTTCAGCTTGTACGCACCTACCTTCGCACGCGCTTCTCTCACCAGCCGGATCAATTCTATCATCAACCGAAAGAGCCAAAAGAAAGTCTGCTTCGCCGTTAAGGTGATAAACGCCAAAACCGGCAAAACTCTCTACGCACGCAACGCCGACAAACCTATGATACCGGCCTCGAATATGAAGATAATAACCTCCGCTGCCGCACTCGAATACCTCGGACCCGATTACGAGTTCACCACAAGAGTCGGCCTTCTCGAACAAACCCTGGCCGTTATCGGCGGCGGCGACCCACTGCTCGGAGACGATAATACCGACAAAAAGCACAACAGGGCGGCTGACTGGATAATTAACGACATAATCGCCACACTAAAAGCAGCCCGCATCACCTCCCTCAACGGGATTATCATTGACAGCACATTCTTCGATGACAACCGTGTACATCCCAATTGGCCCCGCGACCAACTCAATCGACCCTACGCCTGCGAAGTCAGCGGACTGAACTACAACTGCAACTGCGTCAGGATAACCACAAAAAATACCGGCGGAAAAGTCGGCATAACCATTCAACCTCAAACCGGCTACGTCCGGCTTGTAAACAAGGTCGTCCCGACATCACGGGGCAATAGCGCGGTAGGGGCCTATCGCAACACAACCCCGAACAAGCTTACCATTAAGGGTAAGTGCACAAAGCAGGCCGGCTTTGATGTGGCTATTGAAAGCCCCGCCGAGTTCTTCGGATTTGTCTTAGCTGAAAAACTCGCAGCAGCAGGCATCGAAGTTACTGGCAAGCTCGAGGGCAGACTCGTCAGGAACGACAGCAGAATCAATATACTCAAAACTTACTCTTCACCGATCGCCGACGTCCTTTCCCGCTGCAACAAAGACAGTCTCGGCCTGGCCGCAGAAGCACTCGTTAAGACGATATCCGCCGAAAACAGCGGCAGACTTAACGGCTCCTGGCCCCACGGCCTGAATTTAATAAAACAGTATCTCATCAAGCTGGGCATCGACCCGGGCGAGTTTAATCTGGACGACGGCAGCGGACTCAGCAAAGAAAATAAGCTCAGCCCAAACGCCGTAACAAAGGTCTTCTTGGATATTTATAAGAGCCAAAATCGCGGGTTGTATATCGAATCATTAGCGGTGGGGGGAAGTGACGGGACGATTGCAA
The DNA here is from genome assembly GCA_013349435.1 of Planctomycetota bacterium. Classification (GTDB taxonomy): domain Bacteria; phylum Planctomycetota; class Phycisphaerae; order Sedimentisphaerales; family Anaerohalosphaeraceae; genus QNBT01. Next base: position 57,408 of record DUZQ01000005.1, on the reverse strand, counting down.
AATATTTCGAAGAGGCAAAATACAAAGGCAGGATATTAGGCAAGACAGGCTATGTAAAACTTGCCAAGTCCTTTTCCGGCGTATCCACCACCGCCGACGGCGATTACATATTCAGCATCCTTACCACCGGTGCAAATGGCCGGACCCGCACCGCAATAAACGACATCGCAAAGGCAATCATCGACAACGCAAAATAGCCGACGTTCCCTTTGTTATCTCTTCAATCGCTTCGACAAGACCGTCGAGTTGTTCTTTTGTGTGGTCCGATTGAACCGAGATTCTGAGTCTTGCCGAGCCTTCAGGCACCGTTGGCGGCCTGATTGCCGCGATGAAAAAACCTCTGTCGTACAAATCCTTCGAAATACGTAGTGTATCTTTACTGGGGCCTATGATGACCGGGATGATATGAGTTGTACTTTTGCCGGTATCAGCGCCGAGCTTACCCAATCCGGTGCGGATGTATTCGGCGTTAGCCTTCAATCTTTCCCGCCTTTGCGGCTCGGTTTTAATTATCTTCAGGGCGGCTGATATCGCTGCACAGGTTACCGGAGCCGGCGCGGTGGTATAGATAAAGGCCCTGGCTTTATTAATAAGATAGTCGATGACCGTTCTCGGGCCGGCAACAATTGCACCGGTTGCAGCGACTGCCTTACCCAGAGGCGCGACAATAATGTCAATCTCGCCGAGCAGTCCGACCTCCTGGGCAAGACCCGCTCCGGTTTCCCCCAGACAGCCCAGAGCATGTGCTTCATCGACAATTAAGACGGCATTATATGCTCTCTTAAGGCCAGCGAGCCTGGCAAGGTCTGCTGCGTTGCCGTCCATCGAAAAGACACTTTCTGTAACAATAAATCTGCGCTTGTACTTTTTAATAGCAAGAAATTTCTCCAGTCTGTCTAAGTTATCGGGGCGATAGGTGCGAAATTCGGCACCGCCGGCCCTTGCTGCATCTATAATCGAGGCATGGTCGAACCTATCCAGCAGGACAATGTCCCCTTTTTGTGGTATGGTCTTCAGGACCGCCTCGTTTGCAGTCCAGCCGGAAGGGAATAAAAGCGCAGATTCGGTGCCGAAAAACTCAGAAAAAGTCGACTCAACATCAAGATGCGGCTTCATAGTGCCGCTGATTAGCCGTGAGGCGGCTCCTCCGTAGCCGTATCGCTTCACCGCTGCTGTAACAGCGGCAGCGACCCGCTTGTCTTCAGCCAGGTTGAGATAATTATTGCTGCAAAAAAGTACTTTCTCGCCCGGATCACCTTCAAACCGTACCACAGGCCCCTGCGCAGACTCCACACAAAGGAGCCGCCGGAGCAAACCGCAGCTTTCAAGTTCTCTTAACTGTTCCTGCAGAAAAGCGAATTTATCCATTATTGGATTTTCCCTTGAACAATGACATATTCTGCCGATACTATAATAGGGTTTTAGTAAAGCTCTGTGTCATTCTGAAACCCGATTTATCGGGGTGAAGAATCTCTGGCTTGCGTCTGTCATTCCAGCACCGTATCAGAGTACGGCATAAACTCCAGCTGGAATCCAGATATTAGAGTTCTGGATTCCGGGTCAAGCCCGGAATGACATATTCGAAACAGTGAGATTCTTCACAGAGCCTGTCCTCGAGCGAAGCGAAGGGATCAGAATGACATCTATAAGGTTTTTTCAGAGCATAGTAAATAGTATAATGGAGAATATGGATTCAGGATAGGTGATTTTGCGGTATTATGGGAATTTACGATAGAGATTACGCCCGCGAACCGGATGGCGGAATGTACGGCCGGCAGGTCCAAATTACGCTGCCACCTATGACGCATGTCGTAAAGTGGCTGCTCATTATTAACATAGTGGTGTTTGTGGTTTCCTATATGATACCGGCCATTGGGAATCTGTTTCTTTTATGGTTCTCTGTGCTTCCGGAGACTGTTGGTATGTCGTTGCAGATTTGGCGATTGATAACATACCAGTTTCTGCACGGCGGTTTTTGGCATGTCATCTGGAATATGCTTATTCTGTATTTCTTCGGCCCTATGCTTGAAGGGCAGTGGGGCGGCAGAAAGTTTCTTGTGTTCTACCTGATATGTGGAGCGATGGGCGGGGTATTATATACGCTGCTGGTCTTTGCGGGGATTTTGAAAGTAGGTTTTTTAATAGGGGCGTCAGGCGCGATTTATGGCCTTTTGGCCGCCGGTGCAATACTGCATCCGAATATGCAGGTCTATTTTTGGGGGATATTTCCGATTCGGCTGTATGTTTTGGCGATTATTTTTGCATGTCTGAACTTTATGAGTGTTACCGGAAGTGCCAACGCCGGCGGTGAGGCCGCGCATCTTGCCGGTATGGCTGCAGGTGCCGTTTATGTGCTGTGGCCCCGTTGGAAGAAATACGCGGCAAAAAGGCCCCGACGAACCTTCACGTGGGAAAGCGATATAAACCGGCAGAGAGCGTTTCAGGCGGAGATTGACCGAATCCTCGATAAAGTTCACTCACACGGGATTACAAGCCTGACCCGGAAAGAAAAGAAAATGTTACGCGAAGCATCCAGACGCCGGCAGCGTGGAATTTAGACCGGACCTTAATGGACAAACATCACCCGGTCGCAGGTGAACCTTTTCTGTCTTATATTATCTGCGGCCTGTTATCCAGTTCAGTCCCAGTTTATCTTTTCTGACCTGCCTGTCAGTTCTTCAAGCCGCTCCTTGATTAGCTGCGGCTTTTTGTTCTTCATTTTTTCCACGTCCGCTTCGCGACGCCTTACCTCTTTTTGCAGTCTTTCAAGCCTTCTGAGAAGGTGTTCATACCGAAGTTGTTTTTTTCGCACAATCAGGTCGAATCTTCTGTTGACTAATTCCTCAAGTTGCTTGTTGAGTTTGCCGCTTTGTTTTCCTTTGGCACTGCGGATTTTCTCCAGAAGTATTTCACGCTCACGTTTTATTTCGAAGTCTTCCTTCAGTACCTCTGCTAATTCCGGATTCCTTTCCTCGGCCTCCATTATTTCACCGAACTTGTCCCTGCTGTCGATAACCTGCCGAATGTATTCCTCGAGGTCCTCCGGTTCCCTTTCACGCAGCCGCGCCAGTTTCCCGGCCTCTTCAGGGAAGTTCTTATCGAGCCATTCGATGTACTCATCATGTCTCCTTTCAAAGTGCTGCCTCCACCGCTCGCCTCTGCCGCTGTGTCCGGCTCCGCGTTCGCGCTGCCCGTCTGCTCCGGGCTTGTCTCGCATAAGGCCGGGCCCTGTCCTGCGTCCTGAATGCTCACTGTCTCGGCGTCCTGTCCTGCGTCCTGGGCGTTCACCGCTTCTGCCTTGGCCGCGAAACTCGCCGCCCCGGCGATCTCCCACATGGTGTCTTTCGGCAAATGCCTGGCGGATTTCTTTGCCGAATTGATCTGGATTGTCCTCTCTTAGCTTGCGCAATTCCGCGGCGCGTTCGGGATGCAGCTCTGCGAGACGGTCGAGAAACTCCTCGGCTCTCTCGTCGCTGAGTCCGGGACGTTGTCTCATTTCAGTCGGTTCATCCGACCACATATCCTCATCGGCCTCGGCCTGAATTGCGGGTGTCAGGCTAATCAGCGTCAGTATCGCTGCGAAAGCCGCCGCCACGTGCCATCTGGGGATTCTTCTGATTGTCATATCTTTATCCTTTCCACAAATCCTCGTTAACTCAAAAATACCTTCCCTGCCTGCTGCCGGTCCTAATCATCGTCGCCCCATATATCTGATTCATCGTGTTGCAGGTGTTTGGCCCCTTCGAATTGCCTGCCTCTGCGCCAACCCATCCGGCTTGGCCACTCGCCTCTGCCCGGGCCGCCTCTGCGCCAACCCATCCGGCCTGGCCATTCGCCTCTGCGCGGGCCGCCTCTGCGCCAACCCATCCGGCCTGGCCATTCGCCTCTGTCCGGGCCGCCTCTGCGCCAACCCATCCGGCCTGGCCATTCGCCTCTGCCCGGGCCGCCTCTGTGCCAACCCATCCGGCCTGGCCATTCGCCTCTGCGCGGGCCGCCTCTGCGCCAATTTTGCTTCGAGGCTTTTTTAGTCTGTGCTTCGGATTTGCGCGCGCGGCCTCGCACTGCTTTGCGAACTTTCTCGTTGAACTTCGCCGGATTGTTTTTGCGGAGTCGCCTGAGTCGAGCCGCTCGTTTTGGATTGTTTTTTTCCACTCTTTTAAGAAACCTATTGACCTTTTGCCTGTTCTGCTTCTCGAGTTGTCCGGATTTTTGTTTGTCCGCCGGCTTAGACGCCGGCTTTTTGGCGCCGTAGCTTACACCGATTCCCGACAGCAGTACGATAAATGCGCTCAGCACTATTGCGATTAGATAATTATTTTTCTTCAGCGTTGTCATTTGTTTACCCTTTCCAGAAATCTCCATTAATTTCACTCATTTCCGCCTCAAGGTCCGTCAGAATCATGCTGCTCCCGGCTTCATACTCACCCAGCCTGATGGCGAGTATGCTTGATTCTATTTCTTCGATTTGGTCTGTCAAAGCTGCAAATTGCTCATAGCCGTTGCCGACGCTTTGGTCATCCCAGTTAAAGTCAACACCGGATTTGCTTGTCGTCGTTTGTCGATTTTCAGATGCAGGGAAGAATCTGACACCTGCTATGGCCAGGACGATAATTACCGCAGCAACGGCTACCCGGTCGAAAACCGACCTGACCAGTTGCCTTCTTTTGCGGGCCTTTAGTTGCAGCCTGATTTTGGCCTTTATGTTGTTAATCACGGCCTGGTCGCAGACAGGCGCAGAAAAAGAAGCTAAAAGCTTTTCCCCAGCCCGGATTTCCTCGGCGGCTTCGTGGGTCTTACCCTCGTCAAAAAACCTTGACAATAGTTCATCCAGATTTTCTCTGTTCTCAGTCATTACCACGCTCCATCAGTTCTCTTAATCTCTTCAGTCCGCGATGGACTTTTGAAAGGACCGTTCCGACAGGCTCGGACCGCATCTCGGCGATTTGCCGGAAGGTTAATCCCCCATAAAAACGTAACATTAAAAGTTCAACGGTTTCTGCGTCCAGCTTGGCCATTTGGACCTGAAGCTCGTCTATCGTCTCAATGTCGGCTTTGCTCGGAGTTGTTGCGGTCTGAATCTCTAACTCTTCAGCCTTGTCCGCCAGCAGCTTTTTTTGCCGGTATTGGCGCCTCAAATGGTCGCGAAAAATATTGGACGCGATAGTAAAAAGCCATTTTTCAAAAGAGCCGCTGGTGAGTCTGAAGGTGCCAATCTTTTCGACAAGTTTCAAAAACAGCGTACTGAGCAGGTCGTTGCTTTGGGCGAAGTTGCCCGTCAGCCGATAAAAATAGCTGTAACAACGACTTGCGTAAATATCAACCAGCAGCGAAAACGCATCGTTGCTCCCGGCCTGACAAGCGGCAATTATCTCTTTTAGGTCCCTTTGCGATTCCATATTTAACCAGTTGACACTGGTTTAGACGTACTGTAAAGCGCTTTTATTGCAGAAAACGGAAAAAATAAACCCAAAAAGGACATACTTACTCAAAATTGCATGACAGGCTTATTGTGCGTTTTAGGCTTGCCGGGCATTTTAACTGTGCCGCTTTTCTTTACCGCAACAGCGTGAATATATTAGACGTGATTTTTCATGTTTGTAAGCAGCGCTGCGGCGAGGATATGTCTTAATTTATCAACCGTCAGACTGTCGAGATATTTCTCGGTAAAGTCGAGCCTTAAACGGCCTTTAAAATTGAGCAGACGACGCTTTAGCTGTGATTTGGTTAAGGAGCTTACTCCTGAGGCTACCTGTTCATACGACCGAGTTGACGCCATGATATTTTCCACTGAAAGTGTTGCTGTTACATTCAATCACAGTTATGCTATCGGTAAAGCAAAAAGGCGGGTTAACTTTGAAGTTGTGTCAGGCTGTGAAAAACGTGCAATTTCTGAAAATTTTTATGAGCCTTCTCAGGCACACGTCTTAACGGAGAATTTGCTGGCAATTTATTGCCGGCGGTATTAACGTGGGGCTATGCGGACCAAATGCTTAAATTATAACTTGCCGAGCGAGTTGATTGCGCAAAGCCCGAACAGGACTCGCGGCACCTCACGGCTTTTGGTAATGGACAGGCGGGCGGGAACGGTTTTGGACAGGCGATTCGCAGACGTCCTTGAATATATCGGCGCCGGAGACTGTGTGGTTTTTAATAATACGAAGGTCCTGCCGGCAAGATTTTTTGCCAGACGCCGGACGGGGGCAAAGCTGGAGGCCTTATTTGTATCACAGAGGCGCAACGGTTTGTGGGAAGTGATGGTCAAAGGTGCAGGCAAGGTTAAAACCGGTGAAATGATAGTGCTTCGGAACAGGGAAGGGGTTGATTTTCACCGGGTAAAAGCTGTCGAGAGAACCAGGGATGGACGGTGGCTGCTTGATGTCGGCTCGGCTCAAAATGCAGACCGGATTTTGGCTCAAATAGGATTTGCCCCGCTGCCTCCTTACATTAAGCGCAATGAAAACAAGCAGTTGGCAAAAACGGACCTTCGGCGTTACCAGACGGTGTATGCCGAAAAATCAGGTGCCGTGGCGGCACCGACCGCAGGTTTGCACTTTACAGAGAGACTTTTAGAGCAATTGAAGCAAAAAGGAGTCCGGCTTGCCTTTATTACCCTGCACGTTGGGCCCGGCACTTTTGCTCCAATAAAGACAGAGAAACTCGAAGAACACAAAATGCACGCCGAGTGGTTTAGTATCCTGCCGGACAGTGCGAACCTCATTAACGATACAAAACAAAAGGGCGGGCGAATTATCGCAGTCGGAACCACTTCAGTAAGAACTCTGGAAGCGGTTTGCCGTAATGGGAAAGTAGCCCCTTTTGAGGGGGTAACGGATTTATTTATTATGCCGGGGTATGAATTTCGGATGGTTGACGCTATGATAACGAATTTTCATCTGCCCCGCTCCAGCCTGCTTGCTCTGGTTTGCGCCTTTGCAGGATTGGATAAAGTCTTAGAGGCATACCATCATGCAGTTGAAGAGCGATACCGATTTTACTCTTACGGCGATGCAATGCTGATTATTTAAGCCGGGTATTATTCCAAATAAACCTTATCACCGGTCCTTATCGGAGGTATCCGACCCTTTTTGGCCTTGACCTGCTCGGCTGAAAGGGCAAAGCCCGGGGCGATTTCTATAATGCAGTCGGGTGAGCCGTCCGGTTTTCGAGGGATACTTACATCCGCCGATTCCAGCCATCCTGCGGCTCGGCCAATCATCATTTTTCGGGTAACATCGGGGCTGTTTTCGCCGCCGGCGTTCTTCACAGGGGCAAATTCTTCGCTTCGGATGGTTTTAAGTATCACGGATTTTGAAGCCAACGGAAGGGCGTCGAATACGAAAGTTTCGAGCTTCAGACCATTCGGCTCTGCCGGTCTTACTGCATTTGCGTTTGTGTTGATATGCGGGATCTTCTTGACAGCACGGTGGATTGGCAGTGCAAATCCATCTTTGTTCAGCTTCTCCACAAAGGCGGCATTTATAATATGAATCCCGATGGAACCGAGTTCGAGGAGCAAAGAACCGTCCGGATTTCGCTTCCGGGCCTGCTCATCCGGAAGGTCGCTGTACTCTATTACGGTAACTTTTCCGTCTGCGAGGCAGAGATTGCCGACTTTTTCGGTTGGGCCGGATTTGACGAGTGCCTTTGCCGACATTTCAGCATCGTCGAGTGCGTGCAGCCCGATAAAAAGCGGGTCAAAGATATTGACCAGCGGATTGTCAACCTGCCAGTAGCTGATGTATTCGATGCCCCTGCTCTTCATAGCAGAAAGAGCGCCGCTGTTATAAAGGGCTTTCAGTGAACCACCGTGCCCGTCAGGGCTTGTGGCGATTGTTGCCTTGTTGGCCAGGAGTATTTTGCCCTCGAATGAAAAGTTCGGCAGCGTTCCCTGCTCAAAGATAAATACATCGGTTTTGCTAAGGCCGTAATAGTTGTTCGAATCAAAAATCTCGACGGTGGCATTATGATTTTGCGGGCTTGTCATAATATACCAGCAAAGCTTCGCCCCGTATTTTTCCCCGGCCGAAAGAATCATTTCTGCAAAAATCTGAAAAAGCGTCTTGTTTTTAATCGGACTGATTGGAAAATTGCCTTTCGGCCCGTCAAAGCCCAGACGTGTGCCCTGTCCGCCTGCAACCACGAAGGCGGCTACCTTCCCGGCTGAAAGCAATTCGACACCCAGCTTCCGGGCCGATTCATATTTTTCCTGTTGAGCCGGGCCTTTGGGATTTGGAGGATAGGCCGGGGCAGGCTCATAAATGTCCGGAACACAAATCGATTGAGAATTTTTAACATACTTTTCAACCCAGAGGGGTATCTGTGAGAAGTCAAGCCGTTCAATTTGTCCGAGTAATTTCTGCTTCTCGAGGTCGCTCAACCGGTCGTAGAAAGCCAGTAAGTGGCTCTGGCCGACAGCAGACAAATTTTTGACCGCTTTTTGGTATCTTTGGTCGATGTCCATAGGGAATCTCATTATTGCCAGAAACTGAATATACATAAAAATAAATGCAATGCGGTCTTTTTTCAAGAGATAAAAGGTTTTGCCTGTAAAATGGTCCTCTGGTTTGGAAAAAGTAAACATTTGAACCGTCCTGCTCCGGCCGGCCCCGTCCCTGAGGAACTGAACCAGCACAGGACACGCTGAACAGGGAAACATTACTTGGTATTTGAATGTTGACTTTCGACTACTGATGGTGTATAAGCTCTCAAAACGAAAGTAAAATAGTATTGTTTATTAAAGAAGGTTTGTATGATGAAAAAGTTCATTTTCAATTTGCCGCTGGTGTGTGCAATTGCAGTTTTGGTATGCGAGGCGGGGGCATTCGGGTCCGAGATAAAGAAGATGGAATTAGCCGAGCTTTCGGATAGTGCGGAGGTTATCGTTTTAGCCGAGGTGGTTAAGGTCTCGAAAATTTCCACTGAAGCGGACGAGGTATATATCAGAATCGGTGCTGTTTTGAAAGGAAAGCCAAGAACAGGCACGCTTAAGGTGGTTTTGTCTTGCCGTGGCGAAAAGGGTTTTGACCCGGCCCTTAAAGTTGGGGATACAGGGGTGTTCCTCCTCAAAGATGTCAAAAACCAACAAGCAAGGCCGGCTTATAATGGAAGTGTGGCGGTATTTTCAAAGCCGAATTTTATTGTCTCTGAAAGGAAATATGAACCGATGGCTGATTCTGTAATGATTAAACTCGAAACGAGCAAAGGCGACATTTTGCTTGAACTTGATAAAAAGGCGGCGCCGGTAACTGTAGCTAATTTCGTAACCTACGTCAAAGAGGGATTCTACGACGGTACCATTTTCCATCGTGTTATAGCGAACTTTATGGTCCAGGGCGGAGGCTTTACACCGGACATGGCGCAGAAAAAAACCCACGAACCAATTGTCAACGAGGCCGCAAACGGTCTGAAAAACGACAGAGGTACAGTCGCAATGGCTCGTACAAACAACCCTGATAGTGCCACGAGTCAGTTTTTTATCAATCATAAGGACAACACCTTTCTCAACTATGCCGGTAAGGATAAGCCCGGATATGCGGTATTCGGTAAGGTTGTCGAAGGTATGGACGTTGTGGATGCGATAGCAGCAGTCAAAACAGCGCGGAAAGGTCGATATTCTGATGTCCCTGCTGAGCAGGTAATGATAAAATCGGCGAAGGTTGTCTCGGATTAAGTCGGTTTATACAAGTAATTTCCGATAGTAAAGATTGCAAATAATGAACGCATCGACAAAAAAGCTGAAGGATTCAGAACTGCTCGTCCGTTACATGGCGGGGGACGAAGATGCATTCGCCGAACTCATCAGCCGTTATAAGAACCCACTGTACGCATTTTTGAAGCGTTTCCTGAACCGCCAGGAGCTTGTCGAGGACGTCTTCCAGGAGACGTTTCTGCAGCTTTATATGAGCAAAGAGAGCTTTGACACGAGCCGGCCGTTGCGTCCGTGGCTCTTTACAATAGCAGCGAACAAGGCCAAGGACGCCCTGCGTAAGATGCAAAGGGACTCTTCAATGGAATTAGGTGTTGTCGCCGATGCCGGGGATGTTTCGATTGACGATGTGGTAAATCTTCTTGCGTCTTATAAAACAACGCCTGATGACGAGGTCTCCCAGAATGAAACTGCTCAAAGTGTAAGGCAGATTATCGCGGATATGCCGGAAAAACTACGCGGAATATTAATTTTGGCATATTTCGAACAATTTTCTTACAAACAAATGGCCGAGATACTCAGTATACCTATAGGAACGGTCAAAAGCCGCCTCCACACCGCTGTGGTTTACTTCACAAAGAAGTATAAAGCCGCGAACCGGAGCAATGATTGATAATGAATAGTCTCAGTAATGAAGAAAAAGAGGTCATCCTTGATTTTTATTTTCGCTGCGGAGACGATGAGCGAATAAACAGAGGTCGGGACCTGATAGCCGCCAATCCCGGAGCTGCTCAATTGTACGCAGGCCTTGAAGACAGTCTCAGGTGGTTGGACAGTGTCAAGTACGAACCCTGCCCCGACAACCTGGTCGAGATTACCGTTGCCAAACTTAAATTAGCTGCCTCATCGGAGCAGGCTCGCCTGGAAAGTCTCCTTGCCGCCGAACAGAGAAAAACACCACACATCGAAAGTCAAACTTCCACGACCAGCCGAAGCTTCTGGCAAAATTTTGCACAGGTTGCAGCAATAGCAGCGGTTGTGCTGATCGTAGCGGGAGTATCGCTGCCTTCGCTTTCCAGGATGCGGGCCAGGGCGGTTTGCCAGGCAAATCTGATGCGTATAGGTCAGGCGGTTGCCAGATATGCAAATGACAACAACGGCGCGCTTCCCGCGGTACCTATCAAAGCCGGTTCATCCTGGTGGAAAGTCGGATACCAGGGCGAAGAAAACCAGTCGAATACACGACATATGTGGCTTTTGGTAAAAAAGGGGTATCTTGACGGCAAAGACTGCATCTGCCCGGGCATGAAAAATGCCGCCCGAGCCACATATGGACAGGCTGAACTGGCAAAATATCACGATTTTCCTTCGAGATGGCACATAAGCTACAGTTTTAAGTTTACCACTGACAACTGCGGTAAATATCAAAAAGGCCGGGAAACTGTTTTGTTGGCCGACCTGAACCCCGTGTTTGAGAGGATATTCAAGGGGGAAAAGGGGATGTGCATACCTGACGAGCGCACAAAGGTTTTGCTGAGCAAGCAGCTTTTGAATATCATGAGTGCAAATCATGCGGGACGTGGACAAAACATCCTGTTCGGAGACGGAAGCAGCTCGTTTATGAAAACGAGGGTCGTCTTTGGCGACGACATCTACACAGTCAGAGACGCTGAGTACTATTCGGGTTGCGAAGTGCCCAGTTGCGAGGAAGATATTTTCCTTGCCCCTTAACCGGTTTCGATGTTGTCCAGACAGAGCTTTGCATTTCTTTTGAACCTTTCGAGTCCCAGGCGTTTGATACTTGAATCCGCAAAAAATCCGTCAAATCGCGCCTTGTCCCAGGTAAGGACCGAATCAGGCTGTATCTCTTTGTATCCGGTGAAGAAACGAAGCTGTGTATTTTCGCAGGGGGGGGCATTGAGGTTGTAGGGGCACACAAGGATACACTCGTCACAGCCGAAAAGACGGTCGCCGATTTTGCGGGCAGGTTCATCGGGGATTTGGCCCTTGTGTTCAATGGTCAGATAACTGATGCATTTGTTGGCGTCGAAATTTCCCGCACAATCCAAAGCACCGGTCGGACAGGCCCGGATACACTTATTGCACTCTGCACACCGGGTTGTCATCGGCGTGTCGTAATCGAGTTTGATGTCGGTAATAATTTCGCCCAAAAATATCTGCAGGCCCAGATGCGGATTTATCAGCATGCGATTGGTGCCGATAAAGCCCAATCCGGCTCGCTGAGCCAACGCCCGTTCCGCCAAAGGCGCCGAATCGACGCATATCTTGAATGAGCATTTGTCAGCTTCGGCTGAATCGCTAATAAATCGGGCGAGTGTTCGCAGACGCTTCTTGATAAAGGGGTGATAGTCCTCCCACAGCGCATAGTTGGCGATTCTGCCGCAACTGGCTCTGGCTCGGCCGGACAAATTCTCCCTCGGCCCGGGTTTGTAATTCAGGCCTACACAAATCACGGATTTTGCGCCGGCAAGCAGCCCGGCAGGATTAATCCGGCTGGCAAAATTTCTGTGCATAAAACTCATGCCTGCGGCCCGGCCTGTGCCCAGCCAGTTCCTGAGTTCCTCGGTTTGAACGGAGTCTATTGGTTCGGCGCTTGTTATACCAACAACGTCGAAACCAAGCTCAATCGCTTTTTGCTTTGTGGCCTCTGTAAGGTTCATCGAAGAGATTATCAGAACTCAAAATCACAAAATGTCTTTCTGAGGGCACGGATGTCATTCTGAGGCGCAATTAGCCTGTCCTGAGCTTGTCTAAGGAAAGAATCTCACGTCTTCGTGTACCAAGGTTTTTCGCTTCATTGCATTCCGCTCAGAATGATTTTTTCAAACCGGCTTTTTATCGCTGACCACATCGACGCACCGCCGGCATAGGTCTGGATAAGTGCCGACCGCGCCGACGCTCGGCCGGTAGTTCCAGCAGCGCTGACACTTGGCGTGGCTGCTTTTATCCGCTGCGACCTTTAAGCAGTCGCCGCTTTGCAGCTTTACCTCGCTTACGATACAGAGCGCTGCAAAAGTCTCTACCCCTAAATCACTGACGAGCGAAATCAATTCTTCGTTGTCGGTGGTGATGCTTACAGCGGATTCCTGGTTACTGGCGATTTTCTGGGCTTGTCTTAAGCCTTCTAACTCACGAAGGACCTCGTCTCGAAGGCCCATTACCTTATCCCATTTTGCTTCTTCGCTTTGCCAATCTATTGATTCGTCAACTTTCGGCATTGTAGCTAAATGCACGCTTTGGACGTCTTCGGATTTATGCTTCATTGCCGACCATGCCTCTTCTGCCGTGTGAGCCAACACGGGAGCCAACATCTGTACCAGGGCGTCTAATATCCGGTGCATTGCCGTCTGGGCGCTGCGTCTGGATTTACTGTCGGCGGCATCGCAGTAGAGCCGGTCCTTCAAAACATCCATATATATGCTGCTCATCTCGACCGTGCAGAAATTGTAAATAAGCGAAAAGACCCTGTGGAAGGCAAAGCTCTCGTAAGCGTCACCGACCCTGACAATCAGTTTTTGCAACTGCTGCATCGCCCACCTATCAATCTCGAACATATCCTCATAAGAAACCTTCATCGACACCGGGACAAAATCATCAGTATTGCCCAAAAGATACCGCAGGGTATTTCTTATCTTCCTGTACGCATCCTGGAGCCTGCCGATAAGCTCATCGCTGCACCGCATATCCTCCTGATAGTTCACACTGGCCACCCACAGCCGCAGGATATCCGCTCCGTATTTATGTATCTCATCCAGCGCGTTTACATAATTGCCCGCCGACTTCGATTGCTTCATACCCTTTTCATCGACCGTAAAGCCGTGCGTAAGCACCGTCTTAAAGGGCGCCTTGCCTGCCGACCCAAGAGCCGGCAAGAGCGACAGTTGAAACCAGCCGCGGTGCTGGTCCGAGCCTTCAAGATACAAATCGACCGGTATCGGCCAGCCGGCCCCGGCGGCAACACTGTGCCAGCTACAGCCCGACTCGAACCATACATCGAAAATATTTTCCTCCTTGTGCAAATCATCCCAACTGAAGCCTTGCGGCAAATCGAAATCGGCCCCAAGAATTTCCTTTGGAGAAGCTGTGAACCAGCTATCCGAACCTTTATTCCCGATATGTTCGGCTACCGCCAACACCACCTTTTTGCCGACAGCCGGGTCAACCGTCAGGAGCGAATAACCTTTGCCGTTTACAAAGGAAGGTATGGCTAAACCCCAGCTTCTCTGTCTGCTGATGCACCAGTCGGGCCGGGATTCCAGCATACCCTCGATTCGCTTCTTGCCCCAGCCGGGCACCCATTGCACGCCGTTGACCGCCTCAAGGGCCATTTGCCGGAGGCTCTTGCCGGTTCGCCGAATAGGGGTATCAACGCTGATGAACCACTGCTCGGTTGCCCGAAAAATCACCGGCATCTTGCTCCGCCAGCAGTGAGGATAGCTGTGCAGCATCTTTTCATCGTGTACAAGGTAACCATCGGCCCGCAACCGGCTGTTGACGTCTTTATCCACATCCAGAACATTTTTACCCCTCAGCCATTCGGGCACCGTATCATCGTAACAGCCGTCATCCTTTACCGGAGAATAAACCGCCAGCCCGTTCTGTCTGCCTGCTACGTAGTCCTCTACACCATGACCCGGAGCGATATGCACGATGCCGGTGCCGTCTTCGGTCGTAACAAACTCGGCGCTTATCACCATATAAGCTTCCTTGTCGGTCGGATTGGACTCGATAAACGGATGAACATATCGTAAACCCTCAAGCTGACTGCCTCTTATCCGTTCGCTCACGGTATAGCCGGCTTTTTCGAGACCGGCGGCTGCGAGCACGGCTTCAAGTCTGTCTGCCACGATGATTGATGTAAACTTTCGGCCATCTTTTTCATAACCGACACTGACGTATTCGAGCCGCGGATGCACCGCAACCGCCAGGTTCGCCGCCAATGTCCACGGTGTCGTGGTCCATATCATAAAGCACGGCTTTGTGTCCGATGACTTATCAACCAGGCCTAATTCGACAAGTTTATCAACCGACTCGGCAGCAACAGGAAAGTTCACAAAAATGCTCGGGCTGCTTATGTCCTGATACTCTAATTCGGCATCGGCTAAGGCCGTCTGGCAGCCCACCGACCAGTGAATCGGTTTTAACTGCTTATAAACAAGGCCGTTACCGACAAGCTCCGCGAAAATCTCCAGGATGCCTTTCTCATATTGAGGTTTGAGCGTCAGATACGGATTTTCAAAATCCCCGAAAATCCCCAACGACTGAAACTGTTTCGACTGAAGTTTAACATACTTGCTCGCATATTTTTTGCACTGGGTGCGAATCTGCAGCTTGTCCATTTCCTTGGCCCTGTCGCCAAGTTCGGCCATTACCTTCACTTCAATAGGCAGGCCGTGGCAGTCCCAGCCGGGGACATATGGCGCGCAAAAGCCCGCCATAGTTTTGTATTTGACTACAATATCCTTAAGCACCTTATTTATAACATGGCCCATGTGAATATCACCGTTGGCGTAGGGCGGCCCATCGTGCAGTATGTACGAAAGCGCACCTTTTCGATTGTCTAAAATCCTGCTGTAAATATCCATCTGCGCCCAGCTCTTGCGCTGGGCAGGCTCTCGCTGGACGAGGTTCGCTTTCATCGAAAAGCCCGTCTTCGGCAGATTAAGTGTATCCCGATAACCTTTTTTCTTGTCATCCGACATCGCTGTAAACCTCATAAACCATAATTAAGAATCACATATACTACGCGCGCTGACCATTTGTGTCAACTTTCAGCATGGGCAGCAAACCCGTCCCTTCCACCAAATCGTGAAAATTGCAGCCCATACAGCCTTCTTTCAAACAAATAACCAATAAAAAAGCCTTCCGGGGCTTGTCGCTCCGGAAGGCCTGTAAAATACAATTTTGCTTTCTCAGAGCGGTTTCAGTCTCTCCGTAATAATAACGATGCCCAGAACTATTCGTGTGTGCATATAATTTATGCACAGGGCCGAATCTCTCGACTCGATTTGAATGTCTCTTCTCATACTATTCATATAAAAAACTCCTTGGAAAGCAACAAAACAGTAACTATTATTAACGGTTTTCGGCAAATGTCAAGGCCTTGTTTAAAAAATCCTGATAACTTAGGAAATTTCTGCGCAGGGATCCGCCGGCTACACATGTAAACATCTCTTGGCAGGTTAAAGCCAGGCTTCCTGAAAGGCCGCCTTTGCCGTTCCAGAGTCGGGAGCAACATCACTAAGCAGTTGTTTGGCGGTTTCGAGCGATGCCCGGTCAAATGTAATTCTTTCGTTTACTTTATCGCTTTGGGTCTCCGGAGGTTCGTAAGACAGCACGATATTGCCGCCACATTCAAAGGCGGCCATCGCACCGGCTTTACCACTGCCGGCACGTTTAGCGGCGTCTCTTAATATGATGAACATACGGAAACGCCCGTCAATCATAGTAGCGATGACATTCTCGGTGTGGCGTTTTTTGTTGAAGCTGTGCCACTTTTCGATTGCCCTGTCGGCGGTATCCTCAACCTGGGCCCTCGAATTTCCCTCCACAAGCCCTACACTGATATAATAATACGGCGTAGAGGCCCGAATACGGCCGTCATCACGAAGAATATCGGTATCTGTAATCTTTATATCTTCGATAGGAAACTTTTCCGTTGTCGCCTGCATGTGCTCGTGCCATGGTATGGAAGCTCCCGCTAATCCGTTGAATATCGCCCGAAAGAAACCATCCGTTTGCAGGACAAAGTCATCGAGCGCCGCAAGCACGCCCCTGCGGTATTTTTGGGGTCGGTGCAGAGAATTCATTATCGTAAAATGGTTGTTTGTTATGTAGGCGAAATTGGCTCCGGCAAAATACTCTTCACCCGCCAGCTTGAGGGGAAACAGCACTTCAGCCGGATTCTGCAAGGCTATATTCTCCTTGCAGAGATAGCAGGCCTTTCCATTCTTGTCTTTATTGATAAGTTTGTCCGTATCAACGTGTTTCGCCACCACCCCGCGTTGAATCAGCAATTCATGGTTTTTCCTCAGCTCTCGATTGGGATTCCACAAAAAACGAAATTCAACACCGCAGCTTTCGTCAAAGAAACGTTTCTCCTCCTGGCCTTTGCCGTTCAGCGGGTCGGAAAGAACAAATCCGCAGTCAACCTGCTGACGGTACAGAGCCGACAACTGTTTTGTTAAATTATGCTCAGCTTCGGAGTTGCTCAAATCTATATTCCTTTTGTTACTTGCGTCATATATACGAATACATTTAATCTCAAGCAAGGTAAGTGCCGAATCACGACTGAAATTCAACTTTTGTATGTGTCGTAATCTGGCCGGCTCGATATACGAATAACCCGGTCCGACAGTTTAAGACCGTGAGGGCCGGCCGGTCGGCAGAGTATTTACATAATACAAGGAAATCTTTCAATGAAAAACCACAAAAAACGAAAAAATGGGTGCATCTGTCGTTTGTAGGTAAAAAAATCCACAACCTTATAAGCCCTGAAAGGGCGACATAATATAGCCAGCCCTGAAAGGGCGCCATAATATAGCCCAGGGCGCAAGCCCTGGGGATAGGGCAGAACATTTCATTTTAAGCCCTGATAGGGCGCCATAAGCCTTATTATGAATTTTGCCGTCTTGTAAAAATCCCCCTACAAACTACAGATGCACCCTGAAAAAATGTGCCTGAATCTTTTTACTTGACAGGTCTAAGGGTGCCGCAATATTATATTGAAGACTACAGTCTGCGGCAGGGCCGGGTCTTGCTGATAAAAGTGAAAGGAGTCGAAGCAATATTATGATAGTTGACTGTCATACACACATAAGTTCACCCTCAAGCGAAATAGATGTCGCCGAACACTTAGAGGCTTGTGAAAAAGTGGACGCCTGTATTGTGCTCGCACGAGGCCCCGGCGACAGTGCCGAGGTTAATAAAGAGGTAAGCAAATACGTTAAAGGTCGCCGCAAGCTGGTGGGCTTTGCTATAATCAATCCGACTCGGGACAAGGTCGGCACACGCCCTATTAAAGCCAACACCAGCGAGCTGGGTCTGGCCGGCGTAGTGGTGTATTGCCCGGACCGCAAGTTCCACCCCGCTCACTCGCGGGCAATGCGGCTTTACGAGGCTTGCGAGGAACTGGCTCTGCCCGTTTTCTTTCACAACGGCGCCGCCTTCGGGCCGGATTCGATACTCCAGTATGCTCAGCCCTACCTGCTCGACGAGGTCGCGCAGAAATTCGGCTCGCTGAAAATCATCATCGGCAGCATGGGCGTCCCCTTTGTATCTCAGACCATTTCCATGTTGGCCAAGCATGAAAACGTTTATGCAGACCTTACAATTTCACCAAAAAAGGTCTGGCAGATTTACAACATTGTCCTCAGTGCCCACGAAGCGGGTGTGATGGATAAGCTCCTGTTCGGCAGCGGCTACCCCTTCGCCAGGGCGGACAACTGTATAGAGACACTCTTGGGCTTTAACAAGCTCCTGGCCGATACCAGTCTGCCCACGGTTCCCAGAGAAAAAATCCGCGCCATAATCGAGCGTGATACCCTTGCTCTTCTGGGTGTAAGAAAAGGTTAGTGCTCCACCAATTTACAGGGAGGTAATTTTTGATGGAAATGTTGGAAGAACAAAGGGAAAACTGGGGTACCCGTGGAGGCTTTGTCCTCGCTGCTATAGGTTCGGCTGTAGGATTAGGCAATTTGTGGAGGTTCCCCTATGAACTTTATGACCACGGCGGCGGGGCGTTTCTTATCCCATACATAATCGCGGTATTCGTGGTCGGTCTGCCGATGCTCATTATGGAATTTGGCCTGGGCCATTTAACGCAGCGGGCCGCTCCCGATGCCTTCGCCCACGGGCACAAAAGATTCGAATTTGTGGGATGGTGGAGCACTATCTTAGGTTTTGTCATAATCAGCTTCTATGCAGTTGTGCTGGCTTACTGCTTCAGCTTTTTATGGTTCAGTTTCAAAGGCATTTTGGCCGGAGGCGAGCTGCCCTGGGCGGCCGAGGGAATCGAAGGCGTTAAAAAAGCGGAAGACTTTTTCCTCAAAACATATCTCGGCCACACAACCGGTTCCGCACTCGGAGCGATTCGCTGGAATATCTTTTGGCCGCTGGTCGTCACCTGGGTGGTGATGTATCTTTGTATATGCAAAGGTGTTAAGCTGGTTGGCAAGATTGTCTGGCTTACCGTTCCTTTGCCGTGGCTGATGCTGTTGGTGCTGACCGTACGCGGACTGACACTGCCCGGAAGTATCCAGGGGCTGGCTTATTATCTTAATCCCTCGTGGCCGGAACTGGCAAAAGCGACTACCTGGCGTTTTGCATTCGGTCAGGCCTTCTTTTCTTTGAGTCTGGCTTTTGGGGGGGTAATGATTACTTACGCAAGTTTTTTGCACAGAAGAAGCGACCTTAACAACAACGCTGCGATTATATGTCTGGCGGACTTCGGAACGAGTTTTATTGCGGGTCTGGCGATTTTTTCGACTTTGGGGGGCATGGCCTTCGTTACTGCACAGGCCGGCACGGAGGTGGCAATTAACCAGGTTGTCAGAGGCGGCGCGGGACTGGCGTTTATCGTGTTTCCATACGCCCTTGCACAGTTGCCGTATTCTGCATGGTGGAGTTTTGTTTTCTTCTTTACTCTTGTTACCTTAGGTATTGACTCGGGCTTTTCCATTACTGAATCCGTACTCGCGGCGGTGGTTGATAAAACCGGCTGGAGACGAGGTCTTGTACTGCCCGTAATGACTGTGATAGGTATCGCCGTTGGTGTTATCTATACAACCGAAGGCGGCCTGAACTGGCTGGAGGTGGTTGGAGATTTTATTGATGGAACATGGGGTATCGCTTTCCTTGGGCTTACCGAGTGTGTTGTACTCGGCTGGCTCTGGCGAATAGACACACTCAGAACACATGCCAACGACAGGAGCGACTGGAACCTGGGCAGGTGGTGGAATTACGCTATTAGAATCGTTGTCCCCATTGTTTTGGGGACTATTTTCTTCTGGAGCCTTTTTGAAGACCTCACCCAGGCAGGCGGTTTCATTTTTGACGAACAGGGAAACTGGATACTGAAAAATTGTGTGGGCTTAACAGTGGTAGCCGCAGCTCCGGTCCTTGCAGTAGCCGTGAGCTTGATTAAAAGCCCTGTAAGAGCCGAGCAATATGATAATGTTCCCGGGGTAAAGAACCCGAATCTTTGCGCAGGAAGAATGGGCGGATTCGTGGCATTTTGTCTGGCGATAGCATCGGCGGCAATGCTGGCTGTAGTTGTGCTCAGGGGTAACATCTCAGGTAAAATCCAAAATTACTTCCTGTTTCAGTCCCTGACGGTCGCCATTGTCGCAATCCTTATAAGCAATTACATCGTGGACAAGCACGTCGGCGATTATTCTTTTCCTTCGTGGCTGGCTGGTTGGGCTGGAATTATTGCCACACTCGATATAAGCGCGTTCTTGGCTGTTACACTTACCAACTTAACTAAAAAGGCCCCGACCGCAACGGCGACACACGCCCCGGCCGAGCATCTTACCGGCGTGTCGGACGTAATATTAGGGGTGATGCTCCTGATGATAATAGGCGGATTGGGCTGGTGTTTTTACCGTGCGATGGCCGCTGCGGGCAAAGATGAATCCGACTTACCTGAGCCGAGTTCGGGTCCTGTCGATTAAAGTAAAAGGCCGCGATTCATCGCTCCCTGCCGGCTTTGCCGGACACTTTTACTTGAATCCTGAAACCTCTCCGCTTGTGTACTTACGGCAGGCATCTTGAAGGTCGATGTCGTTAATATTAGCAAGCGTACAAAGCCACGCCAATACATCCGCGAATTCTTCGGCTTTGTTTTTGTCGTTCGCCCCCAATGCCGTTGCAAGTTCACCCACCTCTTCGATGAACCACATAAATGTAGCGGCTGTGCCGCGCTGGCGATCGCGGCTTCCATATTTACACCGGATCAATTCTTGGAATTCTCTGATTTGCATCTTTTGAGTCGTCCTTATTGATTAAGTCTCTATGAAACTGGAGAGAGTGGATTTTTCGTAGATTGCCCTGGCGTACTCGCTTGCGTTTCGACAAACAGCTTCCATCTTAACGCTGAACGGTGCGTCCTTCGTCAGTACTGAAAGCCGCGGATGGTCCCTCAATGAGCCGTCAACCGCTTCTACTATTTCAAGCAGGGTAATATCATCGGGATTTCTTGCAAGGAAAAAACCGCCGTGAAGGCCCCTTTTGCTTTTTAATATACCGGCCCTTACCAGTTGCTGTAGGATTTTTGGAAGATAGTCGGGTGTGATGTTGTATTCTTTCGAGATTCTCGAAGTTAATACAGGACCATTTTTACGATTCTCAGCGATGTATCCCACGGCGATTAAAGCGTATTCAGCCGACCTGCTAATCTTCATTATCTTATACCTCCTTCAAAAGGTTCCCGCCACCTATTTATAAGCCGGTTGACAATAAAATACAAAGAAAACCACGACAAATCAGGTGGCAGTCATTACAACCGGATTATCAATAAATATTTTACGTTTGCAAGGAAAATTTGGAACAATGCCGGTGTAAGCTATATGAATTATCCGATTTAGCTGCAACTGGTTTTCAACCACAAACCGGGTTTTTACTGTACAGAAGCACACCGGCCCATCATAACAACAGAAGCGCACCGGCCCATCATAACAACAGAAGCGCACCGGCCTATCATAATAACAGAAGCGCGGCGGCGCAAGCCGCCCGAAGCATAATATAATTGCTTTACCCTTTAATTCGGCCGCTTGCGCGGCTCGGCTTCTGCGGGAACCATCAAACTCTACAACAGAAGCACTGCGGCGCAAGCCGCCCGACATATATCTGCAAAAAATTTACCCCCGGCACCCGCCTACCCTCCGTAGTACTTTAAAAAGGATAGGTGTCCGGGGTTTTATTATCAAAAAAACAAACAAAACATCTACATAAAAAGGGCAGACGCACCCGATATTGGATCCCGTACGTAAAAGTTCTTGACCCTGACGCCGGCGAAACTTATAGTGGATAAGCTTTTAAAAACGGTAAAGTTTTGTAAAGTCTCAGGAGTTTGCAATGAATAAAGACACCTGGATTAGAAAAATTACATTAGCGACAACACTCTCGCTGGCCTCGACATTTACATTCCTGGCGGGCGGTTGTGAGCAAGTCATTATATATCCCGAGCAAGTCAGAGAGCAAAAAACAGCCAAGCCTCTTTTTGATTATCGCCAAATTGAACTTGATAACGGCCTGCAGGTCATAACCCTGGAGGATTTCTCGTGCCCTATAGTTGCGGTGCAGGTCTGGTATCATGTTGGCTCGAAAAATGAGAATCCAGAAAGACAGGGTTTTGCTCACATGTTCGAGCACATGATGTTCAAAGGCACCGACCGGGTCGGGCCGGGTGAACATTTTGATTTCATCCAGCGCGTCGGGGGCACGAACAACGCATACACCAGCTTTGATAAAACGGTATATCTCCAGACGCTGCCGGCAAATCAACTTGCTCTTGCCCTGTGGCTCGAGGCCGAGCGGATGAGCTTTTTGAAGATTGACCAGGATGCATTCGACACCGAAAGGAGTGTGGTCGAGGAAGAGCTGCGGATGGGTGAAAACAGGCCTTATGGTACACTGTCAAAGAAGACATTCGCGAAGTTGTTTAAGGTGCATCCATACCGCTGGATGCCGATTGGCAGGCTTGAGCATTTGCGAGCGTCCAGTGTTGGGGAACTGAGGGATTTCTGGACGAGGTTTTATGTGCCGAATAACGCGACGCTGATTATCGTCGGGGCGGTCAAACACGCCGAGGCTCAGGCCCTTGCGAAGCGCTATTTCGGCTGGATACCGACATGGGACCAGCCCAAGCGCGTTAGGGTCCGCGAGCCTGAAAGAACCGCCGCCGAGGAATTGATAATCGATGATGAGAATGCACCTGCCGGTATGGTTGAGGTTATATTCAGGACGGTCCCGGCCGGGCACAAAGATGAAGTCGTGCTCGATTTGCTCGGCGAAATTTTAGGCGGAGGTAACAGCAGCAGGCTGTATCGCGAACTTGTGGCCGAAAAACAACTCGCCGTCAGTGCCTCGGCGTCAACTTACAACCTTGAGCACGATGGGATTTTTTTCGCCGACGCCGTCCAGACGCCGAATGCCGAGCTTTCGGTCATACGCGAACTGATTTATAAAAATATTGAGAAGATAAGGTCCGAAGGTGTTACCCAACAGGAGTTGACAAAGGCCCGCAACCAGATGCTCAAACGTGTAGTAACAACGAACTTAACCGTCGGCAGCAAGGCCGGGATGTTAGGCTCTGCTGCGGTAGTATTAGGTGATACCTCGCGTGTAAACACGATGTTGGATGAAATCAGCGCGGTAAAAAGAAGAGATTTGCAAAGGGTTGCGAACAGATACCTTGCAGATTCTCACGCCCTGACCGTGATAGTAAAAAGGAACACAAAAGGTGCGATGGCCGGTGCAAAGGATGATGAAACCGCCCCGATTACAGCCGAGCCTGAAGGAAAAGCACCTCCTCCGGGGCGCAAGGGCGTTGTGCGTCCCGAATACTTCCCGGCCCAAGCGCCTTTTGCCGAGTTGACAGACTTCAAAACGAAGCTTGAGCATACCTCAGACAGTCTTGAAAACGGCTTAAAGGTGATGGTCGTACCGAATCATGAGGTGCCTTTTGTCAGCGTTACGCTGGGACTTTTAAACGGCACCTGGACAGAGAACAAACCGGGCACCGCCTCTATGGCGATGCAGATGCTCACCAGGGGTACCGCCGAACACAACGAGGCCGAACTTGCCGCCGAACTCGAGCGATATGCGATATCACTGGAAGGCTCGGCCCAACTGGACACGAGCCAACTTAGTGCAAACTGTCTTGCCGAACATATCGGCCGCGCTATGGAACTGTTAGCCGAAGTCGTGGTTGCGCCGACATTCGACGAAAACGAATTCGAGAAACTGCGCAAACAGGTACTTACATCTCTTGCAGTTGAGTCGGCTACACCAAGATACCTGGCCGACAAGGAATTACGTAAGAGGCTTTACGGCGCACATCCATACGCCAGAACGGTCGAGGGCGAACCCGAAGATGTCGAAGCTTTGAGTGTACAAGACCTCAAACAGTGGTGGAGTCGGTACGTAAGACCCGAAAAGGCCGTCCTGATTTTTGCAGGTGATATCGACTATGAAAAAGCGGTGTCGCTCGCCGGGATGACTTTGGGCGGCTGGAAGAAACAAACCGCCCAGCCGGCGATTCAAGTGGCGGATATCCCCGCGGCAAAAGATACGCACATATACCTTGTGGATCAGCCGGGCAGTATGCAAAGTGAAATTCGAATCGGACAATTGGGCATTACCCGGCACGACCAGCCGGAATATTTTATCAGCAGGGTAGTAGGATACTACTTCGGAGGCTCTTTCAACAGCAGGCTTAACGAAACTATTCGCGTAAAAAAGGGCCTGACTTATGGTGCTTACGGCGGCTATACAGCTCACGCATTAAGCGGCGATTTTACTGTAAACACCTTTACCAAGACCGATTCGGCGGCTGAAACCGTAAGAGCAGCCCTCGATGAAATACGACGTTTGCAGGCCCAAAAACCCACCGAAAAGGAACTTAAGACCAGCAGAAGCTATTTTGCCGGAAGTTTTGTCAGAACACGTGAAACACCTCAGCAGGTTGCAAAGGATTTATGGCTGATTCAATCGCAGAAGCTGGGGGCCGATTATCTTGAAAGGCTGCTCGACAAAATCGCACAAACCAACGAAGATGACTGCGATAAACTGGTCGATGAGACACTGAATCCCGATAAAATGATTATCGTTGTTGTAGGTGATGCCGACAAAATCAAAGAGGAACTTGAAAAAATCGCCCCCGTAACGGTTGTGCGCACCGAAAAAGACTGAACCTTATATATTCAGTAAATGTGTCGGTTTTTCTTGACCTTGCGCCGATGACCTTTGTTGTCTCGTTGCTTTTTTAGTCGGGTGGTGGTAATTTATTCGATGTAAGGATAATACGAAGGAATCAAGGCGGCGTTATAAAGGATGTGATATGTGTAAAGCAGGACATTCATTTGCGGTGAAGTTGATAGCAGTGGGGGCTGTATTGCTGCCCCTCTTGACACAGGCCGGTTGTGTCGAGCGGAGGCTGACTATCAATACCGCCCCGGCCGGCGCGATTGTGTGGCTCAATGACGAAGAGATAGGCCAAAGCCCCGTTACAGTCGAGTTTAACTGGTACGGCGATTATAAGGTGCGAATCAGTAAAGAAGGCTTCGAAACGCTCAATACACACCGAAGACTCAAGGCGCCGCTGCATGACTGTTTTCCGATAGACTTTTTCGCCGAGGTCATCTGGCCGGGGCGTATTGTGGATGAGTACGAGTGGAGCTTCCGGCTGACAGAGTACCAGACGCCGCAGCGGGCCGAACTTATTGAAGAAGCGCACAAGATGAAGGAGATGGCCGCAGCGGAGTTTGAAGAAGGCCTTCGCCAGCAGGCCCAGGAACAGAAATCGACAGACACCGGCCCGACACAATAGAGGGCTGGTTTTGAGGGGTCCTGATGCAGATAGCGATGATACAAGACAAAATTGTCCCCTTGAGCGAACTTGACCCTGTTTACCTGGACAGAGGCACATATTTCGGCGACGGTGTTTACGAGGTTGTGCGGAGTTATGACGGCAGGATATTCGCGCTCCAGGAGCACCTTACAAGATTGGTCAGGAGCCTCAACGAGATAAGTATAACGGGAGTGGATATCGACCAAATCCGCAGGAGGGTCGAACAGGCATACCGGACCGCCGGGATTGCAAATGCAAAGATTTACTTTCATGTTACCAGAGGTTCACACCTCAGAAGCCACGCGGGCGACAGGGATTTGAAGCCGAACTTCTTCCTGACGGTTACCGAATTACCCGACAGCAGCGAGCAGAAAGAGACGGGCATTTCGGTCTGCACCTATCCCGACTGGCGCTGGAAAAGATGCGACATTAAAACGCTCAATTTATTGCCGAACGTGCTTGCAAGGATGGAAGCCGAGCATCGTGGCTGCGCAGAGGCGATACTTGTAAACGAGGACGGTTTTATTACGGAGGCGGCCGGCTCGGCCTTTTTTGCGATATTCGCCGGCGGCAGACTGGTAACAAGACCCCTTGGTTCGGAAATCCTCGCTTCAATAACCCGGCGTTTCGTAATGGGCCTTACTTCACAAGTGGGGCTGGATGTTTTGGAGCAGGCGATAACGCCGGCCGAAGCACAAAAGGCCGATGAGCTTTTTATAGCTGTAACAACATTGGATATTGTGCCGGTTGTACGGTTTGATGGTGCCGGAATCGGAACGGGCAGGCCGGGCAGATACACAAAATTATTGATAGACGCATTCAAAGAATTCGTTGCTCAAAGTTGAATCAGAACAGGGCTTTGGCAAATATACCGATTATATCCCAACACATGCTTGCAAAAAGACTCACCATGCCTTAAATATATGCCGATGCAAATATGTCCAAAACCGTACGGCAAAGGTTTTGGGAAACCGCCTCAAATTATCGGTCCGAGGGAAGACTGAAGTGAAAGAACCCGATAAAGCGTTTGTTTTGTGGCTGACGGGCCTGTCAGGTTCCGGAAAGACCACCCTGGCCGACAGGATATATGAATTTATAAGTAAAAAAGGCCTCAGTGTCGAAAAACTCGACGGGGACATCCTGCGAGGCTTCTTTCCTGCGACGGGTTTTACAAGGCAGCAGAGAGATGAACATATCAAAAGAGTGGGATTTATGGCCTCGATGCTCGAAAAACACGGTGTAATTGTGGTGGCTTCCTTTATTTCGCCCTACAGAAACGCCCGGCGATTCGTCAGAGACGTATGCAAAAACTTCATTGAGGTGTATGTACACGCGCCGTTGGATGTTTGTGAGAAGCGGGATGTCAAGGGATTGTACACCAGGGCCAGGGCCGGGCAAATCAAAAACTTCACCGGCCTGGACGACCCATACGAGGAGCCGGAAAAACCCGATATAATCGTCAATACAGACGAACAGAGTGTGGATGAATCGGCTTCTGTGATTATCGATTTTATAGGAAAATATCTTTGAGGGAACTACAATGGACCACCTGGAACAGTTGGAAAGTATAAGCGTACACATCCTGCGGGAGGCATACGCCAATTTCAAGCAACTGTGTATGCTCTGGTCCATAGGCAAAGACAGCACGGTCCTGCTCTGGCTTGCAAGGAAGGCTTTCATCGGACATGTGCCGTTCCCTCTCGTTCATATCGACACCGGATACAAAATACCCGAAATGATAGAATATCGGGACAGGCTTACTCAAAAATGGCACCTGAATATGATTTACGGGATTAACACCGAGGCGTTGAACAACAAGCAGACATTTCCCGACGGCAATGCCGGTCGTATCGAGTGCTGTCGTATCCTCAAGACAGAAACCCTTGAGCATACCCTCAGCGGCAGATGGCCTCGCTACCGGTACAATCATTCGGAAAAAAAGTACCAGCTTGATTCGAATACAGAGCCGTTCACGGGCGTAATTGTCGGAGTCAGGGCCGACGAGGAAGGCACAAGGTCGAAGGAAAGATATTTCTCGCCACGTGACAGGCAAAACGACTGGGATATTGCCGAACAGCCGCCGGAGTTCTGGAATCAGTACAAGACCGACTTTGCTCCCGGAACTCACGTCCGCATTCATCCTCTGTTGGACTGGACGGAACTGAATATCTGGGAATACATCGAGCGAGAGAAGATTCCAACGGTTTCGCTTTATTATAATCAGGGCGAAGGGAAAAGATACCGTTCGCTTGGTTGCCGGCCGTGCACGAATCCCATCGAATCCGATGCGTCCACAGTCAAAGAGATAATCGAAGAACTCAAAAGCGGCAAACTTGCAAATATCGCCGAGCGGTCCGGCAGGGCTCAGGACGCCGAAGACGGAGGCGGTCTTGAAACCCTTCGCAGAGACGGTTATATGTAGAATACTCAAACTGACCGAATAAATCGGGAAATCAGGTTTGGAATGAAAGAAAGTGAGTACCCCTGATATAAAAATGGCGGACGAACAAACAACAGAACGGATGAACATTGTTATTGCCGGCCACGTTGACCACGGCAAAAGTACGATTATCGGCAGACTCCTGGCCGACACCGGTTCACTGCCGAAAGGAAAACTTGAGCATATCAGGCAGACGTGCCGGCGAAATTCGAAGCCCTTCGAATACGCTTTCCTGCTCGATGCCCTAAAAGACGAGCAGTCTCAGGGAATTACGATTGATTCGGCCCGCGTTTTTTTCAGTACCTCTGCACGCGATTACATTATTATTGATGCTCCCGGACATATAGACTTTCTGCGCAATATGGTTACGGGCGCCTCCCGCGCCGAAGCTGCACTTGTTGTGATAGATGCAGTCGAAGGAGTGCAGGAAAACTCTCGAAGACATGGATATATGCTTTCGATGTTAGGTATCAGACAAATTGTAGTGCTCGTCAGCAAGATGGACCTGGTCGAATACAGCAAAGACACATTTGACCGTATTATGGCTGAGTACACAAGGTTTCTTGCCGAGATAGGCATAACCTGCGACTTTGTCCCGGTAAGCGGAAAGGCGGGAGACAACATCGCCGTCGGCAGCGAGAGGCTCGGATGGTACACCGGCAGAACGGTTTTGCAGGCTCTTGATGCATTTGAAAAGGAACCTCAGCCTGTCGATAAACCGTTTAGAATGCCCGTTCAGGACGTATATAAATTCACCAGGGCCGGTGATAAACGCCGTATTGTCGCAGGCACTATTGAATCAGGCCGAATTGCCGCTGGAGACGAAGTCGTCTTTTATCCGTCCGGCAAAACCAGCACAATAAAGAGCATCGAGGGCTTCAACCAGCCCCCCCAAACCTCGGCGCAGGCAGGTCAGCCCTGTGCTTTTACCCTTGACAGGCAAATCTATGTTACACGAGGCGAAATAGCCGCAAGGCAAAAACAAACCAAACCCCGGGTAACCAGCCGTATCCGGGCAAGTCTCTTCTGGATGGGCGCTAAACCCATGATAAAAGACAAGACCTACCTGATTAAGGTTGGCACAGCAAAACAGCCCGTCGAGCTTGATGAGGTCAAAAGAGTTATTAACGCATCGGACTTAAGCTCTACAGAAGCAAAGAACTGTATCGAATACCATGATGTTGCCGAGTGTATTTTGTCGGTACACCGCGCTGTTGCCTTCGACTGCGCCGATGAGATAGCCGCCACCGGCCGGTTCGTAATAGTCGATGATTACGAGATTTGCGGCGGTGGAATTATCACAGAAGCCCTTACAGATACACAGTTGTGGATGCGCGATTATGTGATGACGAGGAACTACAAGTGGCAGACCAGTACCATATCGCGCGAGGACAGGGCCGAAAGGTACAACCAAAAACCCACTCTCGTCCTCGTTACGGGCCGAAAAGACGTGGGCAAAAAGACAATCGCCAAAGCCGTAGAAGCAAGGCTCTTCGCCGACGGCAAGATTGTGTACTTTATGGGAATCGGAAACATCCTGTACGGTGTCGATGCGGATATAAAGGTGGCAGGAACCGCAGAAAACAGAGACGAGCACTTAAGAAGACTTGCGGAGGTTGCAAACATAATGCTGGACGCCGGAACGATTCTCGTAGTAACCGCGATAGCCCTCACGCAAAGCGACCTCGACATCATAAGTGCCGCCGTCGATACCGACTCGATTGAGGTTGTGTGGGTCGGACCAAATCTTACAGATGTCAACTATGATTTACTTGTATCCGAGGGCTGGGACCTGAATGATACCGTCGAGGAGGTAAAAATGATGTTGCAGGATAAGGGCATTATTTTCAAGCCTTAAGGCCGTATCATGCCACCAACTTCCGGTAAAGGAAATATGCATGTCATCGGATAAAGACCTTGCAAAGATTGAGCACGCACTCGAACTGGCACGGACTGTGGTGGGCACCTTCACAAGCGGTCGCATCAGGGCCGAGCTTAAAACGGGAGGTGATCCGGTTACCGCCGCTGATATTGAGCTTGACCGGCTCCTGCGAGAGACACTTGTCGATGCCGATGACGGCTGGCTTTCCGAAGAAACCGCAGACGACCTGGGACGACTGAAAAAAAGACGTGTATGGATAGTTGACCCGTTAGACGGCACACGCGAGTTTATCGAGGGGATAGACCAATGGTGTATATCCGTCGCATTAGCGGTTGATGGGCACGTAACCGCTGCTGGTATCTGCAATCCCGCCGCGGACCGGCTTTTCCTCGGCTCACGCCGAACGGGCGTTACCTTCAACGGCAGACCTGTAACCACAAGCAATCATTCCGCTCTTGCCGGGGCAAGGATTTTAGCCAGCCGAACTGAAGTTGGTAGGGGGCTGTGGGAGCGTTTTGCCGATAGTGAGTTTACTGTTGTGCCTGTCGGCTCGGTAGCTTATAAACTTGCCCTCGTCGCCGCCGGTTTGGCCGATGCCACTTTTACCCTCGTTCCTAAGAACGAGTGGGATATTGCTGCCGGCACCTTTTTGGTTACCGCCGCCGGTGGCAAGGTGAGCGACACGCAGGGGGCTTGTCTTATCTTCAACCGCCGTCAAACACGTCTTAAAGGGCTCGTCGCCGCAGGACCTCGATTGTTCGGCCCACTCACGGAAATGCTCGGCATCGAACCACAACCATAAAGCTAAATCAGGGCGCAGACTCGCATCACAATGATTTGTACTGAAAATTCAGAGATTTTGAATCTGAAATGATGGGCGCAAGATTTGTTTCTGAACGGATAACATAACGACCAAAAAGCTTTCCTCCCTGGTTAACCGGCGGACCCCGCCCCGATTCAACCACCTCGAAAAATCTGAGCATGCTTTTTATCAAACTCATATCTTCTCCCCTCATTAATACAATGTTAGTATATCATAATCGCTAAGCTATGTCAAGGATATATGAAGCCAAAGTTAAGATTGTTGCAAAATCGCCTTAAAGTCTCATAATATCAAGGTCACGGTATCAACTACAGCTACGGAGACTCTGTTTTTTCCATTTTCTGAGAAAACATCGATAATATTTTTCGCCCCAAAATTTTATCCAATTGAATTGTTGCCTGTTCTTACGCAGCAGGTATAATCGGAACCAATGGCTAAGTACCCCATATATCTCGAACTCGCCGGTAAACGCGTCGTTGTCATTGGTGCAGGCCAAGTCGCCGCCCGAAAGGTAAGCTCCCTGCACGAAGCCGGTGCAAGGGTAATCGTCATCGCCAAAAAAGTGGATCCCGTCTTCGAGAAATCCTGCAAGTTGCCGAATGTAGAGGTTGTCATAAGTGCTTATTCAAAGGACTACCTCGCAGAGGCTGTTCTCGCTATAGCTGCGACAAACGACCTCGAACTGAATCGCAGAATCTACAAAGACTGCCAGGAGCTTGATGTGCTGTGTAACGTGGTTGACCAGCCGGACCTGTGCGATTTCTTCGTTCCCGCAGTCGTCAAGCGCGGCCCGTTGCAAATCGCTGTCGGAACCGATGGCAACTGCCCCGCCTATGCAGGACACTTAAGAAAAAAACTCCAGGACCAGTTCACCGATGACCACGGCCGATTTGTTATCGAGCTTGAATCTATAAGAAAACATATCATAGATCAGGTCGCCGACCCTGCCGAACGAAAAGCCGTCTTAGGTCGGTTAGCCGGCGACAAATCCTTTGATTATTTCCTCGACAACGGCGCTACAGACTGGCGGTCATACGCCCAAAAAATAATCACCCAAACTCAATAGAAGATACTGGCAAAGAAAGTGTCCTGAGCTTTGGCTTCAATTCCCCGGCACAATCGCGGCGGCGCGCCATAACAACAGAAGCGCGGCAACGCGCCATAATAACACAATCGCGGCGGCGCGAGCCGCCCGAAGGATAATTTTATTATTCCACCCTTTGATTCGGCCGCTTGCGCGGCTCGGCTTCTGTAGAAACTAAAACAATCAACAGCAGAAGCGCGGCGGCGCAAGCCGCCCGAAGGAAAAAATAATAACATTACCCTTTAATTCGACCGCCTGCGTGGCCCGGTTTCTGTGGAAACTAACGAAAACCTTTATCCAGATAATGCTCCATCATCCGGCCCTGCTCATGGATCACGTAGTGAATTTTTTCCCGAAGCTTCGCATCCGTAAATACATATGGTTTACTGCCTCCGACAGTCCAGACCTTCGGGATATGATATCCTGCCTTTCGGAGTTTTCGTTTGGACCATGCTTTCAGTTCATTCACAACCTTGCCGATGGCCTGGTCGGCCCGGACCAGTATATGTACATGACTGCCCCTGACGTGCGCAGCTATCAATTGCCATTGCCTGATGCGACAGTGTTGAATGATTGTTTCCAAATAAACTGCTGTTCCTTATTCAAAGAGACAGGTGGCGTTTTCAGCTTTGCTTGTTTCTGCCGATAGAGACGTGTATTGACTCCGATTAGTTTTGGTATGCCGTCATCCCGGACGATACTGTTTCGCAGGTCACCATGCAGCCAGCTTCCGTGTGTTGTAAATGTAATAAAATACGCCACCGGCTTATTATACAAAAACTATCCCCTAAAAATTACATATATCCAATTTTCCAGCAGAAGCGCGGCGGCGCAAGCCGCCCGAAAGACAATTCTGTTATTCCACCCTTTAATTCGGCCGCTTGCGCGGCTCGGCTTCTGTAGAAACTAAAACAATCAACAGCACAAGCGCGGCGGCGCAAGCCGCCCGAAAAACACTCAAAAAACTATACCCCCACAAACACGACCAATAGAACAAACATCAAGATTCTTTCATCGTACAAAATCGCCCGCTTTTTAACAACTAAAAAGACCGGGTAATTTTACCCGGTCCCAGTCAAGATAAATGTTATGCACCACTTATTGCCCTGCTCCTGCTTACGGGCCAAACGGATACCTCCTTACAGCGGACGTCTCTGTCGCCTTTCACGACCGGCGTCAGGATCGAAACCAATCGCTTTGAGCTTTTCCTCAAGCCGTTTTTTTTTCTCGGCAATCAGCTTTTCGATACTCGCAATCGTCTCCTTGGCCTTTTCCTTTTGAGCCAACTTGAGAACGTCTTGCAGTTGGCTGATAGCCTCTTCGTGTTCACGTCTTAGCTGCCTCGGCCCTTTCAGCTTGTCGATTTGCTCGGCGATAACCTCAAGTGATTTCTGTCGCTCGTCCCGCATCATCCTGAATTTTTCTCTCAGTTTGTCTCGCTCTTCATCGGAAAGGTCGCGCCACCCTTCCCTGCTGCGGGGCATACCTTCGGTACCTGCCTTCATCTTGCCCAATTGCTCCTCGATCGTCGCAAAAGCTTTCTGTTGCTCCTCTTGGCTCATCCAGCGCCGTCCGCTGCGTTGCAGGCGGCTTCTTCCTTCCTCGCGTTGGCCTTTTTCCTGGGCGAACAGGGGCCACGCTACCGCCAAACCTGCAAGGATTGCCAACACTAACATTTCATACTTTTTCATAACATCAGTCTCCGAAACAGTTTAAAGTTTCCATTCAGGTTGGTTGGCACGCCGACCGCCGGCATGCAAGCCGCGTTTCCAATACCGGACTTCCAACTTAAAGACGGCTACGGGTTCTCTTTTATTGCACTAAGCCTGTGAGAAACCAGGTATGAGTAGCATCGTTGAAAATTGCTTGCAGGCCGGGGTTATTAAGTTAAAATGATTGACTGCCGGTTCATTGTGATTTAAAAGGTTTGATATGCCACTGGAACATACTGAAATCAGTCGAATGTTGGAGGTTGCGGTTGTTGCCGCACGCCTTGCAGGCCAGCGAGCAATGGAAGAAATAAAGTATGTAAAAACCTCGATAAAGAAAAACCGCCAAATTGTCACAAATGCGGACCGCATCTGCCAGGATTTGATTGTAAATCGCATCAAGGAAACATATCCCGACCATGGTTTTATAGCTGAAGAAGGCCCCGGCGACCAGATGCTCAAACAGCCGCCGAGGTCGTCGGAGCCTGTCTGGTGGATTATCGACCCGATCGACGGCAGCAGTAATTACGCGCACGGCCTGCTTTTCTTCACCGTCGCTGTCGCGGCACTATACCAGGGACACCCTGTCGCAGCGGTAATCTTTGAACCGGCAACCGAGTCTATGTACACCGCTGCAAAGGATACCGACGCCCAGCTTAATGCTTCGAGAATAACCGTAAGCGGCGAGGATATAAACGAATTTGCCGCCTTCGGTATTGACACGCATTTCAAACCGGAACACGCAGCAGGTGTTAATGAAATAATGCGCCGGACAAAATTTCGTGCTCTTGGAAGCGGCTCGCTTCACTTTGCCTATGTTGCCAGGGGCGCTTTGCTCGGCGCCATCGCAATAGATGCAAAGCTGTGGGATATCGCCGCAGGCGCACTGTTAATCGCCAACGCCGATGGTATTATGACCGATCTCGCCGGAAACAAGGTCTTTCCTGCCGACCCGGAAAATTACACAGGCCGGGAATACAACATCCTTGCAGCGGGCAAAAAAACACACCCGGCTTTTCTGGAAATCTTAAAGGCCCAGCCATCTGAAAACCAGTAACAGTATCGTATTTCTGTTTGACCGTGGAGCTTTTGCAGAACTGAAGTCAATAAGGTAAACGAGCAAAATGAGGCAGTTGTTTATATATATACTCGGTGGTGCTCTTTTGGTGACTTTTGCAGTGGCCACAACCGGGTGTCAAAACACCCGGGTAAAACAGGGCAAATTCACCGCCGAACAAATGGCTGAGTATGAACTTCCGCTGCGCCAAAATCTACCGGCACCTTCCGGGGGACTTGTGCTTAGCATAAATAAAGAGACAATAACCGTCGATGAAATTATTTCTCCGATAATGACGACACTTAAGCCTATGGCCGAGGGCGGAGATTTTGGCAGGTTTATTTTGCAGGCAAGGCCTGTGATTTCACAGGTCGTAATGAGCAAGACTGCCGATGCGCTATTGTACCAGCAGGCAAAAAAACAGGCGGACGGAAACATAAACGACAGTGCGATCGACAAAGCCGCACAGGCTGAGGTCAACAAATTCATCGCAAATTACCGGGGCAACCTTCCTGAAGCCAACAGGGTGCTTGAAGAGATGGGGATGGATTGGCGCCGGTTTCACGACTATCAGAAGAAGTTGTTACTGACCCAGTACTATATATCACAGGAACTGGGCGCACAAGAGCCTGTAACACACACTGAGCTGCTAAAAAAGTATAACCAAATGAAGGACGAGTATTTTTCGCAGAAGGGTCAAATACAGTTTCGCCTCATCGACATTGCGATTGACAAAATAGAAACAATTCAGCCCCCGGAATCGGGTACACAAAAACAGACGGCGATGGAACTTGCCGGCAAACTCTTGGGAAAAATCAGCCGGGGCCGCGATTTCGGTGAGTTGGCCCGGATATACTCGAACGACGCCCCACACCGTGTGAAAAAGGGCGGTTTGTGGGATCCGGTAACACCCGGTTCGCTGGCACCCCCTCACGATGTTCTTGAAAAGGCGGCACAAAAAATGAAGATCGGCGAAGTGAACGGACCTATAGAAGCCGACGGGCACATCTTCATTATGAAGCTTGAAGACAAAACAGAGCCGGGTTACCAGCCATTTCAGGACGTTCAGACCAGGATCGAGGCCGAGATACAGTTCCAGCGGCGAAAAGCCGCCTTTGATGAGATGATTAACAGGTTGATAAGACAGGCAAACATTGCCAATATGGAACCTTTCATTAACTTCTGTGTCGAATCGGCTTACAGGCGCATTACCAGCACACGACATAATCTTTGAATCTTCAGGTTACTGAAAATGATATTACACGGAATAGATCTGGTGGATTTTCCGAGGATTGAATCGATGGTCGCCCGTCACAGTGAGCGGTTCCTCGACCGTGTTTTTACAAAGCGGGAACAGGCGGACGCACAGGCCGTGCACAATCAGGTGGAAAAGCTTGCCGGACGATTTGCCGCAAAGGAGGCGGTGCTGAAGCTGCTCGGCACAGGCTGGCGGGGTAAAATCGCCTGGACCGATATAGAAATCGTCAATAATGCCTTGGGTCAGCCCGAAGTCAAAATCGACGGTGAAGTTAAAAGAATCGCAACCGAGGCCGGGATAAAAGAAATAGCACTTAGTATTACACATACCGCTAATTTCGCCATTGCCTCAGCGGTGGCACTGACAAAAAGATAGGCGTGGTGAATAGTTTAGAATCAGATGTTTAGAATGGGACTTTTTTCATGCGTTCGGCTATCCACACTTTGATGATGGATTGTCGGGGCACGCCCAGACGTTTTGCCTCTTTATCTAATAAGTGGATCATCCATAGAGGGAAATCAACATTTACCCTTTTCTGTTCTTGTCCGGGCCGTACGGCTTTTGAAATATCAAGGTACTTGGAAATGTCCTTGCCGTCATCAAACTTTTTGTCAAATTCGTTAGCTCTCATAAATATCCATCTCATTTTTCCTGGACAGTCGTACCGAAATAATTTACAGCGCTAAAGTAACTTTAAAAATTCTTCAATAGTAAGTTCAGCATCACGCAATAATTTGCGCATGAGACCTTTGCCCAGTATCTTGTGACGAGGTATGGTTAAGGGCTGTTTAGTGCTATTACCTTTGTGACACATCCGCACATGGCTACCTCGTTGACGAATTACTCGGTAGCCTGCCTTTTCAAAACACTTTATAGCTTGATTGCCGGAAATAACGGGTAATTTAGGCATAAGATAACGTGTAGAAACTCAACTCCTGGGGATGGAAATCTTTAAGGGCTTGCCTATTTTCTTTCTCTTCTAGACATAAGTCGATTACCTGACGAATATTTTTCAGGGCCTGGTCCATAGTTTTTCCCTGGCTGTAGCATCCCGAAAATACAGGGCATTCAACTACGTAAAACCCATCTTCGTCTTTTTCTATTAATATTGGCAACTGATAGCGTTTTTTCATTTTTTAATCACCTCGATAATAAGAATACCAGATAACGTCTGAAAAATCAAGCAATTTATATCATTAATTCGTTATATCTAATCCGGCTACAGCTCGGCCTCTCGCCTCCGGCCAAAACCTCCGATGAGCCGTAGCTGGACTGGATTGTATTCAATTTCAAGCTCTAAAAGCACATAAAACTGAGCCGGAGCAGATACTCAACCCTTTGGTTTGGCGGTTATTCCTCTTTCAGTTCTCTGACAACCTTCTTGTGATGATGAGATATCATTTGAAGAACCCGGAGGATCGGGTATTTCTCAGGCACCGCTCGCGAGAGGAAAGACGTGCCTTTGAACTTGTGGAGAATCTCCAAGATGAAGTCCTCAGCAATAACAACTTCGCCGCCGCCTATCTCCTTGTGGTTCTTGTCACTGCCGATAGCAAAGATTGCCTTCTTCTCCACCTGATTGGGAATGGCTAATCCTTCGAAAAGTTTTTTGATATATTTGTCGCCGGAGGAAAATTTTTTCTCGAATCTTTTTTCTCTGACTTTCCAGGAGTCGGCATCTGTTGACGTTTCGACATGGATGAGATGCTTTGTCTTTGGATTGAAGCCCACAACATCCAGTTCCCCTTCATGTCCGCCGACGGCACGGCGACCGACTCGCTCATTCCTTTTAACAATATACCCTTCGTATTCGAGCCACTCGGCGACAATCTCTTCCAGAAAGTTATTCTGCATGTCTTTGTCTTCTCCGAATCCTCACATTCGGTATTCTCTATGCAAAGCGCTAATGATAGTTCTTTGCTTTCTTTGACCATAACAGTCTCTACTGCAAATTTTGATACCATTATGAAAAAAATAACATCGGTTGTCAAGACTTGATTTGAAAGTTCAAACAGCTATACTGGCTAAAGCCTTTGATGAAAAACACTTTGCTGTTGTCATTCTGGGCTTGACACGGAATCCATGTTTTCTTCTGGATGTGGGCCCCTGCCTTCGCAGGGGTGACAAACTTTCGCAGGAATGACATTGGGGTATATGATGGATATGACTAAGAAACTAAACTGCTTTGATTGCATTGTTGTAGGGGCAGGGCACGCAGGTGTCGAGGCTGCCCATGCGGCGTCGAGGCTCGGCGCTAAGACCGCCCTTATAACAATGAGCCGGGACAAAATCGCCGAGATGAGCTGCAATCCGGCTGTCGGAGGGCTTGCAAAGGGGCAAATTGCACGTGAGATTGACGCCCTTGGCGGACTGATGGGTCTGGCGATAGATGCGACAGGGATTCAGTTTCGGATGCTGAACCGGTCGAAAGGTCCTGCGGTGCAGTCTCCGCGGGCACAGGCCGACCGGGGTAAGTATCAAAAGTGGATGCAGCACAGGCTCGAAAAAACCGAGAACCTTACCATTATCGAGTCAACAGCAACGCAGATACGAGCGAAAAACAGCGAAGTGGAAGCGGTAGCGTGCAAAGATGGGTCAAAATGCCGTGCTGAGACTGTGATTTTGACGCCGGGGACGTTTTTGGGTGCGATGTTGTATATGGGCGAGCACAAATGGCCGGGCGGCAGACGGGATGAGCCTGCAAGCGACCGGCTTTCAGACAGTCTGAGAAGAATTGGGTTGCAGCTTGGACGAATGGCGACAGATACGACGCCGAGGCTCGACGCGCAAACGGTGGGTGTTGACCGATTGGAAATACAGCCGGGCGATGAGTCGCCGGTGCCGTTTTCCTTTATAACAGACAGAATAGAACGCCCCCAGATTCCCTGCTGGATAACATACACCAATGAAAAAATACACAAACTGCTTCGGGACAATCTGCACCGGGCCCCGCTTTCGTCGGGCCGGATAACCGGGACGGACCCTCGTTACTGCCCGAGTATCGAGGCAAAGGTGGTCAGGTTCGCCGACAAAAAGCAGCACCGTATCTTCCTGGAGCCGGAGGAGGAACAGATAAAGACGATTTACTGTAACGGTATATTCACATCCATGCCGGCGGATGTTCAGGGACAGATGCTCAGGATGTTGCCGGGGACCCAAAACGCGCGAATTGTTTATTATGCGTACGCGGTTGAGTATGATTATTGCCCGCCGATTCAATTGAAGCCGAGCCTGGAGACGAAAAAGATAACAGGTCTGTTCCTTGCAGGACAGATTAACGGCACAAGCGGGTACGAAGAGGCCGCTGCACAGGGCATTATCGCCGGCATAAACGCCGCAAGGAAACTGGAGGGCAAAGAACCTGTTGTACTGCGAAGAGACCAGGCATATATCGGAGTACTGATTGACGACCTCCTGACAAAGAATATTGCCGAACCCTACAGAATGTTCACTTCGAGGGCCGAGTACAGACTTTCACTGCGGTCGGACAATGCCGACCGTCGGCTCACTCCTGTCGGCAGAGAGATTGGGCTTGTTGAAGACTCGCGATGGCAGAGGTATCAAAAGAAAATCGAAGATATCAGCAGATTGAGCGGTTATTTAAAAAAGACAAGGCGAAACGGCCAAAGCCTGTGGCATCTGCTCAAGCAACCGAAAAATCCTCTTGAGCGGGACCTGCATGATATGGCGGATGTCAAAAAAATGAATTTACAGACGGACGTACTCAGGGCAGCGACCATTGATGCGAAATATGAAGGTTATCTTGTCAAACAGGCCAAACAGGTCGCAGGTTTCCGGAATCTCGAGAATATAAAGCTGCCGGCTGATTTAGAATATCAGGATATAATCCATCTGCGCGCCGAAGCCAAGGAAAAATTGTCGGCGTTTCGCCCCGCCACGCTTGCCCAGGCGGCAAGGATAGCCGGAATCAGCCCCGCTGACATCACCGTTTTGCAGATTTATTTGAAAAAACGAGCCGGGTAAACGAGTTTTGGGGTTCAGGTTTGCGGGGGTGCAAAAAATTTCATAATCGGCAGAATTTGTTGGACATTACGAACAACTTGTATTACTTTACTGTCTTTATAGGCCAAGGCAACGGTGCAATGGCCTTGATAGCTGGATAGAAATAAAAGATGGTTCTCTGGAGGTAAAGTATTGGTGAATAAGCAATTGGCCCGTGAACTGATAAGCGCGGGCGTACATTTTGGCCATGCGGTCAGCCGATGGAATCCGAAGATGGAGCCGTATATCTTCGGAAAACGCGGTATGATCCACATTATTAACGTGAAGGAAACACTTAAGGGGCTGCTGATTGCCAAAAAGCTCCTTATCGACGTGGTTTCTTCTGGAAAAGACGCTGTATTTGTCGGCACGAAGCGTCAGGCGAAAAAACCGATATTGGAGGCAGCGGGCAAGTGCGGCATGCACTATGTTTGTGAGCGTTGGCTTGGGGGGATGCTGACCAACTTCCGAACGGTACGTTCTCGTTTGCAAAGACTCGAAGAACTGGAAGAAATGGAGTCGAGCGGTCAGCTTGCAGCCCAGAGCAAGAAACAGGGTTCGCGCCTGCGGCGCCAGATGCGCAAAATCAAGACGAACCTCGAGGGTGTACGCAAGATGGGCAGGCTGCCGGGCGTTGTGGTGGTGGTGGACGTAAGAAATGAAACCATCGCCTTGCGAGAGGCGAGAAAACTGGGTATCGCAACCATCGGTATTATCGACACGGATTCAGACCCGGATATGGTTGACGTGGCTATCCCGGCAAATGATGATTCAATCAAGGCTATTGAGTTATTGCTTACAGAGTTAGTCGATGCGGTAGCAGCGGGAAAGACTATGTTTAAACAGGCCGCCGGGCCGGCGGCTAGTGTTCGTGGACGTTCCAGAAGACGGGCGTTAGCCAGCGCAGGTGCCGATAAAAAGGAGCAGGAGGCGAAAAACGAACAGCCCGCCCGGAGTGTCGACGAGCCGGAAAAAATCGAAACCGGTGCTGCGGTGCAGGTTCAAACAAAAGAGACTAAGGCGACAGATGAAGAGCCGAAAAACGGTTCTGCCTAAGTCGGAAGTCAGAAGTCAGAGGTGTATGTCATTCTGGAAGGAGCGCAGCCGAATGGGTTCGGAATGACATTTTCGGAGAATTGAGATTTTTCGGCTTCGCCTCAGAATGGCATAGAGGTTTGAGTTTTTTAGTTTTTATGGGAGCATAAAGAAATGGCGGAGATTGCTGCTTCGGTTGTAATGAAGCTTCGTAAGATGAGCGGTCAGGGTATGATGGACTGTAAGAAGGCACTTGTCGAAACAAATGGTGACATAACAGAAGCAATGGCGCTTCTGCGAAAGAAAGGCCTGGCAACATTAGCAAAACGGGCCGCAAGAGAAACTACCGAGGGAATAATCGTTTGCAAAAAAGATGCAAATAGCACCACTGCGGCAATGGCGGCACTTTGCTGCGAGACGGATTTTGTTGCAAAAAGCGACGATTTCACCACCGCCGCGCATGAACTCGGAAAATATATGCTGGCTTGCCGGAGTGATGAGGGAACCGATGCTATTCTTGAGACCGATGTTGAAGGCAAAAAATTCTCAGAGGTACTAACCGAGGCGGTAAGCAAGACTGGGGAGAAAATTGAAGTTGGTGATTTTACGAGGTACACTGTACCAGACTCAGGCGTTATCGGGACTTATGTTCACTTTAATAATAAAGTGGGAGCAATGGTCCAGATTGAAGCGGATACAGACGAGTCGGCAGGTGCTTTGTCAACGATAGCCGCCGATATTGCGATGCACATTACGGCAATAAAGCCCGTGGCGGTGGACAGCGATAAGATTGACCCGGCAATTATACAGAGGGAAAAGGAAATCGCCGCCGAGCAGATGAAAAATAAGCCTGCGAACATCATTGACAAAATCGTTGAAGGAAAAATGAAAAAGTTCTTCAAAGAAAACTGCCTTGTTGAACAACCCTTTGTAAAGGATGACAGTAAGACGGTCGCCCAGGTCTTGGCAGAGGTGGCTAAGCAGGCGGGGGGCGAGGCAAAAATAAAGAAATTTGTACGATTTGAAATCGGCTGAAACAGCGATATAATCAACATCGGCAAAATCATCTTACGATGTTTTGGGTATTTCGGCAGGCGAATGGAAAAAATAAAGTACAAGCGCGTGTTGTTGAAACTGTCGGGTGAGAGTTTTTGCCGGCCGGGCGGTTTTGGTATCGACGGAGATGCTCTTGAGTCCATTGCCCAACGGATTGCCCAGATATGCAAGCTCGGCCCACAGGTTGCGATTGTCGTCGGTGGTGGAAATTTCCTTAGAGGCGAGACGTTCTCGAAACAAAGCCACATCCCCCAAAACACCGCCGACTATATGGGTATGCTGGCTACCGTGATTAACGCCTGTGCACTGCAGGAAACTCTGGAAAGGCTCGGTCAGCCGACGAGGGTTTTAAGTGCTATCGAGGTCGCGGCGATTTGTGAGCCTTTCATACGGCGCAGATGCCTCAGACACCTGGAACTTGGCAGAGTTGCGATTCTGGCGGGCGGGACGGGAAATCCGTTCTTCTCAACGGATACCTGCGCAGCGCTTAGGGCGGCTGAACTTGATGCAGATGTTATCATAAAGGCCACCAAGGTTGATGGCGTTTATACGGATGACCCAATGAAGAAACCCGAGGCAAAACTGCTGAAGGCGTTGAGATACAATGACGTTTTGAAGCGTGGTCTGCGTGTGATAGACCCGGCGGCAATAAGTCTTTGCAGCGACAACAATATTCCCATTGTGGTTCTGAACATCTTCAAGAAGGGTAACATTACAAAAGCTCTTTACGGCCAGGACATCGGGACGCTCATCAGTTGAAAACAAAAGCGCATCGGCACAAGCCGCCCGATACGCAAAGAAACAGAAGCCCGGCGGCGCGAGCCGATAGAAAAGCAAAAGAAACAGAAGCGCGGCGGCGCGAGCCGCCCGATAGGAGTGGTGCGATACATCGCACACTACATTTATTTAGCCCCGCATTTTACGCGGGGTTGAGGTGAATTTTTATCAAGAAGGGGATTAACAAATATGCCCGGAAGACAGATAATTGAAGAGCACAAGCAGCACATGGACAAATCGGTCCAGTTTCTGCAAACCGAACTGCGTTCGGTTCGCACCGGAAGGGCCTCCTCCGGACTCGTGGAAAACGTCATGGTCGATTATTACGGCAGTAGGACTCCCCTGAAACAGTTGGCGACCATTGCCACCCCCGAACCTGCCACTATAGTCATTAAGCCGTTCGACCCGGCAAGCCTCAAAGATATTGAAAAAGCCATCAAAAACAGTGACCTGAGCCTTAATCCCATTGCCGATGCAAAAATTATTCGGCTGAATATTCCGCCTTTGAGTGTCGAAAGAAGAAAGCAGCTTACACAACAGGTAAAGCAGATGGGCGAAAAGACCAAGGTGGGTATCAGGAACATAAGACGCGACGCCAACAAACAGTTGGACGAAAAGGAAAAGGAAAAGCTTATTACCGAAGACCAGCGGGACAGAGGCAAGAAGAAAATAGACAATCTTACCAAAGAATATACCGAAAAGGTGGATGTGGTTATTAAGACAAAGTCGGATGAAATTATGTCGGACTGATTTTACATCAGTGGACGTCTGACGGGCCGGGCCGAAAGAAGCAAATCTCAAAAACGTTTTTCGAAGGACTGGAAAAATGCGCACCGCCGACAATTCTGTACATACGGAAAAAAGCAAAGGCCTCGTTAAAATCAAAACTATAGGCTGGATAGCAGTAATTGCTGTGGTATTTGTCTTGCTGCTTGTTATTGTTATGCCGCTATACCTGTCTTCAAACAGCGGCAAAAACTTCATCCTCGGTAAAATAAATCGCTCTGTCAACGGAAAAGTAGGTATGGGGGATTTTTCCATGGGGTGGTACAAGGGAATCAGAGTCAGGGATTTGACCTTTGAAGATGACTCCGGAGCGACTTCGGCCAGGATTAAGGAGTTTTCTACAAAACCCCACTATATGCCGTTGCTTCTTGGAATAGTGGCCCTCGGTGAAACTTTGATTGATGAGCCGCAGGTGATAATCAATGTCAAAGGCCGGACCAAAGACACAGACGATAAGACTGCACCGCCGGGGGAAAAAACTGCTGCAGAAAAAGAAAAAAACACCCGACTGGCTCTGGCAAAGGTTGACCTTACCGTAAATGGGGGGGACCTAACGATAATACCGGCATCCGGGCAAAGGGACCTTAACGTCCTTAAAGTCAGCAACATAGGATCGAAACTGGACCTGAATCCATTGGGGAAAAAATCGACTTTTGACGTTGCGATTAAGGTGGCCGACAGCCGGACCGAATCCAAAATCTCCGCGAAGGGAAACCTGACACCTGCTACAAAAAAGAGCTGGACACTAAAGCAAACAAGTGGAGATTTTACCGTCAAGGTTGAAAACCTCGACCTGGAAACTCTTGGCCCGCTTTTTGCCTTGGCGGGCAGGGAAATAGACGCCGCCGGCATACTTAACGGAGATATAACCGCCGGAATCGACGACGGTAGATTCGAAAAGCTGCAGGCAAGCGCCGTCTTGTCGGGTTTTGAAAAGGATATACGCGGAAAAAAAACGGCAATTGCCGAGCCTGTTACAATGGATGCCCAAATATCCTCCGACGACAAAAACATTATTATCGACAAGCTCAACTTAAAATCATCTTTTTGCACCATTGACTGTGGAGGCGGAATAAATTCCGTTGACTATGAAGCAACAGCGGACCTTGCCGGCTTGCAGGCCTTTGCCGGACAGTTCATAGACTTCGGTGATTACACGATTGCAGGCAGGGCTACAGAGACGGGCAAAATATCTTTCGACGACGAAAAAATAACCGTCCGCGGACAGGCTGTTATTGAACAATTTATTGCCGGCAACGGAAAAAAAGCGACGCCAGCTTCTTCTGTTGATATGGATTTCGTGCTTGGGGTCGATACGGAAGGGGA
This sequence comes from Planctomycetota bacterium, assembly GCA_013349435.1. Taxonomy (GTDB): domain Bacteria; phylum Planctomycetota; class Phycisphaerae; order Sedimentisphaerales; family Anaerohalosphaeraceae; genus QNBT01. The sequence continues at coordinate 12,935 of DUZQ01000005.1, read as the reverse complement.
CCTCCTGAATATCAATTCATTTCAAACAACGGCAGATTTCGGAAGGGTGAAAATTGCAGATTCGGTTGTGCCACTGGGTGAACAAGCCGCTCAGAAGCTTGGACTGGGGATTAAAGCGGACATCGACCTGCAAAAGGCACAGCCCTTTATCGAACTTGTCAAACCGCTTGCTGAAGGGATGACGGTAAGCGGCAACTTAAAGTCAGACCTTTCGGTCGCCGGGGAAAACAGGAAACTGACAGTGGCAACCGACTCAACACAGATTACCGATGCCCGGATAAACCTGCCCGGGAAAAAACCTTTTGAAGAAAAGTTGATTAGTATCTTTGCAGATGTGCTCCTGGATTTTACTGAAAAGACTTACCAGATACGGGATTTACGGATTGACAGCTCACAGATAGATGTAACCGGCAATCTTACACAGACCGGCGCCGCGGAAAGAACCAAATTGAGCGGCCGAATCGATGCCGAGTACGACCTTGCCGCGGCCTCTACCATAGCCGGTGCATTTATCCCAAGTGGGTTGACAATGGAGGGAAAACGAACCACTGATATAGAAATTGAATCAGAATACAACCCCGCCGAAAAAGGTTCCCTGCTTGCAAATCTGAATACTGCTGCGAAATTCGGTTTCGACAAAGCAACATATAAAGGTCTGCACTTCGGTCCGACAGAGATGCAAATCACGGTCAAACAGGGCGCTCTTTCGATTGAGCCTTTTTCGGCGACCGTCAACAACGGCAAACTCAATCTGGCAGGGGCGGTGAACCTCAAAGAAAAACCTGTGCTTTTCAAGATTTCCGGACCTATGCGGATAATAGAAAAGGTTAATATAAACGATGATACAAGCAGACAGTTACTAATGTATCTTAATCCTGTTTTCGCCGATGCGGTAAATGTTCGCGGGGTAGCCGATTTTTACTGTGAGAAACTGAGCATTCCACTTGAAGGCGCCGCAAAAGGCGATGCGGTCGTTGCGGGGACTGTAAGTATAGAAAAGATGCGACTGGAGGCGTCGGATTTGTTGGCTCAGATTGTTTCGGTAACGGGCGGACGCGGTGTGGATATGACGATGATGCCGACAAAATTTGTTCTTCAAAAGGGAGTTTTAAGCTACGATGACATGCAGATAAATGTCGGCGAGAATCCCGTAAACTTTGCAGGCAAAATCGGCCTGGACAAAAGCCTTGATATGAACGTAACGCTGCCGTACACATTCAGCGGTGGAACTGTTAAAGGGGGAGAAACTGCCGCCGACAGAATCAAACTTCCGATTGAGGGAACCCTGGACAATCCTAAAATCAATGTCCAAAAGCTCCTCGAATCCGAAGCAATCAGACAGGGACTGAGACTCTTGGAGAAAGTTTTGAAGTAGCACGTTAAAAGGACTTTACCGATAGAGGCCCGACAATGCCGATGAGGCGTCATAGATGAATTTGGCGCCGAAACAAACCAGAGCGGCTGCACAAAAGCCGAACACGAATTTCTGTCTTCGGGGGCTTAGAAGCGCAGAACCTTTGAAGCTTGCAAATGACAGAGCGCCCAGCCACACAAGGTCGCACAGCCAGTGAACGGCGGTAAAAAGCACCAGCGCAAGCACACCAAGAGCCTGTGCCTTCAATGCAAGGTTCAGCCCTACAGTTGCCCACCAAAGCAGAAAGTACGGGTTGCTGACTGAAAGAATAAAACCCGTCATGACCGGGCCGGTTTTATAGATGTCGGAACAGGAGTGCTCGGCCTTTTGAAGGCCTCGAATCATTCCAATACCCATCCAGAGCAGAAAAAGACCGCCTGCAAAGCCGATAACAATTTGTGTTTTTTCACTTTTAAGAAAAATATCAAAGCCGAGCACAAGTAGGCCTATTAGCGGGATTTCGATGACAGCATGACCTATGGCGATAAGTGAACCTGCATTTTTCGAGCGTGTGCCTTGTGCTATGGTGGCGGCTGTAAGTGCTCCCGGCGCCATCACGCCGGACAGCGATATAATAACGGCACTGGCAAGAAATGTAAGCGTACTCATCACAAAGGTGTCCGCTTTCTATTCGCCGATAATTTTTACAAGGACGCGTTTTTTGCGTTTGCCGTCGAACTCGCCGTAGAAAATCTGCTCCCACGGACCAAAGTCGAGCCTGCCGTTTGTTACCGCAACGACCACTTCCCTGCCCATTACGGTACGCTTAAGGTGTGCATCGGCGTTGTCCTCGTAGCCGTTATGTCGGTACTGGGAGTAAGGTTTTTCCGGGGCGAGCTTTTCGAGCCATACCTCAAAATCATGGTGCAGTCCGGACTCGTTGTCGTTTATGAAGACGCTTGCGGTAATGTGCATGGCGTTGCAAAGCACGAAACCTTCCTTAATGCCGCTCTCGGCAAGGCAGGCCTGGATCTCTGGAGTGATGTTGATAAATTCACGTCTTTGTTTTGTTTGAAACCACAACTCTTTTCTGTAACTTCTCATAATGTTATTCTCCTTGCATTTACTCGCCGGTTAATATCCGGTCTTTTTGCTATAATGCCTTGTGCCTGTGTCGTTGCCCTTATATCAAAGGTTATTCATTTGCCATCATTACTTTTCTTTGCAACTATCGCAATCAGATCCTCCTGATATTTATCCTTAGATTCTCCCAATGATGGGTAAAATTCTATCGCTTCAAAGCCGCTCTCTTTAAGTAAACTGCTGTACTGCTGGTCCGTATAAGCCTGATAAGTTGTTGCATAATGGGCTACATCAACAGTTGACGCATCAATTATGAAGTATCTCTTTGTTGAGGTGTTGCTTTGCCCGTCCCAAAAACCTTCCTCAAGGCAAATGTGAGGCTTATCTGAAAAAAGTCCCGACTTTGCGGAATACCAAGAAGATGGCTGCTCGCCGATGCTCTTAACCACACCAAAAGAATGTGGTTCAAGAAGCAAAATCCCGTGTTCGCTGAGAGCACGATTAGCTTTTTTAAGAATAGCCGTAGCATCAGCAGGCCGAAAAACGTTCAATTCACCATAGATAAGCATAACCAGGTCGAATCCGATGTTGAATTCAGCCTTTCTTATATCCTCATGCAAATAATTACAAATCAGCTTTTCTTTGCCTGCCTGTTCGGCAGCATATTTTATCGAAGCCGGCGAATAATCAATCCCAACACATTCATGGCCCAGCTTTGCCAATCGGCCGGCATAAAAGCCCGGCCCACAACCAAGATCAAGGATTTTAGATTGTTTACCTTCCAGTAATTTTTGATGAATCCACGCAATATGCGTATCAATGGTCTCAAATCGCCTGCTCGCCAAATCATGGGCCTGTGACAAATGCTGCTTTAGCATTCTCTCACTGAAACCAGGTTCGCTCCAGGGAATATTATCCCCCTCTGCCCAAGGCTCTGGTACGGCTTTACGACCAACTAAGTCCAAGATGTTGATAAGGTCTTTTGTCATCTGATATTTCTCCGCTAATTACTACTTTGGTAAACACCTTCCATAACCTCAAGAGCGAACCATGCCGACATAGTTAAAATACAGAGTTACTTTGTCAGTTTTTGATAGACTTGTTCAATGGTGTCGACCATTGTCTCCGGGGCGAATTGTTCCTTGACAAACTCCCTGCCCGACTGGCCCAGCCTAATCCTCAACTCAGGATTTGTTACCAGTTGTTCACATGCCTGCGTCAACTGTTCAATATTTTCAGGTTCGACTAGGAAACCCGTTTTCCTGCTTACAACCTCTTTTGCCCCGTCAATATCGAAGCTGACAACGGGTTTAGCGCAAAGCATCGCCTGGGGCAGCACGCGGGCCAGACCTTCACGTAGCGAGCAGTGTACGAGTATATCCGAGGCGTGTATAGCGAGTGGTATCTGTTCGGGGCCAAGGAGGCCTGTGAATCTGAATTTGTAACCGAGGTTGGCTAAGTGGATGTCGGATTTGATTTGGCCGGCCAATTTGCCGTCGCCGACAAAAAGCCATACCAGATTTTCATACTTCGGTGCCAGTCTTCGGGCGGACTCGATTATATACTCGTGTCCTTTCAGTTCAAAAAGACGACCAATAGTAACAAGAACAATCGCCTGCCGGCCTATCCCGTACTTCCGCCGAAAGCTTCTTATCTCCTCCGGGTCTGGGGAGCTTAGGAAATCGGCTTCATCAATGGCGGAGTAGGCAGTGGTGAAATCTTCAGTTTTTCCGAGACCAGCGGCAACGGCCTTTTCAGTCATCGCATCGGCAACGGATATGAAGGCATCGGTCTTGTGAGCGGCCGCCTTTTCGATGGCAATGTAAAACTTGTTCAGCCAATCACTTTGATAAGGATGAAACGCCAGGCCGTGGATGGTGTGAACAACACGGGGGACGTTTCGGCCTTTGCCGCCCGGTTTGCCCTTCAGGCTGTGGGCGGCGTATCGGCCCAATATGCCCGCCTTGGCCGAGTGAGTGTGGACAATGTCCGGCTGTATCCGCTTCAAGTACATTTTGATTTGCAGATAACTTATCGCATCATAAAGCGGGTGTATCGCTCGACGCATCTTGTTAATCACGACAACTCTGTAATTTTCGCTCAAGGCCTGCTGAAAAAGCGCTCCTTCCGGACCAAGGGCAGGCCCTGTTATAAGCGTTACATCATGGCCCCGCTCAGCTAAGAGCTTGCAGGTAATCAGCGTGTTCTCTTGCGCGCCGCCGAGTATGAGCCGGGTTATTATGTGAACAATTCTCATATTATCTTGCCACAGAGTTTTTTTTCTTCAATTTATCTTTGGCTAAGAATATTTTCTTTTTAACTCCCTGAGGCTTCAGTATTCAATTTGTATAAGACAAAGGCCCGCTGCCGGTGCAATCGGTCCTGCTGCAGTGCGATCCCTTGCTTCAAGAATCTCGGTTATCCTCTCAGCTCTCCAGCGCCCACGGCCAATCTCGACAAGTGTTCCTACAATGTTACGCACCATATTATACAAAAAGCCGTCCGCTTCGACAGCAATATATATCCATTCGCCTTCGGTTTTTACATCACACCGGGTAACGGTCCTTACAGAGCTTTGGCGTTTGTCGGCAGCGGAAGCAAAAGACTTAAAATCCTTTGTGCCGACAAGCAGTTTTGCCCCTCTATCCATACGGTCGGCGTCGAGCTTTCTCGGAAGGTGCCAGCAGTGCCTGATGTCCAGAACCGGCCGGACAGGGCCGGTATAAATACTATAGCGGTATAATTTATGCTTAGCCGAGGTTATAGCGTCAAATTCATAGGGCACATCAACGGCTTCGGTAACTGCAATATCATTTGGAAGAATCTCGGTAAGGGCCTTTACAAAGTTTTCCGTCGGAATGGGCGTGTCAATTCTGACATTGGCAACCTGGCCCAGAGCACTCACCCCGGCGTCTGTACGACTTGCGCCGTTGACAATGACATCCTTGCCCGTGAGCCTGGCAATCGCGCCGGTAATCTCCGCCTGCACGGTCAAATGGTCCGGTTGGACCTGCCAGCCGTGATAATTACTGCCGTCATAATGAACGGTAAGTTTTATATTACGCACAGCCATCGTGCCTGCATCAAAGGAGCTTTTCGGCGATCTGGACCGCGTTAAGCGCCGCTCCTTTTCGGAGCTGGTCGCCGGCGACCCAGAAATTTATCCCACGCTCATCAGGAATGGATAAATCCTGCCGGATTCGGCCGACAAAACAATCGTCTTTGCCCGCCGCATCGATAGGCATAGGAAAGCGGTTATTGGCTCGGTCGTCAATTACACTTACACCGGGAGACATGCTCAAAAGCTCCGTTACCTGCTGTGGGGTAATCGGGTCGGTGAACTCAAGATTTATACTCTCACAATGAGCACGAAGAACGGGTACACGTATGCAGGTGCACGTGATGGCAATATCAGGACAGTTGAAGATTTTTCTGGTCTCCTTGACCATCTTGACCTCTTCGAGATTGTAACCATCTTTGTCAAGTGCTGAGTTGTGACTGAATACGTTAAACGCAAGCTGATATTGAAGTACGTTACAGGTCGGCTCTTTGCCGTCTAAAATTTCCCTTGCCTGCTGCTCAAGCTCCAGCATCGCAGCCATACCGGCCCCGCTGGCGGCCTGATAGGTGCTTACCACCATCCGCTTTACCGGATTGGCCTTGTGCAGCGGCCAGACCGGTACAATACCTATTATTGTCGAGCAGTTGGGATTTGCGATTATCCCCTTGTGTTGGCCTATGGCCTCCGGGTTTATCTCCGGGACAACCAGAGGCACTTGAGGGTCCATTCTGAACGCCGAGGAGTTATCTACAACGACCGCCCCGGCTTCGACCGCAGCAGGGGCGAATTCCTTGCTGCGCCCGGCACCTGCGGAAAACAAAGCGATATCGATATTATCGAAGCTGTCATTACTCAGAACCTCGACCGTATATTCTTTGCCCTTAAACTCGATCTTCTTGCCTTTAGAACGCTGGCTCGCCAAGACACGCAGTGAATCAATAGGAAAATCCCTCTCGGACAGAATTTTAAGAAACTCCTGTCCGACCGCGCCGGTAACACCTGCTATAGCTACATTTTTGCCCATTTAAATAAAACTCCTTACTTTGCTTTATAAAAAACGATATAGAGTGTGTTAAGGCTGGTTAGTCTAACATTTTCCGGCAGAGTATGCAAGAACGTGTTTTAAACCATTCGTAACCTTATCCGCACGCCTGCTCCGCTGCCAATGACCAATAACCGCATCTCTCCTGATGAGTATTACAAGTTGAAAAACAATAACACAGGGTAAAAACCCAGGGCCAACGTCAACCCCATAAAAAGCCTGAAAGGGCCATAAAAACCACCCTCTAAAAAAGTCAACCATCAGGAACAAACCTTTCTTTTGTATGAAAAAAATACCAGATGTTGTTAGTATAGCCATATTTTTTGTCGTATATTTGTGTGCGCAACAATATTCTGTTTGGTTCTTCGTATCACAAATTGACACAATACCCTTTTCTTGGCTTTAACGCGGAAAAATATAAATTTCGCTTGACAGCCTGTAACATCAGGCATAAAATATCTCTGCTTCTGATTAATGCTTTTCTAATTAACGGCAGGGAGGCAAAATATGGCAAAAACTTCGGCCAGGAAGGTTGCATTTATTTCGTCCTTTCCTCCGAGAAGATGCGGCATCGCTACCTTCACGTCAGACCTGGTCAAAAGCGTCAGCACAGTGGCCGGAAAAGACTTTGAGCCGCTGGTTGTTGCGATGCAGGCGGGAAGTCCCTGCCAGTATGCAAATCCCGTCAAGTTTGAGATACGACAAAATGTCAAGAACGACTACGTCTCCGCTGCAGATTATATAAACTTCAGTCATGTGGACTTCATATCCGTTCAGCACGAATTCGGCATTTTCGGGGGCGATGCCGGTTCTCATCTGAACCTGTTGCTGCGAAGGGTAAACGCACCCGTAATTACAACATTACATACCGTACTCGATGAACCGCAGACTCCCTATTACAGGGCTATGGTAGCTGTCTGCGAAGCTTCAAGCAAAATCATCGTTATGAACAAACGCGCCGTAAAGATGCTCAGGGATATATACTCGGTAACTTCCAAAAAAGTGGACCTTATACCGCACGGGATGCCGGATTTGCCCTTTGTTGACAGCAGCTATTACAAACACAAGTTCGGAATAGACGGCCGAAGGACTATCCTCACATTCGGCCTGTTGAGCAGAAGCAAAGGTATCGAGATGATGCTAAAAGCGATGCCCGAAATAGTCAAAGCCGACCCCACTGTTTTGTACATCATATTGGGAACAACGCACCCCGAAGTCGCCCGCCACGAAGGCGAGGCGTACAGGCTCAGTCTGAATCGAATGGTAAAAGATCTTGGCCTCACAGAACATGTGATTTTCCATAACCGGTTTGTCAGTAACGAGGAACTACAGAATTTCCTTTGCGCAGCGGATATTTACGTTACGCCTTATCTAAACAGGGAGCAGATGACCAGCGGAACCCTTGCCTACGCCGTGGGAACAGGAAAAGCGGTTGTCTCAACGCCCTACTGGGCCGCACAGGACCTCCTGGCAAGGGGAAGGGGAAGACTCGTCAGATTTAATGACCCCGCTCACCTGGCTGAATCTATAATAGAAGTAGCAGCAAATGAGTCATTGTTCTACTCGCTCAGGAGAAAGGCATACGAACACGGAAGAAAAATGACCTGGCCGCAGATAGGTAAAACCTACTGGCAGACTTTCAGCGCAAAAAGACCGCCGGCCGGTGCACCTGCAAAGGCTATCGCTTCAGTTGATGAAGCTGTTTCAATACTTGAGGTCCCGGAGCCGCCACTGGACCATTTGCAGAGGCTTACCGACGACACGGGTTTGTGGCAACACGCAAAGTTCACAATCCCGGACAGGCAGCATGGTTACTGTACAGATGATAATTCTCGGGCGGTGGTTGCGATGACAAAGTATTGCGCACAGTATGCAGAAACCGCGGCACTGCGACTGTTCGAGACGTATTTGTCATTTGTCTGTCACGCTCAGCAGGCCGATGGGACGGTACGAAACTTTATGGGCTTCGACCGCCGATGGATGCCGAATGAACCGGTGCACGATGCGCTCGGAAGAACATTATGGGCCTTCGGAGCCGTTATGGCTTCACCCCCGCTGCCGAGGTATCTGCCGGTGATAAAAGACTGTTTTGATAAATCCGTAAAACATGTTCCCAGCCTTTCTCTCCGCGGCAAGGCTTATTCGATATTCGGAATGGCTCAGTACCTCAGGCAATTTCCCGGCGCAAGCGATATAAAGCGATATTTGGCACAGGCCGCTGATGATATTATCGCCAGATATAAAGAATGCTCGGCGCCTAACTGGCAGTGGTTTGCAAATGAACTGACCTACGACAATGCGGCCCTTCCGGATGCACTCTATAAGGCGGCACTGACCGTGGGTGAGGAAAAATACCTCCAGATTGCGAACAAAACATCCGAATTCCTGCTGGAAAATACATTTGACGGTCAGAGTTTCAGTTTCGTCGGCTGTAAGGGATGGTACAAACGCCGCGGGGAAAGAGCGGTCTTCGACCAGCAGCCAATCGAGGCGGCAAGCACCGTTATGATGTTAAGGGCCGCATTTGATGCCACCGGCCGAAGGGAATATCTGAAGATACAGAAAAAGGCTTTCGACTGGTTCCTCGGTGAAAATGATTTACACGTCCCGGTCTATGACTTCAGGACAAAGGGCTGTTCGGACGGCCTGACCCCGAGCGGTGTAAACGTCAACCAGGGTGCCGAGAGCATGCTCAGTTTTCTGCTGAGTCTGTTGTGCGTAGTGGAAGGATATACCGCAACCGGAAAGTCGGCCGATGAGAATTTTTTTTTGACACCCGAGGCAGAGCCCCCGGATGAAAAAAAACGACAGGCAATTAAAGAAATTCACCCAAAAGCCACCACAAAACAAACAACCGCAGAAAAACCAGCTTAGCCGCTCGATTCTCGAAACTTACGCCTGTCATTCCGAACTTGTCCCTGTCATTCCGACCGTAGCGGAGGAATCTTTTTAATCAGCGTCGCGAAGCGACTCCACATTCGAAGTTGAGTGTTGGACGTTCGACGTTCATTCCGTCATTCTGAACGAAGTGAAGAATCTAAATTCACTATTTACGCATCACGCACGTCACATCACGAATCACGCCCCCCACTATACGCTGTACGCTATTTTAACGCTATACGCTGCACGCTGCACGCTAATTTAACGAACGGTAATGATAAGGATTGACAATGATGGCTTGGTTGTTCTTTTTTTCATTTTTCCTCAGCGAAGAATCTCAATCCAATATAAAATATCAAATATACAATGCTTGTGCCCGCGCAGGCGGGAATAAAATCGCAACGTCCGCTATACGATGTACGCTACACGAATCACGAACCACCAGCGACGAGCGACAAGCCACGAATCACTAACGACTAACAACTTCCGCCGACGTGATGGCCGTGAAAAATTGCTACTTATAGTCTCGTTTACACAACCAAACGAACGATCAATAATGAAAAAAAATGAAAAATTTCAGAATGCTACCAAAAGGTAGCCGGCTTTGTACTAACATACCCACATTGTACTCAGGAGAAAACTATGAAAAACATTAACAAGGAAGTTGGGTTCAGGATCAGGAAAATCAGAGAGGAAAAAGGCCTGACCCAGGTACAGCTCTCAAAGCTTGCCGGCCTGCACCGCGCATACATTGGTCATATTGAACGCGGCGAAAAAAACATCGGCCTGAAAAACCTACAAAAAATAGCAAATGCACTAAGCGTATCAGTGCGAGTTTTATTAGATGTACCGAATCCTTAACCCCACCAAATTCATCACATATGGGTAGTCGCCTAAGAATAAACATCTTTCCAAGGCCAAGAGCCCTTAACCCATTCTTTTTCTACAGGATGACGAATTATAACTTGCGTGCATCCTTTTATCATTTCTCTTAAAAGGCTATGTTTTAATTTTCCTTTATCTACGAAGAGCATATTCCACGTTTCGTCAAATGTTATTGCGCGCCACCAATCATCAAAATTTTCTACTAAACGATATTTTTCCGAAGAGGGCCCAGTACCTATGATTATATTCCATGCCGTATTACAAACAATCCTGAATATACTATTGTCAGGAACTTCTATTTCCCAAAGCACTTTGCCTTCATATTCCAGTTTGCTGGGATTGTTTTTAGCCTCCTCTTCATTTGCGAAACACCACAAGAATTGACCCGTTCCGAGTCGTTCCCGAAGTTTTTTATACGCTTCCCTAAAGAGAGCCTTTTCGCACTCTGGTATACAAGGGTGATTTAGATAATCAGAATGTTCAAGGCTTTCTACTTTTCCCTCGGTAAGCGAAAAATCCTTTTTTTGCCACGTCCACAAACGCACGATTCTATTCCTCTATATATTCGAATTTCATGTTTCACAATTTCAGCTTTCTCTTATATCGTAAATATTTTAGTTCAGGTTTGACTAATTCCCGAAATCGGTTAATAATAATCCAGATGGTTCATGAATCGGAAATATATTCTTAAGACTTCAAAAGTTTCAACTAATCCATCAATATATTCGAAGAATAAGAGAAACGATCCAAAATGATCTTGAACTTACCTATTGAAGCAGCCGAGGGTTACAAAAGCGCATCGCAAAGGACCCGCGTCATTACCGAAACATGGATGCACAGAAATATGTTCTGCCCTGCGTGTGTATCGAATAGTTTAACACCTACCAAAGACGGCACCGAAGCCGTCGATTTTCTCTGCGCCCGTTGTGATTCTACTTTTCAACTCAAAGCTAAATCCGGTTCGATAGGACGAAAAATAGTCGATGCCGCTTACGATGCAATGATGCGCGCGGTTCTCCAAAACCGCCTGCCGCACTTTCTTTTTCTAACCTATAATAACTTGACCGTCAGCGATTTGTTGTTGATACCCAATTTTTGCTTACCCCCTTCCGCCATAGAAGCCCGGAATCCACTCAGCCCTACCGCCCGACGTGCAGGGTGGGTCGGCTGTAATATCCTTCTGGACCTGGTTCCGCCGGAGGGCCGAATCCCGGTAATAAAATCCGGCGGCATAGTTCCGAAATCATCAGTAAGAAAAAACTTCCGCACTGTAAAACCTCTTGCAGATATGTCGGTCAAAAAGAGAGGCTGGACACTCGATGTCCTTACCGTTCTTCGCTCTCTCAACAAACGTGAGTTTACTATAGCCGATGCATATTCATTCGAAAAGGTTTTGTCGAAGATGCACCCTGACAACAAAAACGTAAGACCGAAAATACGCCAGCAGTTGCAAATCCTGCGCGACCTCGGATATTTACAGTTCATATCACCCGGCCATTATCGCTGGAAAAGGAATCAGTAGATCGAGTAGATCTCCTCTGATCATGACAATTTTCCAATTTTTAAAATTGCTACCTATAGGCAGTCGATCATTTCATTTTAGTCGTTACGATCCCGATCGAATTTTTTTGATCGGGAATTGTGGCGAGCGCAACAGCAAACAACCTGTTCACAGATATCTCCGAGGCCCCATTTGGGCCTTTGGAATACACAACCGTCTGGTCATTCCCCCAGCGTGGTAATTGGGCTACGCACAGTCCCGGTTTTCGCGGCAACTTCGCACCGCAGGTAGCGCGGAATATTATTGAGATGTATTCGGCTAAGGGCGAATCAATCCTCGACCCTATGGCGGGCGGCGGCACAACTCTCATCGAAGCCAAACTCCTCGCCCGTAACGCCCTCGGCCTCGATATCAACCCTGCCTTTGTCGCTCTTACCGAAAAGGCACTCAACTTCACCCATCACCCGCCAAGTAAACAAAAAGTCAAGGTCGCCGATGCACGGGACTTATCCTTCTTGAAAGATAACTCCTTTGATTTAATCCTCACCCATCCGCCTTATATGAACATCATAAAATACTCCGAAGGCAAAATACCCGCAGACCTCTCGAATATCGGCAGCTTACCGAAATTCTGCGATGCAGTTGAAACCATAGCCGCCGAATTGTTCCGCGTCCTCAAACCCGACAGATACTGCGCCATACTCATCGGCGACACTCGCAGGGGCAAACACTTCGTCCCACTTGCCTTTAACGTCATGCAAAGATTCTTAAATGTCGGATTCGTCCTAAAGGAGGACATCGTCAAAGTCCAGCACAACTGCGCCTATACTAAACGCTGGGAGTGGAAGGCAAAACGCGATAAGTTCTATCTAATCATGCACGAGCATTTGTTTGTCTTTCGCAAACCAAAACACGCCGAGGACCTGTCCCGGCTGAAATTCAGCACACAACTGTCATTCGGGATTTAATCCGGAATCCAGCATAAAACTGCCGTCGCGTAGCGACTCCACAATTTTGCACTTTAATTTTTGATTTTTGCATTTTCTATGTCATTCCGGCCCACGAGCCGGAATCCAGGATAAAACTGCCGTCGCGTAGCGACACCACAATTTTGCACTTTAATTTTTGA
>DUZQ01000004.1 GCA_013349435.1 Planctomycetota bacterium | reverse complement strand
CTTGACGGCAGGACACAAATAAGAGTTTACTTCACGGTGCCAACTAATGGAGACGCCGTCATTGATTCTATGGGTTTCTATTCAGGGGAATACGAACCATTTGAGAGCTACCGGCCGACGCTGATAATTCGATTTAAGCCGGATTAAACACGGGTCAACCCTAACGTTAGCTCTATAACCCCTTTTCTGTCAATTGCTTGTGTTTGTTTGTGTGTTGTCACCTGCCGGCCTACATCCGCCTTTTGCCAGCAGAAGGTTAATCTGTTATTATCTGGACGGGCTACCTTTATGAGTGCATAATATCGAGTAAGGTTCGGCTATGAAAATTAAGCCTAAAACGTACCAGGTAGTTACCGCTTTAGCGGCGATATGCGTATTTCTTTTCGCGTTGATGACTGTATGGGTGGTTATGAACCGTCAACAAACAGCCGCCCAGGACCGACCGTTGGCGGAAGGGGTATTTACAGGGACGAGTGTTTGGCCGGTTTTTCGTGGGAGCCGGGAGCTTTTGGGGCGGGCATCGGGTGCTTTGGGCGATTCACTGAGGCTTGCTTGGAAGTTCAGGACCGGCGACGAAGTGAATTCATCGGCGGCTATTGATTCCGGCAGGGTTTTTATCGGCTCAAACGACGGAAGTGTTTACGCACTTGATTTGTACACGGGTGGCAAAATATGGTCTTACAAGACAGGTGATGTGGTTGAGGCGCCGCCGTGTGTCGTTGATGATAAAGTATTTGTTGGCTCATCGGACGGCTTTATGTACGCGCTGGATGCGACCGACGGCGGGTTGAAGTGGAAATACGAAACGGGCGGTCAGATTCTTGGTTCTGCCAACTGGACAAGAGTTGACAACGGCAAAATACTGCTAATATTTGGGAGCTATGATGGTAAGGTATATTGTGTTGACGCGAGGACCGGCCTGGGTGAGTGGGAGTATGAAACAGACAACTACATAAACGGAACACCTGCTATCGGCGATGACAAAGTGGTCGCCGGCGGTTGTGATGCACAGATTCATATTATAAACCTGAAAGACGGTAAGAGAATAAAGCAGATTGACGGTGGCGCGTATATCGCCGCGTCCGGAGCTATCCTGAAAGGGCAGGTGTACATCGGTAACTACGACGGCGTATTTCAAAGGGCTGATATTGACAGCGGCCGAATTGTGTGGAAATACACCCGCCGGGACTCGCCGTTTTTTTCTTCACCGGCAATTGGTGAAAGAGCAGTTGTTTTTGGCGGCCGTGATAATCAACTTCACTGTGTTGGTTGTGATGACGGCAAGTTGCACTGGACATTTGGGGCGCTGGCGGAGGTTGACAGTTCCCCGGTAATTTGCGGTGACAAAGTGGTTGTCGGTTCCGAAGACGGGCGGCTTTATTTGATAAATCTTTCCGACGGAAGCAAGGTGTGGTCGTATGAAATCGGTCAGCCAGTAAGTTCTTCGGCTGCGATTGCAGATGGTATAGTTATCATCGGCTGTGATGATGGTTATGTTTATGCATTTCGGTCGGCCCAATAAAAAAGCGGGAAAACGGATATGAAAATCGCACAGCTTACACCAGGCTCGGGGGATAATTTTTATTGCGAGAACTGTCTGCGCGACGCCTCACTGGTTCAGTCAATGCGCCGGCTTGACCTTGACGTGTTGATGATACCTATGTATCTGCCGCTTCAGACCGACAAGGACACAAAGACAAGCAATGCGCCGATTTTTTTTGGCGGGATTAATGTCTATCTTCAGCAAAAACTTTCGCTTTTCCGTAAGACACCCCGCTGGCTCGACTGGTTGTTTGACCGTCCGGGGCTTTTGGAGTGGGTCGGCAAAATGGCGGGTATGACCAGTGCCAAAGACCTTGGCGAGACTACGATGTCGATGCTGCGGGGTGAGGACGGCAGGCAGGAAAAGGAATTGGACAGGCTCATAACCTGGCTAAAGCAGTCGGAGAATAAGCCTGATGTTGTTTGTCTTTCAAACGCATTGCTTGCAGGTCTGGCCAAAAGAATTAAAGAAAGACTCAATGTACCCGTTGTGTGCCTGCTTCAGGATGAAGACGGATTTTTGGATGGGCTGGCGGAGCCTTATTCGAAACAGGCCTGGGATGTACTGGCCAGGCGTGTTCAGGATATAGATTTATTTATCGCGGTCAGCAGATATTATGCCGGCGTTATGCAAAAAAGGCTCAAACTTAGTACGGACAGGGTGCATGTTGTTTATACGGGAATACCCTTAGAAGGCTACGAGGAGCGAAAGTCCGGGCCGAAAATACCTACCATAGGTTTTCTTTCGCGAATGTCTCCCGACAAGGGTCTGGACACGCTCATCGAAGCGTTCATCACATTAAAACAGAGCAAAGGGTTAGAAAATATCAAGCTGATAGCCGCCGGCGGTAAAACAAGCAACGATGAGGCCTTTCTCGGCAGGATAAAGCAGCGCCTCAAGGCAAGCGGTTTTATCGGGGATGTCGAGTTCCGGTCGGGTTTTGAAAGGAACGAGCGACTCGATTTTTTCAGAAAAATAACTGTGCTGTCGGTTCCGGAGAAGAGACCCGTTGCCTACGGACTGTATGTGCTCGAAGCTCTGGCGGGGGGTGTTCCTTTTGTTGAGCCTGACATCGGCGTTTTCAGTGAATTACTGGAAATGACCGGGGGAGGAGTATTGTATGAGCCCGGCGGTTCAAAGGTTTTGGCGGACAAACTAAAACCGTTTTTTCTTGACGCGGAATACGCCCTCGAATTAGGCGCAGAAGGCAAACGGGGTGTAACAGAAAACTTTGATATCAAACAAACCGCTCAAAACATGGTGCGTATATATGAACAAGTAATCAGGCGGTCATAAGAAGGAGCAAAGATGCTTGAGCTGATAGATGTGGCCAAAAGTTATGAATCCTGCGGCGGGGCCGAAAAACTTGCTGTCCTCAAAGGCGTGAATTTTAATGTAGGCACAGGTCAGTCGGCTGCGGTTGTCGGGCCTTCGGGAAGCGGCAAGAGCACGCTTCTTAACATAATGGGGGCGCTCGATTATCCTACATCGGGTACCGTTCTGTTTGAGGGACAGGACCTTGCGGGGCTGGGGGAGGATGAGCTTGCAAGGATACGAAATAAAGACATCGGCTTTGTTTTTCAGTTGCATCACCTTCTGCCGCAATGCACGGTGATGGAAAATGTACTCATACCGACACTTGCGGACAAACAGGCCTATTCGAGTCAAGAGGCCGCTAAAAGAGCAGCCGAACTGTTGGAACGTGTCGGACTCAAAGAGTGGTCGAAACATCGGCCCGGCGAGCTTTCCGGGGGTCAGAGGCAACGGGTCGCTGTAGTACGTGCTTTAATTAACAGGCCCAAGCTGCTGTTGGCCGACGAACCGACCGGCTCTCTCGACGAAGCCGCCGCCCGCAATATATTCGAGTTGTTAATCGAACTGAATCATACAGAAGAAGTTTCATTAGTCGTGGTAACTCACTCGGTTAAGTTGGCCGGGCGTCTGGAAAGAATTTTCTCGTTGGATAACGGGGTTTTAGTGGACGGGAAAAAGGATTGATGAACCTTCTACGGCTGGTCAAATCAAGTCTTTTCTTTTATCGGCGAACCAATGCAGGGATTCTTGCATCTGTGGCGGCGGCGACGGCGATACTGTCGGGCGCCCTTTTTTTAGGTGATTCGGTTCGTTACAGTCTTAAAAGGCTTGTAACCGTGAGGCTGGGCAATGTTGAACTGGCACTGGCGGGGCAAAACAGATTCTTCAGGGCCGGGCTGGCTGATAATTTGGCCGGGCAATTGAATGCAAAGGTCGCACCTGTCCTTCATTTGCGGGGTTTGATTACCAACAGCGACGGGACCAGGCGCGTCAATCGGATTAACGTTCTCGGCGTTGACCGGCGGTTTTACAGTCTGGCAGAAACCACCCCTGCTTTTGGACGGAATCTTCAGGACAGTGTGAGCCTGAACGAACCATTAGCCCAAAGGCTTAAAGCAGGGGTGGGCGATGAGATAGTCCTGCGAATCGGTAAGCCGGGTTTGATGCCGCGTGATGTACCGCTGACGCCGGTTTCGGATTTGTCTGTTGCCTTTCGGCTGAAAGTTAAGGGTATTGCGGACAAGTCACAGTTCGGCGGCTTTAGTCTTGCGGCAGATAATGCTGCACCGCTGAACGCATTTGTACCGCTAAGATGGCTTCAGGGGAAATCACAACAGCAGGACGGCGCAAATGTACTCCTGGTCAGTCCACCTGCAGACCGAGATAGTTTAACAGCAGAGGGTGCAAATGAGGCCTTAAAAAGATGCTGCAAGATATCCGACGTGGGATTGGAAGTTCGACGGCTGGACGACCAAAAAACAATTGAGATAACAAGCCGACGGGTATTTATCGACGATTTGCTAAGTCGCTCAGCGTTGGACGTAAGTGATGATGCAGTTGGTATTTTGACATATTTCGTAAACGAAATACGATTAAATGACAATACAACACCCTATTCTTTCGTAACGGCTGTGGGTCAAGCCGGCGATTTTAGTAACATTATCCCTGCAGGTATGAGTGATGATGAAATTATGATAAACCAATGGCTCGCAGACGACATCAAAGCCAAGGCGGGCGATGAGATTTCGCTGAGCTATTTTGTCCTGAGTCCGGGCCGGAGACTCCGGGAAAAAGCAAGTACCTTCCGGGTGTTGGATGTATTAAAAACGGACGAGGCGGGCGACGGTGAGCTTATGCCTGATTTTCCGGGTCTTGCGGATAAGACCAATTGCCGCGACTGGGAGCCGGGCATACCCATTGATGTAAAAAAGATACGCCCCAAAGACGAGGCCTACTGGATGAAGTACAGGGGCAGGCCCAAGGCCTTTGTTACCTTGTCGGCGGGGCAAAGGATGTGGAGCAACAGGTTCGGTAATTTAACCGGCGTAAGGTATGAGTCGGGTAAAGTGTCCGAGGAGGATGTTTCCGAAGGGATATTGAAAACGATTGACGTTTCATCGGCAGGTCTTTATTTTCAGCCGGTTCGTGCACAAGGGATAAAAGCGGGGCAAGAGGCGACTGATTTCGGGCAGCTCTTCTTAGGGCTTAGCATGTTTCTTATTGCATCGGCGCTGATTTTGATGGGCCTTGTTTTCATATTCGGTGTAGAAAGGAGAAGTGGGCAGGTCGGAATGTTATTGGCGGTGGGTTTTTCTCCGAAGCTCATCAGGTTACTTTTATTGTGTGAGGGAGGCATATTAGCGGTCCTCGGTACGGTCGTTGGTGTTGCAGCCGGGGTGATGTACACCGGGGCGATGATTTATGGTCTGCGAACCGTGTGGCAGGGGGCTGTGGGAGGTTCGGCAATTTATTTCCAAGCAGAGCAATCAAGCTTTTTTGCAGGTGCCGGTGGAGGGCTGCTTGTGTCTTTTATTGCAATATGGCTGTCGTTAAGAAAACAATTTCATCAGCCGGCTCGCGTGCTTCTGGGCCGGGTGCAGGAGGCGGGTTTTGAAAGAAGCAGTACCCGAAAAAGCAAAACGGGACTGTGGGTGGCTATAGCGGCTGTAATCGGCGCGGCGGTTATTATTGCAATTACTCCCGAAGAAAAAAGCGGAGCTTTTTTCGGAGCGGCGGCGTGTCTGTTAATTGCCGAAATCGGCATCGCCTCGGTTCTGTTAGGCGCAATTGGGGGCGGTTGGGGCAGAACAATGACATCAATCGGCCGACTGGCGGTGCAAAACTGTACGAGGCGAAGCCGCAGGAGTCTGGCAATTGTGGGATTGCTTGCAGCGGGAAGTTTCCTTGTCATCGGTGTGGGCGCCAACAGAAAGCACACTGTAACGGATTCACACATAAAAGATTCAGGGACGGGAGGTTTTACCCTGCTCGGCGAATCAAGTATAGGTATTCTTCAGGACTTAAACAGCGATGCCGAGCGAAGGTCGCTGGGTCTGGAGGGCCTGGAAGGTGTTGATATAGTCCGGCTTCGCGTACGCGACGGTGATGATGCCAGTTGTCTGAATCTAAATCGCGCCCAGAGGCCCCGATTGTTTGGGTTGGACCCGGCCCGATTGAAGCGTCAAGGTGCTTTCGGTTTTATGGCGGCGGCTGAAGGATTAGCTTTAGATGCCGGCTGGGATTTGCTTAACAACGATACTGGTGCAGGTGTAGTGCCGGCGATCGGTGATTATGCAACGATAATCTGGGCACTTGGCAAACGGCTGGGAGACGAGATTGATTATACCGACGAGAAGGGAAGAAATTTTCGGCTCAGGCTGGTTGGAATGCTGAAAAATTCCGTTTTGCAGGGAAGCCTGGTTATCAACGAGGATGAGTTTGTTAGGCGTTTTCCTTCGGAGGAAGGATACAGGTTCTTCCTGATTGACACGGCGGCAAAAGACCCGGCTTGGGTGGGCGAAAAGCTATCAGACAGGCTGCGTGATTTCGGATTGGATATAACGCATACGGTTCAGCGGCTTGCCCGGTTCAACGCCGTTGAGAATACCTATTTATCCATTTTTGAATTACTCGGCGGCCTTGGTCTGGTTCTCGGAAGCGTCGGCATCGGTCTTGTGGTGCTTTTGAATGCACTTGAGAGGCGCGGTGAAATGGCGATGCTGCGGGCAGTGGGATTCGGCAAAAAAAAGCTTAAACAAATGGTTGTCTGCGAATACGGGTCGCTTATGCTGTTCGGTCTGGTGTGCGGGATAATTGCAGCGGGTGTGGCGATTAGTCCCGTCCTGCGTTCGCCGGGGGCACAGGTTCCATATTTTTCGCTTGCGGTAACAATAGTCGCAATAGCGGCAAGCGGCCTTTTATGGATATGGCTGGCGGCAACGGTTTCACTAAGCGGCAGAGTTATTGATGCGTTGAGAAATGAATAAAGCTCTGTATCAACAGTCATCCTGAGCCGAAGGCGAAGGTTCTGGTCTCGTCCAAATGAGATTCTTTTCCGGCGAGCCGGGACTCAGAATGACATCTATCGTTTAAGCTGCGACATAGCATTGATAATGACCAATAGTTGCTAAGGGATATATGAGACATTCAATTCTGCTGAAGTTGGTCCCGCTTTTTCTGGCGGTAGCAGGGGCGGTGCTGTTGTATCTATGGATACGCAGCGATCCGGCGGTCGGGCTGACTGTGCGGGTTCCGGGAGGTGATAATGCGCCCAAAGAAGCCGCCGACCGGGGCGAGCCGCAGGAGCTTGCCGGCAAGCTGGAGCTTTTCGATGGAAAGCCCGCTCCGTTAACCGGCAGTTGGCCTCGTTTCAGGGGTCCAAATTTTGATAATATCAGCGTCGAAGAAACCGAACTTACGAGAAACTGGCCGCAAGGCGGACCAAAGGTTTTGTGGGGTGTTGATGTCGGGGAAGGGTATGCAGGTGCGGCGGTTCTCGCCGGGCGCGTGTATGTGCTGGATTACGACCGCGACAGGCAGGCCGACGTGGTAAGGTGTATGTCTCTTGAGGACGGTAAAGATATATGGCGATATTCATATCCCGTGAAAATCAAACGCAACCACGGTATGAGCAGGACCGTACCTGCCGTGACAGATAAATACCTCGTAGCCTTAGGGCCTAAGTGTCATGTTACCTGCCTGGATTCTATTACAGGTGAATTGTTCTGGAGTCTGGATTTGGTAAGACAGTTCGGCACAAAGGTCCCGCTGTGGTACGCCGGGCAGTGTCCTGTCATAGACAACGGCAAGGCGATTATCGCTCCGGGTGGTGATGCGTTAATGATAGCGGTGGATTGCCGGACGGGTGAAATTCTGTGGAAAAGCCCCAACCCGAACAAATGGCAGATGACACACTCTTCGATAATGCCGATGGATTTTGAGGGTGTGCGTATGTACGTATATTGCGCCAGCGGTGGTGTTGTCGGGATTTCGGCGCTCGACGGCAGCATCCTCTGGGAGAGCACTGAGTGGAAGATGCGAACGAATATTCCTTCACCGGTGATAGTCGGTAACGGTTTGATTTTTCTTTCGGCCGGCTACAATCAGGGCAGCATGATGCTCAAGCTGATAAAACAGGGGACAAATATAAAGGCCGAACAGGTTTTCCGGCTTGAGCCGGAGATATTCGGGGCGGACCAGCAAACTCCGATTTTTTACGAAGGATTTATTTACGGCGTCAGACCGGACGGACAACTTACCTGCCTCGACCTTGAGGGCAATGTAGTTTGGGCCAGTACCAGTGCGCATAAATTCGGCCTCGGGCCCTTCATCATCGCAGACGGCTTGATATTTGTGATGAATGATTCGGGAGTCCTGACGCTCGCCGAGGCCTCACCGACCGGCTTTTTTCAGCTTGCTGAGGCAAAAATACTGGAGGGGCCGGACTCCTGGGGTCCAATGGTAATTGCGTCCGGCAGGTTGATTCTGCGTGACTTAAACAGGATGGTATGTCTCGATGTTACCGGGCCTTAGCCGGCCGCATATTGCAGGAAAGGACTTAGTTTGGTAAAATGAACCCCAAAAGGGGTTTATAAGTATTCATTTATGAATCAACGACAATGAAAAAAAACTTCGGCACATTGAATGTAAGGATACTCAGTTTCGGTGTTATTGCAGTTGCCCTTGTTACTGCGGTTGTTGCATTGTTACGTCTGGATTACATCGGAGAAAAAGGCAGCGGCTTGGGAAAGGAATTTATCTACGACATCGAATCGCTAACCAAAATCGACCCTGAACTGCTCATTTACCAGGAATCAGGCGGGGCAATTTCTACCGGTTTTACCCAATCTTCGGCTATAGCCGCGCAGAAAAACTCTCCAGGCCGATTCTATGTTGCGGGCGACAGTGCCGTAAAAATCTTCTCCGAGCAGGGCGAGATGCTCGACCGGATTAATCTTGAAACGCCGCCGGGATGTCTTGCGGTCGGTAACGATGGTTTAATATATGTCGGGCTGAAGGAGCATGTCGAGATTTTTAACGGGCAAAGTAATCGTTTGGCACGCTGGCCCGGCCTGGGGGCTCAGGCCGTTTTGACGAGTATCGCGGTTTATAAAGAAAATGTTTTTGTTGCCGATGCCGGTAACAGGGTTGTGGTTCGTTATGATAAAGCCGGCAATATTGTCAACTACATAGGCACAAAAGATGAAGAAAAAGGTATCCAGGGTTTTGTCGTTCCAAGCCCTTACTTTGATTTGGCGGTTGCCGGAGACGGGCTGTTGCGAGTTGTCAATCCCGGCCGGCACCGAATCGAGGCTTATACATTTAATGGCGACCTTGAATTTTGGTGGGGCAAAGCGTCGGCGCATATAGAAGGATTTTGCGGGTGCTGCAATCCGGTGAACTTTGCCATTCTTGATGATGACAGCTTTATTACATGCGAGAAGGGTCTTAAGAGAGTAAAACTTTACGACGCCGACGGCGTTTTTGTCGGGGTGGTCGCCGGTCCTGAGCAGTTGACTGGAGCCGGGCAGGCGCGTATCTGTGATTTGCCGGCGCAGTGCCGGGCGGGGGGGTTCGACGTAGCGGTAAATACCGAAGGGCGGGTACTTGTGTTAGACACAATCGAAAATACCGTAAGGGTGTTTAACAGGATAAAGACGAGGTAATGAAAAACCGTATATCAAAGACATACAGTCGAAGGGAACTTTTCACAGGTGCTTTGCGATATTTGGCTTTGGGGGTGTCGGGTGTGCTCGGCGGCCTGTCATTCGCAAAGACACGGCGATTTGTGCGCGAGGGCAAGTGTATCAATAACGGGATTTGCCGTGGTTGCAAGGCTTTTGAGAAATGTGGATTACCGCAGGCATTATCCGCCGGGCGAGTTCTGAGGAACAAGTAAAAATGAAGGAGCCCAAAGACATTATTAACCGACGCCGTTTTCTGAGAGGCTGCATAAGAGGCGGATTTTTGGCGGGCCTTGCAGGTCTTACCGGTGGTGTAACGGGCAGGGCCAAAAGTCAAAACACAGTCTGGCAAATCGACCCCGAGATATGCATCGCGTGCGGCAATTGTGCTACGCATTGTGTTCTGGAAGAGTCGGCGGTCAAATGCGTGCATGCCTACGCGATGTGCGGTTATTGCGACTTGTGTACGGGCTATCTGATGCCGGAGGCAAAGCAGTTGGATACGGGCGCGGAAAACGAGCTTTGCCCCAACGGTGCAATCAAACGCACTTTCGTGGAAGACCCGTATTACGAATACACAATCGACGAATCACTTTGCATCGGGTGCGGCAAATGCGTAAAGGGGTGTAATGCCTTCGGCAACGGCTCGCTGTTTTTGCAGGTAAGACACGACCGCTGTTTGAATTGCAATGAATGCTCTATTGCAGCCGCCTGCCCTTCGGGGGCCTTCAAACGGGTCGATATCAGCGAACCTTACATACCTAAGAAGGTGGGCCACGCTTAATGAAACGAATCGGTTTGTTGATAATCCCCGCAGTCTTTTTTCTGTTTCTATCTGAGCCTGTATCGGGTGTGGAGCGTTTTCCGCCCCCCGACTTCGAGAGCGGCTATGAATTGCCGCAAACAACTTATGCGCCGGCCCGCAGGGGTGTTTACGAGTATATCGATGTCGCCGTGCTGCTGTGTGCTTTGTCGCTGTCTTCTTACCTGGTTCTAGTAAAACGTGACAGAAGGGCGATTTTCGTACTTACGGTGTTTTCACTTTTGTACTTCGGCTTCTGGCGAAAAGGCTGTGTCTGTGCTATTGGCGCCACACAGAATATCGTCCTGGCGTTTTTTGACAACAGTTACGCCGTTCCGTTTGCGGTCGTGTTATTTTTTCTGCTTCCGCTTGTATTTACCCTTTTTTTCGGGAGAACGTTTTGTGCGGCGGTGTGTCCGTTGGGTGCGATTCAGGATTTGGTTGTATTAAAGCCGACAGCCGTGCCGTTGTGGCTTGAAAGTGCTCTGCGGCTTTTGGCTTACCTGTATCTGGGGATTGCGGTTCTGTTGGCTGCGACCGGAAGCGCATTTATAATATGCCGTTATGACCCCTTTGTCTCGTTTTTTCGCCTGACCGGCAATCTGAACATTTTGATAGCCGGCGGTTGTCTTTTGGTTATAGGCGTTTTTATCGGCAGGCCTTATTGCCGATTCTTGTGCCCATACGGCGTAATTTTGCGGCAGCTTTCTCGGGTCTCACAATGGCGGGTAAAAATTACACCCGACGAATGCATAAATTGCAGGTTGTGTGAGGATTCTTGTCCATTCGGGGCAATCAACAAGTCCACCGCTGACTGGCCGAGACGCGATTACAATAAGAGCAAAACAAGGTTAGCAATACTGATTATTCTTTTGCCTGTTCTGGCTGTAAGCGGAGCGTTTGCAACAGCGGCGACAAGCGGATGGCTGTCGCGAGCTCATCCTACGGTAAGACTGGCCGACCGCATATATTTGGAACAAAGCGGTAATGTAAAAGACACCACCGATGCAAGTCTCGCTTTTCGCGGCACCGGAAAACCGATAGACCAGCTCTACGCCCAGGCCGCGAACATTCAAGATAAAACAGGCTTTGGGAGTCTTGTTCTTGGTGCTTTTATGGGTTTGCTGGTTGGGCTTAAGTTGATTAAACACTCTGTAAGAAGGCACCGCACTGACTACGAGGCCGACCGGGCGGGCTGCCTTGCTTGTGGGCGGTGTTTCCAGTACTGCCCGCGGGAACATGTCAGGTTGAAAAAGATTAAAGAAGCAATACAAGGCAATAAATGAGCAAAATTAGGGAAGAGAGTTTTGTTGATTCGGCATCGGCGGGGGCCGCGTATCAGGCGGCTTTGTGGTCGGCTGTCGTCTCCGGTGTATTTTCCGCGATTGTGCTTGTGCTTTTAGTTGTGAACTATCTGCAAATCAAAGTGCTTGACCCGCTTCGGGCCGAAAGGCTGGAGATGATGAAAGTCAAATTTATCGGTGAACCTTTAAGTGAGGATATGCTTTTTGATATTCGCCGGCTGGATCTGGAAATAAGGCGTGACAAGATTCGCAGGCAGTTTTTTTCGCGACGTGGCGGCTACCTGCTGCTTGGCGGCTTGGTTGTCTGCGTTGCGGGTTTGAAGCTGGCTTCTGTCCTGGGCAGGAGACCTCCACAGCCCGCCGCACCAGATGACAAACAGGCCCGGCAGATGCGGGAAGCTGCGATGGCAAGGTGGGCGGTAACGGCAGGTCTGGGACTTTTATCTGTGGCTGCACTGATTGTAGCGTTTAATCCTCAGATAAATATTACAGAAATTACTGCACCGGCCTATCCGTCCGAAGAACAAATAAATAACAACTGGGCCGGTTTCCGGGGGCCGGCCGGGGCCGGTATAAGTGCTTATGAGAATATCCCGACAAAATGGGACGGCAAAACCGGTGATGGAATCCTGTGGAAATCAAAGGTGCCGCTGCGGGGGCATAATTCGCCCGTAGTCTGGGCCGGCCGCGTTTTTCTGTCCGGTGCTACCAGTAAAAAACGCCAAGTGTTTTGCTTTGATGCGCTCAGCGGAGAACTTTTATGGACCGCAGATGTTGCCGGAACCGCTGCAGGCGGCACTAAGGCCGTTGATATAATGGACGACACGGGTTATGCGGCGCCGACTGTTGCCACCGACGGCAGGCGCGTCTATGCAATTTTTGCAAACGGGGATTTGGGATGCTTCGACTTTGACGGAAAAAGTATCTGGACCAAAAGTCTCGGTGTGCCCGACAGCACATACGGCTACGCTTCCTCTCTTGCGATGTATCGGAATCTGCTCCTGATACAGTATGACCAGGGTATGGCCGAGGAGGTCAAATCCAGGATGATTGCCATAGACGGTTACAGCGGTCGTATTGTGTGGGAGGTTAGAAGGCCGGTTGCAGGCTCGTGGGCCTCGCCGATAGTTGCCAAGGTCGGTGAAAAACATCAACTTATAACCTGCAGCGACCCCTGGATAACAGGGTATAATCCTGCGACCGGTGAAGAACTCTGGAAAGCTCTGTGCGGCGGGGCGGATATGGCACCTTCGCCTGTTTATGCAGGCGGTTTTGTCTTTGCCGTCTCACCTTACGACCATATCGTTGCCATCCGACCGGACGGACGGGGCGATGTTACCGACACGCACATTTCCTGGAGCGCCGAGGACAGTATTCCGGACATCTGCTCTCCGGTCAGTAACGGCAAAGTTATATTTTTGCTGCACACAGCGGGTACGCTTACCTGTTATCAATGCGCCGACGGCAAAATATTATGGGAAAAAGAGCTTGATACAAGCTTCAATGCCTCGCCGAGTCTGGTTGGAGACAAAATATATCTGTTGAGCACAAAGGGTGTTATGTTCATCGCCCGCATCGGCGCCGAATACGAAGAAATCGCCAGATGCGAATTGGGTGAGAAAGTCCACGCCTCGGCCGCTTTTGCAAATGGCCGAATTTACATAAGGGGTACAAAGAATCTGTACTGCATCGGGACTGCGAATGAATGAGCCTGACCTGAAATTTGTAGATGAGACCGTCCAAAGAACGGGTACCGGACCGGAGAGGGTGCTTGCAATTTTGCAGGCCCTGCAGAGCCGATACGGTTATCTGCCGACCGAGGCGCTGGAGCGGGTGTGCGAGCTGACTGAAATCAGCCCCGCTTCGATTACAGGTGTGTCAAGTTTCTACGACCAGTTCCGCTTGCAACCGGCAGGGCTTTACACAATACGAGTTTGCATAGGAACAGCGTGCCACGTCAAGGGTGCTACCCAAATCTATGATGCATTTCGCAGATACCTTAAAATCGCCGAAAACGACGACACCGACCGGGACCGTATATTTACGGTCGAGAAAGTCCCGTGTCTCGGTTGCTGTATGTTGGCACCGGCTATTCAGATTAACGATATTATTTTCGGGCATCTGACCAGCCAAAAGGTGCCTTCCGTGCTGAAAGATTTTCTTGAGGAGCAAAAGGTCCGCGAAAAAGAGAAAAGCAAAAAAGAGATACCTCCAGTCGCCGGGCAGCGCGGTGAAATTCGGGTATGTCTTGATTCGAGCTGTCTGGCCGGCGGCAGTGGAGAGGTATTCAGGGAACTGAAAAAAGCTGTTCACGAATCGGCTGTGGCCGCTGTCGTAAAAAGCGTGGGCTGCCCGGGCATGTCTTATCTTGCACCGATTGTTGAGGTTGTCCGCCCCGATACCACATTTCGTTATTCATGTATAAAGCCCGAAGATGCCCGTGCAATAGTGCTCAGGCACTTCAAGCCGACCGGAACAAGCAGAAAAATCAGAACAGCCGTTTCTCTGGCCCTGGATAAGATTCTCACAGACAAAACCTGGGAACCAGTTACGCGATATTCGATGAATGTGCGCGATGAACTGGTAACTCATTTTCTGACAAGGCAAAAACACATCGCCACGGAGCACTGCGGGGCGATTGACCCGGCTGATATTGATGAGTATGTTGAAAATGATGGATTCAGCGCGCTGCGTAAGTGTATAAATGAATCGGGACCTGAAGAGATAATCGAGGAAATCCGGCAAAGCGGCCTTCGCGGAAGGGGCGGAGCGGGTTATCCGGCGCATCTTAAATGGTCCGCGGTCATGGACAGCCCGTCAGATAAAAAATACCTCATCTGCAACGGCGACGAAGGGGACCCCGGGGCCTTTATGGACCGCATGCTTATGGAGTCGTATCCGTATCGCATTATCGAAGGCATGACAATAGCCGCTTACGCGGTCGGGGCCGATGAGGGTTATTTCTACATCCGCGCCGAATACCCTGTTGCTATTGAGAGGATGAGCGAAGCAATCCAAAAGTGCCGCCGGGGGAATCTTCTCGGCGACAACATCTTAGGCAGTGATTTTTCACTCAATCTTACTATCGTCCCGGGTGCCGGGGCGTTTGTGTGCGGGGAAGAAACAGCTCTTATCGCCAGTATCCAGGGACAGCGCGGGATGCCGAGTCTGCGCCCTCCTTATCCTGCTCAAAGCGGCCTTTGGGAAAAGCCGACTCTTATTAACAATGTGGAAACTTATGCCCTTTTACCGTGGATTATTCGCAACGGAGGCAAGATTTTTTCAGAACTCGGCACTGAGCACAGCAAAGGCACAAAGGTTTTTGCCCTTGCCGGCAAGATAGCAAGGGGGGGGCTTATAGAAGTGCCAATGGGTATCTCGATAAAAGAGATAGTTGAAGAAATTGGCGGCGGCATCGGGAGCGGCCTGGCCTTTAAGGCGGTCCAGATAGGCGGGCCGTCGGGAGGATGCGTCCCAGCGAAGCTGGCGGATACTCCGGTGGACTACGAATCGCTCAACGAAGCCGGTGCGATAATGGGTTCGGGGGGATTGGTCGTATTGGATGAATCAGACTGCATGGTCGATATCGCGAGGTATTTCCTCGAATTTACACAGAACCAGTCCTGCGGAAAATGCACTTTTTGCAGAATCGGCACCCGGCGGATGCTGGACATTCTCGAACGATTATGCACGGGCCGGGGAAGAAAGGGGGACATCGAGGAACTGGAGCATTTGGCGGTAATGGTGAAAAAAGGCAGCCTCTGCGGGCTTGGAAAGACGGCGCCCAATCCTGTTCTTTCAACCTTAAAATACTTCAGGGACGAGTATGAGGCTCATATTAATAAGTGCTGCCCCGCAGGCAAATGCCGGGCGCTTATTACGTATTCGGTAACGGATGATTGTATCGGCTGTACATTGTGCGCGCAAAACTGTCCCGCAGATGCAATCGCGATGAAACCCTATGAGAAGCACGAAATCGACACGGACAAATGTATTCGCTGCGGAACATGCAAAACGGTATGTCCACAGGATGCTATCGAGGTCAGGTGAAGGTGCCGAAATTAACCATAGATAATCTTAATATCGAAGTCCGGGCCGGCACAACAATACTTGAGGCTGCCGGGTTGCTTGGAATTGAGATTCCCGCAATGTGCTTTTTGAGTGGTTGCAAGCCGTCAACGAGTTGTATGTTATGTGTGGTCAAGATAATCGGTAAGACCGGTCTTGTGCCCGCATGTGGTATGAAAGTCGAAGATGGGATGCTTGTTCAGACCGATACGCAGGAAGTTGCCGAAGCCAGAAGGGCCGCACTTGAACTGCTGCTCAGCGACCATATAGGAGATTGCCTCGGGCCGTGTCAGGTTACCTGCCCCGCCGGGATGAATATTCCACTGATGATTCGCCAAATTGCCCGAGGCGGGTTGAGCGGCGCGATTGAGACGATTAAAAAAGATATCGCACTGCCTGCGGTGTTGGGGCGGATATGCCCCGCTCCCTGTGAGAAGGCGTGCAGGCGGAGGGCTTATGACCAACCGGTTGCTGTCTGCCTGCTGAAACGCTACGCCGCCGATATAGACCTTGCCTCTGAACAACCGTACCTGCCTGTGTGCAAACCATCAAGTGGTATGAATGTTGCGATTGCAGGTGCCGGCCCTGCCGGATTGGCGGCTGCCTACTATTTACAACGTAAAGGTCATCAGGTTACCTGCTTCGATGAAAATGACCGAGCCGGGGGGATGCTTCGATATGGCGTCGATAAAAAGTTGTTGCCGGAAACTGTACTTGACAAAGAAACAAGTATGATTTTCGGGCTTGGTGCGATTTTTAAGGGCGATACAAAAATCGGTACAGATATTTCGGTTCAAGAGCTGGCCGTTGATTTCGATGCTGTATTTATAGCCACAGGTCCGATACAAAACGATGACCCTGCGTGGTCCTCTCTGGAGAAAGGTCAAGAAGGCATCGCAATAAACTCCGGCAACTATGAAACGAGTTTGAAAGGCGTTTTTGCCGGTGGTGATTGTGTGGGCCGGCGCAAACTTGCGGTCAGGGCCGCCGCGCACGGCAAGGAGGCAGCCGTTTCAATAGACCAGTACCTGTCGGGCAAACCGGTTACAGGCTCTGAAAAGACATTTAACAGCCGAATCGGCAAGCTGAGGGATGACGAAATAAACAATTTTCTGCGAAATGCGAGCGATTCGCCCAGAGAAGTGCCTGCACGTAAATATGACGGATTCGAACCTGAACAGGCTCAAAGAGAAGCTCAAAGGTGCCTTGACTGTGATTGCCGAAAACCCGTTGATTGTAAATTGAGACGATACGCCACCGAGTACGGCGCCAGGCAAAACCGTTACAAGAATGAGCGCCGGTTATTTACCCAAAAGGCTCAGCACCCGGATGTGATATACGAGCCGGGCAAGTGCATAAAGTGTGGATTATGTATCCAGATAGCAGCCGAAGCAAAAGAGCGGCTTGGCCTGACATTCATCGGACGGGGCTTTGATGTTCAGGTGGCAGTTCCCTTTGGCCGCTCTATATCCGAGGGTCTCAAGAAAGCTGCCGCAAAATGCGTGCAAAGCTGTCCAACCGGAGCGTTGGCGTTCAAAAATACCTGATAAACGACTTTCACAATAGTACGTTTGAAAATATAATCTATTGTGGGAAGGCGAAAATCACACATTTGCGAAGGATATACGCAATTAGTAAAAAATTTGAACTAAATTAACCTTAAAAAAGTACTACTATAGATTCTGGTCTTGAAAAGGCGTTTTGTTGTGATTTATCTTGATTTTGGAGAGATATTATGCGGTTGCCGAGTATCGTAAGGGTTTACTTACCTGCTGTCATAGTTATCGCAGGTCTTAGTGTATTTGGGAGCGGTATTTGCCGCGCCTCGGACTGGCCCAACTGGCGCGGGCCCGAACACAACGGAATATCCCGAGAAACTGGTTGGAACGCAGATAAACTAAATAGCTACACCAGGCCGCTCTGGAAGGTCTCGGTCGGCACCGGCTTTTCTTCCATAACGGTCAGCAACGGCCGAGCCTACACTATTGGCAATACCAATGATGAGGACACTGTCTATTGTTTCGATGCCGAGACCGGTGATGAAAAATGGAGACATCAATATTCCTGTCCACTTAATCCAAAAAGTTATGAGGGCGGCCCCGGCTCTACTCCTACAGTTGAAGGCGACAGGGTTTATACACTAAGTAAAAAGGGGCATGTGTTTTGCCTGAATGCAAAAGATGGCGATGTAATTTGGCAAAAAAATCTCAAGGAAGATTTCGGAATTAAGCTGCCGACATGGGACCTTGCCGGTTCACCTCTGGTAGTAAATAACCTGTTGATATTTAACGCAGGGACACGGGGGATGGCACTCAATAAAACGACCGGTCGGATGGTTTGGCAAAACGGAAAAGGCAAGCCGGGCTACGCAACCGCGGTAGAGTTTGAAATAGGCAAACAAAAAGGAGTTGCCATCTTCGGCCAAAAGGCGTTGTATGGGGTTAACATCAATAACGGAGACAAACTCTGGAAATATACATGGCGGAGCCATGCCGATGAGAATGTCGCCGACCCGATATTTATGGATGACAAGGTATATATTTCGTCATTGGCTGGATGTGCATTGCTAAAAGTTGAAGGTGACAGGGTCAGGGAGGTCTGGCGTAATGAAAATATGAAAAACCATTTTAACAGTTCGATACTGATTGATGGATATTTTTACGGGTTTGATATGGCCCGGCTAAAGTGTCTGGATTTTAATACCGGCGAAGTAAAATGGGCTACGAAGGATTATGGGAAGGGCAGCTTAATAGCTGCGGACGGCAAACTGATTATCCTAAGCGAGAAGGGCAAGCTGGTTATCGCCCAGGCCTCGCCGACAGCTTTGAAAGAGATTGCATCCGCCCAAATACTCAAAGGCAAGTGCTGGACAACTCCGGTGTTGGCAAACGGCAGAATCTATGCCCGAAACGCCGCAGGTGATATGGTTTGTGTTGATGTAGCCAAGAGCACAAAGCTACAGGCTGAAACCTCAGCAATTACCGCTACAAATGACTGGCCCAACTGGCGCGGGCCGAATTATGACGGTATATCCACAGAGACCGGCTGGGTGGCCGGTAAAATCTTTGAAGGCGTAAAGCCACTTTGGGAAACAGTAATTGAAACGGGATTTTCCTCGATGACCGTCAGCAATGGACGGCTCTACACAATGGGTAATACCAGCGGGCGTGAGACGATCGAAGAGAAAAAGGATGGGGATGAAAAGGAAGAACAAGAGGAACAGGAAGATGATGATGAACAGCAAGAGGAACAAGAGGATGGAGATGAAGGTTTTGACGACAGAGGCCGAGATTATGACGCTGAAGCATTGGCAAAAGGGCGCTATGACATTGTCTATTGTCTGGATGCCCAAACCGGCGCAAAGATCTGGACATATAAATACCCCGCTCTTCTGGAGGGGCAGGATTATCAGGGAGGCCCAAGCGCCACTCCTACCGTCGATGGCGACAGGGTTTATACCCTTAGCAAAAGAGGAAAGGCATTTTGTTTTAATGCCGCCGACGGTGAAGTTATCTGGAAGAAGGATTTGCGTCAGGAGCTTGGGATTAAGACTTCTTCCTGGGGTCTGTCAAGTTCACCGGTGATAATCGACAACATGGTTATTTACAATGCAGGTAGTTACGGTATCGCTTTGGATAAGAATAACGGCAGCCTGATATGGCAAAACGGAATAGGTCCTTCGGGATATGCTTCGGCGGTTCCTTTTAATATAGGTGAGAGAAAGTGTATTGCGATGTTCGTCTGCAGAGAGCTTGCAGGATTGGATGCTGCTACCGGAAAGCAATTGTGGAGCACGCCATGGGAAACATTGTATGATATAAATGCAGCCGACCCAATTATTTCGGGCAATAAGGTGTTTATCTCCTCCGGATATAACAGGGGCTGCGGGGTCTTTGAGATTGAGGACGGCAGGCTGGAAAAGCTCTGGAGTAACAGGAAGCTGCAAAGCCATATGAATAGCTCAGTGCTTTTAGACGGATATATTTACGGCATTGATAAAGGCGGTTTGGTGTGTCTTGATTTTGAGACGGGCCGCGTAGCCTGGAAACAAAAAGGAATCGCTGAATACGGCTCAAGCGTTTTGGCTTCGGACGGCAAGTTGATTATCTTAACACAACAGGGAAAACTTATAATTGCCGAGGCCTCGCCCAAAGAATTTGAAGAGATTACATCGGCCCAGATCCTCTCGGGCAGATGCTGGACCGTGCCTGTGCTGGCAAACGGCAGGATTTATGCCCGCAGCAACAGCACAGGCAGGCTTATCTGTCTTGATGTGAGCCCGGAATCATCAACTACCCTCGGGGGCAATCCTGGAAACTGGGCGCAGTGGCGGGGCCCCTACAGGGATGGTAAAAGCACCGAGACCGGTCTTTTGAAAAGCTGGCTGGAGGGTGGCCCCGAACTTTTATGGTCTGTTGATAATCTCGGTGAAGGTTTCTCTACAGTATCTGTTGCAAACGGGCTTATATACATTACCGGAAGAAAAGGTAAAGATGGCGTTCTTACAGCCATTGATATGAAAGGAAATATTAAATGGCAAAAGCCCTACGGACCGGAGTGGACAAAATCCCACTCAGGCGCAAGAAGCACGCCTGCGGTCGATGAAGACAGTATCTATATAATGACCGGGACGGGTACGGCGGCTTGCCTTGATGCCAGGACCGGCGATGTAAAGTGGAAAGAGGACCTGCAAGAAAAGTACAGTGGAAAAGTACCACGTTGGGGCTATGCCGAATCGCTGCTGGTCGTCGGTGATAAACTCATCTGCACTCCGGGCGGAGAAAAGGCTTCAATAGTCGCCCTTGACAAAAAAACCGGACAGACCGTTTGGGTTACCGAAAATCTCACCGAGGCAAGTGCTTTCTGCTCGCCGATACTGGTCAAAAGAGGCTCAAGGGAAATTGTTGTTACCATGTTAGCCGATTCCGTTGCAGGTATCGACGCCGGCACGGGAGAGGTTCTCTGGAAGGATAAATACGAAGACTACCAGCAGGAAGCCAGACCCAACAATCCCATCACACCCCTTTATTATGACGGAGCCGTATATACCACCAGCGGATACGATGACGGTGGTGCGATGCTTGCTCTTTCCGCCGATGGTACAAAGGTAACCAGAAAATGGGTGGACACAACCCTTGACACCCATCACGGAGGGGTGGTTCTTGTGGACGGCTACATTTACGGCTCAAACTGGAAAACCAACAGATACGGCGACTGGGTATGTCTTGACTGGAATACCGGAAAAGTAATGTATGAAACCAGGTGGCTCGGTTCCAAAGGGTCAATCGCATACGCCGATGGGATGTTATACTGTTACGAAGAAGACAAAGGCACCGTTGCTCTTGTCAGGGCCTCACCTGAGGGCTTTGATATCGTTAGTTCTTTTACGGTAACAAAAGGGACGGATGAACACTGGGCGCATCCGGTAATTTGCGACGGCAGACTCTATATTCGTCATGGAGAAACGTTGTTGGCCTATAATGTCAAAGGATAACCAAAACTGAATAAACAGCCGGACATATCAAAACCTTCGTTGATTCTTTACTGCAACTGCGCATACTCCCAGGTCATCCCCGATGGGGTAAAGGCAAACCTGCGCGAGCAACTTACGGACTCAGGTGTCGAATTTGAGGCGGTGCCGGACCTGTGCGAGCTGTCGGCCCGCCGGGACCCGGTACTTCGACGCTGGGCCGGAATGGAAAATCTGAAAATAATCGCATGTTTTGAGCGAGCGGTCAAATGGCTCTTTCATGCCGCAGGTGCACCGTTACCGGCACAAGGTGTAGAGTTTTTTAATATGAAAACCGACAGTGTAGAAGATATCCTTGAATCGCTGTCAAAATATGAAAAGTCTCAAAAAAGCCATCAAAAGCTCCGGCTCGACAAGACCTCAGAATGGATACCCTGGTTTCCCGTAATTGACTATGACCGATGTGCAAACTGCAAACAGTGTCTGAATTTCTGTCTTTTCGGAGTTTTTGGCCTTTCGGAACAGGGACAGGTACAGGTCCAAAAGCCCGCTAATTGCAAGACAAATTGTCCCGCATGTGCCCGCGTGTGTCCGCAAAAAGCCATTATCTTTCCAAAATATACCGAAAGCCCGTTCAACGGAGACCGAATCGGTCCCGATGCCGGGCATCGAACCGACACCGGCACCAGGCTTAGCGAACTTCTGGGAGCCGATATTCATGATGTGCTCAGGGGGCGTGGAAAAATTCAAAGCTTTTCACAGAAGAAAGGAAGCGGGCATGAAGTTTCTCGTTTTTCGAAACTGCAAAACGAGCTGGATATCCCGCAGGAAGTCATAGACTCATTAACCGGCGCACAAGAAAATTCGGACAACCCGCTCAAAGAATCGCAGGGGCGCCCCGATTCCATACCAAACCAATGTGATTGCCGGTGCAAGAGGGAGGAACGGCGGTGAAAGAAAAAAAATCAAGACCTGCCGTGATACTTGTTGCCGACAGGACCCTTAGCGCCTCGTATAAGGTTTTGTTCGAAGGCATATTTGCCACGATGCAGACCACGCAGGTGCCTGAATTTGTGATGCGTTCTTTTATCTGCCCGGCCGTCCCTGCGGATAAATTCGGCAGGGCGAAACAGGCGCCACTCGGCCTTCGGCGGGTTGAGTCGGCCCTTCTTGACTTAACCGGCCTTACCGCTAATGACGTGGTCTGCACAACACCCCAGGCTCTGCCGGGTCTGTTGGGGCCGTGGGTTAAAGTTGTCGGTTTCAGTTCGAGCGACCCCTTAGGCACGGCGATGAGCAATACCACGACGAGGAATTTCTGGAAAGGCGAGTTATATACGAGCTACTGGACGAGGCAAATGCTCGAATATATCAGCCAGGCGAAAAACAAATACAAGTTCAAGGTCGTCGGCGGCGGGGCCGGGGCCTGGCAGTGGGACAGGTACGATGACGATACTTCATCACGGTGCATTGACGTAGTGTTCGATGGTTATTTTGAAAACCGCGGACCGGACTTGTTCACCGACCTTATCGAAGAAAAGCAGGTAGATGGATATATCTCGGACCAGAATAGTTCCGCTGAGAATATCAGGCCTGTAAAAGGGGCGTCGATGTTGGGTATTGTCGAGCTTTCAAGGGGCTGCGGCAGAGGTTGTGGTTTCTGTAGTATGGCCCAAAAAAAAATGGCCCATCTTCGTCCGGAGGTCATCCTGGCCGACATCGAAACAAACGTTGCCAACGGAATTACCTCGGTTGTCAGCAGCAGCGAGGATTTCTTTCGCTATGGTGCAGTCGGACTAAAGCCAGACTTTGAAAAGTTATGCGATTTGCTGCAGAAGATGCGGAGAATAAAAGGTTTGTCTTTTATGCAGACAGACCACGCCAATATCACCAGCGTACTGCAGTTGACCGATGAACAATTATCCGAAATCAGAAGACTGCTTACATGGAGCGCCAAAACGGATTACCTTTGGGTCAATATGGGTGCAGAAAGCGCAAACGGTAATCTCGTCGCCGCAAACTGCCCGGGCAAGGTAGCACCGTTTCGGCCCGATGACTGGGACGACATGGTTCGACAGGCAGCCCAAAAGATGAGCCGAAACGGCTTCTTTTCCGTTTTCAGTATAGTGCTCGGCCTGCCGGGTGAAATACCTGATGACATCGCCCGTACTCAAAGGCTCGTTGAATATCTTGGGACCCAACGTGCGGCTATTTTCCCCGTTTTCTATGAGCCTTTATCAGCCGAACAGATACAGGCGGGGCAAAAATTTACGCTTGCTAAAATGAGACAGGACCATCTGCGGCTTTACAGAACCTGTTACGAGATAAACTTCAGGCGGGTGCCGCGATTATTTCTCGACAATCAGCGGGCCGGTGGAGTGTCCCCGATTAAAAGGGCGCTGATGCAGGTGCTGGGGAGGTGCGAAATAACTTCATGGCGCAGGACCTTCAGGAAGGTCGGCAGGCAGATTGAAAAAAATTCCAGCCTTAAAGAGATTCGAGTATGCGAAGGGACATTATAGCTTCGATAAGACCGGTCAGAGAGCCTCAGGCCGATATACCCTCTACGAAACAGCAGAGGAACAGGGTGCTGGGGATTGTCCGTGAATATGCCGTAAAAACAAGTCTTGTCGGGCCGGTCTCTCTTGATGAGTTGCACAGACACTGCGGCCGGATAATCAAAACCTACGGCCTGAAGGATGTGCATCTGAAGTTTTTAGTCGTTCTGCTCAACAATGAGATATGGCGCCAGACCGTAGCGGGCATACCTTATAACAGACGTTTACTTTTGCTGCCGAAATGCCTGCGGGACAAGGACAATTGTCCGGCCGATTTTGATGAGGTCGGTCTTGTTTGCCGGCGATGTGGAAGATGCATCCTGAGCGAATTGCAGGCCCAGGCCGAACAATTGGGATATGCCGTTCTTATTGCCGAGGGCTCGCCTGTCGTGATGAGCCTTATCGAAACCGGTAGGATTGAAGCAATCGTCGGCGTAAGCTGTCTGGATGTGCTGGAAAAAACTTTTCCATATATGGAAGCCGGCGCGGTCCCGGGTATTGCGATACCGCTTCTGTATGATGGTTGTGAAAACACAAGTGTGGATGTTGACTGGGTTCTTGATGCCATCTATGAAACCGGAGACGACCGTAGCGGTCGCATTGACCTTAATAGCCTGAGAAAAAAAGTCCGGGACCTTTTTACCACCGAACGCCTCATATCGCTTTTGCAGCCGGGCGGGGACCCGACCGCGAAAACGGCAGTCGAGTGGCTCGGTCGGTCGGGGAAAAGGTGGCGGCCTTTCCTGGCGGTCGCGGCGTACCAGGCTCTGGCAAAAGCCACCGAGCCGGCCTTTTCGCAGGAGTTGATTAAGGTCGCGGTGGCAGTCGAATGTTTTCACAAAGCTTCTCTTGTTCACGATGACATTGAAGACGCCGATATTATGCGTTACGGCCAAAAGACCCTCCATGCCGAGTACGGAGTTCCTGTCGCGATAAATATCGGCGACTATCTTGTCGGGCAGGGATACCATCTGCTTGCCGAAGCTTCCACCGATTGCGGAGCCAAAATGCTGCAGGTTGCCTCAGCAGGGCACAAACAATTGTGTCTCGGACAAGGCAAAGAGCTGTTCTGGATGCGCGAGCCCAGGCCCTTAAGGGTCGCTGAGGTTATCGATATATTCGAAGATAAGACAAGTCCCGCCTTTGAGGTCGCACTAAGGCTGGGTGCAATTTTAGCCGGTCGGGACGAACAATTGGCTCAAACGCTCACCGAGTACAGCCGCTCGCTCGGTATTGCCTAT
Source organism: Planctomycetota bacterium (assembly GCA_013349435.1). Classification (GTDB taxonomy): domain Bacteria; phylum Planctomycetota; class Phycisphaerae; order Sedimentisphaerales; family Anaerohalosphaeraceae; genus QNBT01. The sequence continues at coordinate 57,148 of DUZQ01000004.1, read as the reverse complement.
CAGATTATGGATGATGTCAACGACCTTGATGCAAAACCCGCCGGCGGCGACCTGTGCCAAAACAGGCCGTCGGTGCTTTTGGCAATTGCTTTTGAAAGAGCCGCCCCAGACGACAAAAAATTGCTCGAATTCGTCTGGAGGCAATCGGCCGGCGAAGTTAAAGATTTCAATAAAGTCCTCAATATACTTGCCCAAACGCGAGCCAAAAGCATCGCCCTTGGGCTTATGGAGTCCTACAGGCTGCGGGCTGTAAGCTCTCTCGGGGCTGTGCAAAATGCGACATTGAAAGGCCTTCTGCGAAGGATAATCAGTAAAATATTCAGCGATATTGATGTGATGGGTTGTTGCAATGAGTATAAGGCGACGGATGCTGAAGGCGGCGGGTCGGGCTGAAATATTACTTAAAGACCGAGTTGTGCCCGTGGTCGATTTCATTAAAGATAAGCTTAATGAAGAGGGCGGATTCCAGGACAGGGCCGGCAGGAGCGATTTGTATTACACCGTTTTTGGCATAGAGTCCCTTTTGGCACTGGAAGAAGAGATTCCCAAGGACAAAATCACAGGCTATCTGGCAAAGTTCGGGCAGGGCCAATCACTCGACCTGGTTCACCTGGCCTGTCTTGTTCGCTGTTGGGCGGATATTTCATACCCGGCACGACCCGGCATTCACAGCAATATCGCCCGCCGTATCGCAAACCTTCTCGAACAAAACCCCACGATTTATAAATGTTTCCTTGCGCTGTGTGCCTATCAGGATTTATCCGTTGAGACTTACGACAAAAAAATCTTTTTGGATAGTATCGCCTCCTTACGTACCGCCGATGGCGGATACGCCAATCAGGCCGACATCAAAGTCGCCGCAACACCCAGCACCGCGGCAGCGGTAACAATACTTCATCATCTGAACGAACCGGTCCCCGAACAAGCCATCGACCGGTTGTTTTCCTGCGTCAGCCCCAAAGGCGGCTTCTGCGTGATGCCCGAGGTCGGCCCGCCCGACCTTCTTTCCACCGCGACCGCAATCCATGCACTCTTTGAAGCAGGGGCGCCGCTGCTCGAAATAAAAGAGCAATGTCTTGACTTTATTGACGACCTTTGGGACCCTCAGGGCGGATTTTGTGCAAGTTCCGCTGAAAAAACAACCGACTGCGAGTACACTTATTATGCACTGCTTGCAATGGGCCATTTGAGTCAATAGCTATGCACATTGAAACTGAAAGCATCGAGCAGACACTCTCGGCTGCAAAAAAGAGCCTCATTGCCGCCCGGCTGCCGGAAGGGTACTGGCCCGGATACCTGTCGGGCAGTGCGCTTGCTACGGCTACAGCCGTCTTTGCTCTGTTTATCGCCGATGAGAAAAAACATAAATTCCTTATCCACTCAGGCCTGGATTGGCTCGGCAAAAATCAAAATCCGGATGGAGGATGGGGCGACAGCATCTTAAGCCGCAGTAATCTGCCTGCAACGATGCTTTGCTGGGCTGCGTTTACGGCACAGAAAGATTCGCTTGACCGGCGGGATGTCGTCGCCAGGGCAGAATCCTGGATTGTACGTCAAACGAACTCACTGAAGCCCCACTTTCTGATAAGCGCAATTAATCAACAATACGGAAATGACAGGACTTTTTCTGTGCCTATTCTGACTATGTGTGCCCTTGCCGGCAGATTAGGTGTCGGGACCGGTGCCTGGTCAAATATCAAGCCATTACCTTTTGAACTGGCGGCATGTCCTCATCAGTTATTCAAATGGCTGCGTCTTCCGGTGGTGAGCTATGCCCTGCCGGCCCTGATAGCAATCGGACAGGTCAACTACCATAAAAACCGACCCGCAAATCCGCTCTTAAGACTCCTGCGACACGCAACAAGGGCAAAGACCCTTGCGGTATTGGAAAACATCCAACCTGCAGGTGGCGGCTTTCTTGAAGCGGTTCCGCTGACGGCTTTTGTGGTTATGAGCCTTGCCGCAGCCGGCCGAGATGACAGCCCCGTTGTCTCAAAAGGTATTGAGTTTCTGCGCAACTCTGTCAGGGATGACGGCAGTTGGCCGATAGATACAAATCTTGCAACATGGCTGACCACCCTGTCGGTAAATGCCCTTGCAGCCGGAAGCGACTTTGAAAATATCCTTCCGCTGCCTGAGCGGAAAATGATTCAGGACCAGCTCCTCTTGCAACAATACACCCGCGTTCACCCTTACACTCACACCCCGCCGGGCGGCTGGGCGTGGACACACCTGTCCGGGGGCGTGCCCGATGCCGATGATACGGCGGCTGCTTTAATTGCTCTTGCCAACCTCAACCTGATTGACGAGCGCGTAATAAAGGCAGCAGCAGCCGGAGTCAAGTGGCTCCTGGGCCAGCAGAATCGCGATGGAGGTTTCCCGACCTTCTGCAGGGGCCGGCTGAAGCTGCCGTTCGACAGAAGCTCGCCCGATTTGACCTCGCATGCCGTTTCTGCTATGGCCCTTTGGCAGGATAAGCTAACAAAAGCCCTAAGCCGCCGAATAAGCACCTCAATCGTAAAAGGCATAAAATACCTGGTAAACGTCCAGGCCGATGACGGTTCATGGGTTCCGTTATGGTTCGGCAACGAGTCCGCACCACACCATGCGAATCCGGTTTACGGAACAAGCCGCGTCCTTACAGCTCTGCAGAAGACCCCTCAGTCGTATCTTAACTGCTGCGCCCTGCCGATTGCAAAAGCAGTGGGGTGGCTATTGTCCGTACAGAATCATGACGGCGGCTGGGGACCGGCAAAAGCCGTCAAATCATCCATAGAAGAAAGCGCTGTTGCTCTCGATGCACTTGCAGGTGTATCTGTTTTTTCATTTCCCGATAATTATGAGTCGCTGAAAGGAACTATAGAACGCGTCCTTTTGCGCGGTGCAGCTTCACTGGCGGATAAAACCGACAAGGGAAACAATATGCATCCGGCCCCCATCGGCCTGTATTTTGCAAGGCTCTGGTACTTCGAAAAGCTCTACCCTTTCATTTTTACCGTCTCGGCCCTCAATAAAGTCAAAAAACTATCCTGATATTTGCGTATTGGGAGTTGAATTTTGAAAGTCGGGGTATATCCTCCTTTTTGGGTGGCATGCAGTTATCCGGAGATGGAATCACCCTCTGCCCGAATTATTCTTCGACCTGTTTGACTATTTCGTCGGGGATGTCGAAGTTTGCATAGACATTCTGAACGTCTTCGTGGTCTTCAAATTCCTCCATCAGGCCAAGTACCTTCTTGGCCGTTTCAACATCTTTTACCGGCACATTGTTTTGCGGCACCATCGATATTTCGGCGACTTCCATTGGAATCTGTCTTTCACGAAGAGCTTTTTTGAGCTGCTCGTATGCAGCAGGGTCACACGTCAGCTCATAAATATCACCCACCTGCTCCATATCATCGGCGCCCGCCGAGAGGGCCAGTTCCATCAACTCGTTCTCGCCGACGGCGTCCGTCCTGATGGTAATCAACCCCTTCTTGCTGAACATCCAGCTCACACATCCACTTGCGCCCAGCGAGCCACCCCGCTTTTCAAATATTTTTTTTATCTCCGGTCCCGTGCGGTTGCGATTATCGGTAAGGCCGTCCATCATAATAGCGACACCCCCCGGCCCATAACCCTCATAAAGCACCTCGTCATAGTTGACGACACCCAGTTCGCCGGTCCCCTTCTTGATGGCCTTTTCGATGGTGTCCTTGGGCATATTAGCCGCTTTGGCCTTGTCTATCGCGTAGCGAAGAGTGAGATTCTGGGTCGGGTCACCGCCACCCGCCTTGGCCGCTACTATGATAGAACGAGCTATCTTGCTCCATATCCTTCCACGCTTGGCGTCGTTGGCCGCCTTTTTATACTTTATTCCAGCCCAGTGTGAATGTCCCGACATCCTTACACCCTTAAAAGATTTTTTATTGTCATTCTGAGTCCGTCGTGTATCCCGATGTACCGGAATACGCCGGACGAAGAATCTACTTAATTCAACCAAGACCCTTCGCTTCGCTCAGGGTGACAGTTTTGAGATATCCACCTAATGAATTACCTTGTTTAACGGGTATGTGATTATTCCCGATGCTCCCACACGCTTCAACTTCGGGATCAAACGCCGCTCAACCTCATCTTCTATTAAAATCTCAACCGCTACGTAGTCGCAGTCAGCCAGAGGCGAAACCGTCGGGCTTTTCTCCGCCGGTAAAACCTTCAATACCTTGTCAATATCCGACTTTTTAACGTTCATCTTCATTCCCACCATTGTCTTGGCGTCTATGGCGGCATTAAGAAGAATAGCAATGTTCTCAATCTTGCGGCGTTTGAATTTGTCCTTCCACGATTCCTTGTTGGCGATGAACCTCGTAGTGGACGTCATTACGGTATCAACAATCCTCAAATCATTCGCCCGCAGAGATGACCCGGTTTCGGTCAATTCCACGATACCATCCACAAGCCTCGCCTTGACCTCGGTCGCTCCCCAACTGAATTCGACCTTAACGTTTATGTGCCTGGCTTTGAAATATCTCCTCGTGGCGTTAACTAATTCCGTAGCGATTATCCCCCCCTCAAGGTCGCCCGGCTCGCGGACTTTCGATTCGCTCGGTACCGCAAGCACCCAGCGTGCCGGTCTGCTTGTCGTCTTGCTGTAGAGCAGTTCGCATACCTCATGAACCTCGGAACTGTTTTCCTCGATCCAGTCGTGCCCGGTAAATCCGGCATCCAACACCCCGTCTTCAACATATCGGCTCATCTCCTGCGCCCGAAGCATAATCAGGCGAATGGCATCGTCGTCAATCCGGGGGAAGTAACTCCTCCCGTAGTCGGATATTTTGAAACCGGCCTTTGTAAGCAAATCCAGTGTCGCCTCTTCCAAACTGCCCTTGGGAATACCCAAATTTAATACCTGTTCCGACAAAGTCTGACTCCTTTGGATAAATCTTTGATTCTAACCGTCCTTACCGCCGCTTTTGTTGTCCGGTTTCTTTGTGGCCTTCTTTGCCTTTTTACTCCTTGACTTCCTGGCTTTTTCGCTTTCCCGCCTGAGAAGCCGGTAGAATTCGTACGCTTTCGCCGCTGTGATCTGCCTTTCAAGAAAACCGGATATCTCATCCTCGGTCGCGTCCGGATGAACAAGTTCCCTCGCCCTTAAATAAGATATCATCTTGTCTGTAAGAGGTATCGAATGGCCCCGCAAAGCCGTAAGAAAACAATAGCTGACGGCAAAACGGCTAAGACCTTCAAGCTTTTCCAGTTGTTTCCTGGCCTGCCTTTTGCCGACCGACAAAAGAGATGATAAGCTGACCATATTGTATCTGTTATAAATGGAATTCAGTACCTGCGTCAGTACCCTGGCGGTCTTGCGGGATTCCTCGCCCCTGGAACCAAGCAAATCGAGGACCTCCTCTGTTCTGGAAACACGCAGGTCGTTCAGGTCAACACAATGTTTCTCTATCCTTCGCAATACGGTCTTCGCTGTCTTTCCATGAGTGTGCTCACTGACAATCGCATAAACCACCGCATAGGCGGGATCCTCATATCCGACTTCCTTGACGCCGGCGTGCTTTTGTTTGAGTGAACGGAAAAGTTTAATTATTTTCTGACTATAAGTTTTGCTGTCCTTCATAAAATTCCCGCTACCGACCAAACCTTAATCTGAATTTTCAACCTCCAAACGCTCCGAATTGCTCGCCTCCAGCTCCTTTGCAGCCTTTTCAATTATCTTGAGTGTCTCGAGAGTATTCTTTATCTTCGTATCTTCACGAAAATGTAAACGAGGACAAAACCTGGAAGTCATTTTGTGACTGAGCCTGGCCTGTATGTGCCTGGTCGCATGCTCAATTGCGTAAAATGTCTTGTGATGGGAAGACTCGTCATCGGACATAACGCTCAAAAAAACAACCGCATTGCGCAAATCAGGCGAAACATCGACCTCTGTAACACTCACAAATCCCTCAATCCGAGGGTCGTTGAGCCGGTTGGAAATCGTATCACTTACTGATTCCCGAACGACACGAGCTATCTTTTCCTGCCTTCTCGATGGCATCACAATCCCAATCATCTATTGAAAACCTGACATTCAGCTCACCGGTGTCACGCTCGGTCAAACCGCGTCCTGAAAGTAGCCGAAGAATTGTTTGACCGTGTGGAAAACACTGACATCCTCTCAGTTAATATGCAACATGCTTTACAACCGTCAAAGTGTCCTGGCTACTTCAACGATTTCGTATGCCTCCAAAACATCGTCAATCTTGACATCGTCAAAGCCGGCTATCTTTATACCGCATTCCAGACCTGCCTTCACCTCACGAACATCGTCTTTGAAATGACGAAGCGACTCAATTGAGCACTTGTCTTTGATAACAATATTGTCACGTATGAGCTTAACCTTCGCGCTTTTGTTTATCACGCCGCTGTTCACATGGCAGCCGGCCACCGTGCCAAGGCCGGAAATCTTGAAAGTATTTCTGACAACCGCTTTGCCAAGCTCGTTCTCCTCAAATTCAGGCTCCAGCAGACCGGCCATCGCGTCCTTCAAATCCTCCGTTATCCGGTAAATCACGTTGTATAGCCTTATATCCACACCGCTTGACTCGGCGATTTCCCTCACCCGATCGTCCGGCACGACGTTAAATCCGATAACAATCGCCTCGGATGCGTCCGCCAACACAACGTCTCCTTCGCTTATTCCACCGACCGCCGCGTGAAGAATCCTTATCTTTACCTCATCCGTACTCAGCTCGTTAAGATACTTGGTCAGTACATCCACCGAGCCTTGAACATCGGCCTTGATAACAAGATTCAATTCCTTGATGTTACCGGCTTCAATCTGGCTGAACAAATTGTCAAGCGTAATACGTGAGCGGCGAGCCAGAGATCTTTGCCTTGTTCGCATCTTGTTTTGTTCGGCGGCTTCCTTTGCCTTGTTAATATCGTCAATACAGAAAAATCTGTCTCCGGCCTGGGGTACATCACTAAGACCTGAGATTTCCGCCGGCATTGAACTGGTGGCTTTTTTTATACTCTTTCCGCGACTGTCCCTCAGCGTCCGAACCCTGCCGTAACCGCCGCCGGCAAGAACTATATCACCCTTGTTCACGACCCCTTCTTTAACAAGAATAGTCGCAACAGCACCGCGGGTCGGTGTCATCTTCGCCTCGATTACCCAACCTGTTGCAGGTATCTGGGAATCGGACGTGAACTCGCGAAGCTCCGCAATATAGTCGAGATGCTCTATCAAATCCTCTATGCCTTCGCCGGTTAAAGCACTGGTCTTACACACCTCGACCTGGCCACCCCACTCCGTCGGAGTAAGCCCATGCTCGGACAGTTGACCATAAACTCGATTGATATCCACACCGGCTAAGTCGATTTTATTAAGGGCAACTATCATATCAACACCAGCCGCCTCGACGTGATGAATAGCTTCGACCGTCTGAGGCATCACTCCATCGTCCGCAGCCACCACCAGAACAACTATATCAGTAACATTCGCCCCCCTTGCACGCATAGCTGTGAACGCCTCATGACCGGGTGTGTCCAAAAAGGTTACCTTGCGACCCTTCCATTCAACCTGATATGCTCCTGTATGTTGTGTTATACCTCCCGCTTCCCCCTTAGCCACATTCGTTGACCTGATGCGATCCAAAAGGCTCGTCTTGCCGTGGTCAACATGACCAAGCATTGTTACTACAGGCGGACGCCGTTGCAGGTTCTTGCGTTCCCTGGACTTGAATTCAGCCTCTATCTGTGTCTGGAGAGTCTGCTTCAGTTCGACAATCAACTCCGTCCCGAAATCCAGCGCAACAAGCTCCGCCACTTCTGTCGAAATCACCTGGTTGGCCGTCGCCATCACACCCTGCCCCATCAGTTTCTCAATAATATCACCGGACTTAACAGCTAAAACCGCTGAAAGGTCTTTCACCGTAATCGGCTCACTTATTACCGCCTTTTCGGGTCTTTCCACGGGGGAAACTTCCGATGGATGCTTGGTCTCGATACGCCGCACAGGCCTTGACCTGAGGGTCTCACCCCTTGCCGCCGCTAAACGGGCCTGCCTTTCCTCGAAGTCTCTGGCTCGCATCCTTTTGCTGAAAAGACGCGCCCGCTTGGCCTCCTCACTTATGACATCCTGATCCTTACGACGTCCACGAGTCTTCTCTTTAGCCCCTCTTTTGCCTTTCGTTAAGCCCGGTATTTCCATACCGGGTACAATCAGAGGTTCTGAGATAGGCTCATCGTATCTCGGCCTGCCCGGCACTGATGTTTTTGGTTTTGGCGGCCTAACCTCGTGGGGCTCGACCTTTTCAACACGAACCACCTTCGGGCCTGCTAATTCCGCAGGCTTCGGTTTTTCAAGCATCGGCCCCGCAGGTACTATAGGCTCAGGCTCAACCTTGGTTTTATCCTTAGCTTTGGCCTTGGGCTTAGCCTTCGCCTTGGCCTTGGGTTTAGCCTTCGCCTTGGCCTTGGGTTTAGCCTTCGCCTTGGCCTTGGCCTTGGGCTTAGCCTTCGCCTTGGCCGGCTCAGCCACCGTTTCGGCCTGTCCTTCGGCGACAGCCAAAGGCTCCGTAGTCGTCTCGACCCGGGTGGCGGTTTCGTCTTTCTTCACTGCCTTTTTGCGCTTCTTGCGAACACGAACCTTTTTCAGGTCGACCTTCTCGGCCCTCTCGACCGTGGTAGCATGCTCACCTTCACTGAACCACTCGCGTATGGTCGCGGCAAGCCCCGCAGAAATTGTGGACATGTGGTTCTTAACGTCCAGACCTTCAGCCTGGCACTTTTCGACAATCGACTTGCTCTTTACGCCCAATTCCTTGGCTAACAAATGGACTCTTGTCGTGCTCTTAGGCAAACCAGTTTTTCCTAAACTCCAATAAATTCATCACGTTAAACACGAAAAATTCACTGTCCCTCCTCAGATGTTTCATCAGATTCGAGAACCTCCTGCTCCTGTTGCTCTTGCGCCATGATGTCCTCAGCCTGCTTCCTGCTCTTCTCCGAAGCCATCTTCCTGGCCTCTTCGCTCGCTGCGGCAACTATCTTCCGTGCCAATTCCTCATCAAGTTCAAGTTCCTTAACCAAAGGCTCGGTGCCAACTTCTTCCAGATCCAGTACGCTAACAATCCCCAATGCCAGTAGTTTGTCAACGAAAGTATCGTCAACTTCTTCGATGTTCTTTAAACTGGATGACAGGCTATCCACTTCCTTGTTGTATTCTACAGGTGTTAAAATGTCGATATCCCAACCCGTCAGCCTCGCCGCAAGGCGTACGTTTTGACCGTGCTTTCCTATAGCAAGGCTGAGCTGGTCCTCGCTGACCACCACCGTAGCCCGACCAAGCTCGAAGCAAAGGGCTATCTCGCTGGCCTTTGCCGGCATCAGCGCATTTGAAATCAGAACCTGAGACGAGTCGCTCCATCTGACTATATCTATCTTCTCGCCTCCCAACTCATCTACAATGCTTCTTATTCTGCTGCCTCTTACTCCAACGCAGGCACCGACCGCATCAACCTTGTCGTCATGCGACAGCACGGCTATCTTGGTACGGTAACCAGCCTCCCGGGCAAGAGACTTTATCTCGATAATGCCTTCGGCCACCTCCGGAACCTCCAGTTCAAAAAGCCTCTTGATAAAATCTGGGTGAGTTCGGGAAAGTATTATCTTTACCTGACTCGAGGCCTCGCGAACATTGAGAATCAGGCACCGAATTCGCTCACCCGGATGATTAACCTCGCCGCTTATCTGCTCGGTCTTCGGCATGAAGCCCTCTGCCCGATTGTCAAGCGTCACAACAAGAGTTCCGCTTTCATAGCGCCCGGCTATGCCGTTGACAATTTCACCCTTTCTCTGGACAAAGTCGGCGAAAATACTGTCCCGCTCATCCGCACGGATCTTCTGGATCATTACCTGCTTGGCTGTCTGAGCGGGGATGCGTCCAAGCTGACGTATATCAATTTGAGCCTCGTCCTTATAGACGCTGATTTCGCCCGTACCCCGGTCAATGTTCACTGCAACCTCGATATCAGGATTGCCGAAGTGTTTTCTCGTAGCAGACGCCATCGCCGCCTCCAGATCCTGGAATATCGATTCTTTGTCTATATTCTTGTCCCGGGCGATATTCTCAACTATTCTCAACAGTTCCTGACTCATTATCGATCTTTCCTACTGCAACAACAAAAAAGTGGAAACCTTCAGGTTCCCACTTGGACTTGTCGTACTAAAACCAGTATTCGCAGGGCGTATATCGCCCCTTGAAACCAAACAAACTTTATCGCTTATCAGGGCATTACCATTGCCCTCCCGCGATGCACGCTTCGTCCACAGGTTCCCTGAAAGTATTCATACACACTCTTGCGCCGGTCCTGACGCAAATGTGCAGCCGCAAACCACCCTTGGCAGCTATGCGTATGCACGGCTGAAAAATCCTTTATAACGCATTTGAACACCCTCACACTAACGTTAAAACCACTTCAACACAAATAATTATAACCTAAATCGACAAAGTGTCAACTTTTATAAAAAATTTATTTCTGAAGATAAGAGCCGTTTTGTAGCCAAATTTGGCCGATTTCAGCCCTCAAATACAGCCTGTTCGGATTAATCGCCGGGAAAAGCCTCCGATAAACTGCCGTTCTTGAAAAAACATAACATTCTTCATAACTACAGTCCCAAAAAGGCCTTACATCAAAAAAAGGCCCAAAAACCGCCATATATTTAATTTACTCAAACTGACCGATGGCCAGTTTGAGAATGCAAAAATGTGGAATCCGCCTTCGGTGGACGGTGGATGGTGGACGGACGAGCTGGCGGATAGATACATTATCCTGCCTATTAATTCGCCCACTTCAGCCGCGGCGAGACCGCGGCTCGACGGGTGCGCGGCCACAAGCATTGTAGATTTTAGATTTTATATTGAATTGAGATTCTTCGCTGCGCTCAGAATGACATGTGGGCGCTCAGAATGACATAACACCCTGTCATTCTGAACGGAGCGACAGACGTAGCCCCTGTCATTCTGAACGGAGCGAAGCGGGGTGAAGAATCTGGTGCGTATAATTGTCATTCCAGCTAAGCTTGTCCCTGCGAAGGAATGCTGCCCCTGCGGAGGAATGTCACCCCTGCGGAGGCAGGGGCAGGGAGCTGGAATCCACGACCTTTGGTGCGAGAATGGATTCCAAATCAAGCCTGCCCTGAGCAAAGCCGAATGGGTTTGGAATGACAGTAGTCGAACGGTCGAGATTCTTCGTTCGGCGTATTCCGATGTATCGGGATATGCCGGACTTCGCCGGCCTCGCGATGACAACTCGCAAAGTTCATCAAATCTCACCACGGCTGGAGGGTAAAGGCCGGCGAGTCGGGGACGGGTTCTGAGCCGCCGGTTTTTAGTACCTGCACTATCTGCTGCGCCCAGTCGTCGATTATATGTCTGGCGTGCGAGTACCATGTCAGATTGGCAACGCTTATCAATGAAGCCTTGCCGTGCTCACGGTCGGCAAAAGTTGCGATGACTTTGCCGGTTATTCCGTCCCGGATCCTCGTTTCCATAGCTACAGAGCCGTAATCAATGCTTAATGCAAAGACCGTGCCGACTGCATTTAGCCAGACCTTGGTGGGAACAAGTTCGACCAGGGCCGTCTCCAGTATAAGCGTATGCGGGCCGGGCATATAGGCCGGTTTAAAACGCTCGTCAGGGTCTGATTCAAAGGCTCCGCAAAGCCTGGTCCACATATAATCTGCTATTCGCTTCGAATCTTTCTTACGGTCAACCGCGAAAGTGATACCTTGCCACCATCCGGCTTTGATGATGTAAGAGGTACTTACCGGCTTAATTAATATCCGATTGTATCCCTCCCAACTGGTGTTTGGGTCGTACCAGACACGATGAAACGGTGATTTTCCGTCTTCGGTCATTATCTGATGGTTCTGAATGAAGGCTGTTGGTGAAGCAGGTGATGCTTTGCAACCGGTGATTATGCACATCGCGACGGTTATAACGGTTAAGTAGATGACCCGGCTTTTAATTTTCATTCCACAGCCCAGTAACAAAGGGTAAAACAAAGGCACACGTAACTTGTTTAGTTCGGCAAATGAAGATTATATGTTTTTTGGCTGCGATTGACAATTGTTTCTATAACCAATTACCAAATCGGTTTTCAGTAAATGATGGCGGTAACTTCTTCGATGGTTCCGATGATTTTATAGATGTCGGCGGGATCTGTGATGACCGCATCGAAGCCTTTTTGATGGAGTGCTTCGATTTCGCCTTCGCTTAGCTTGTTGGCCATGGCGACAACCTTTGTGCCGCCCAGGTCTTCATTGGTCCTGACGTATTTACAGACCTGAGTGGCGTCGATGTCGCTGGCCATAAGATTTATTATGATGACATGCGGAACGAGCTTTTGTGCAATCAGGCCGGCGTCAAAACCGTTATGTGCGGTCTGTAATTCGTAATTACTCTTGGTCTGAAGCGCTTTGGCAAGATTTTCGGCGGCTTCCCAGTCGCTGTCGATAACGAGGATTCGCATCTTTCCGACTTCGACCGCATCGGTAGGGATATTGTGAGCCTTCATAAAACGAATCAGTTCGCTGGTGGGGATTCTTCTGTCTCTCGAGCCTGGTATGCGGTAGCCCTTTAACTGGCCGGAGTCGAACCATTTAGTAACTGTGCGAGGCGCTACCTTACATATCTGAGCGACCTGTCCGGTCGTTAAAACGTCTTTTCTTTTTTGCATATCGAAACACCCATATCCCGACGTCGCAAAGCGGACGAAAAACATAATCTTGCGGGCTTAGACCGGCAAAAGTATCCGCATCAACACCTCTGTCCGGTTCTTCCTGCGTAGCTTTATTCGGCGCAATTGGGGGGCGATTTCAGTTAGATTTGGCAAAAATGTATTTTTTTTCGTTGCAGGCGAGGCGCCAGTATCTGCAGGTCCCATAATAAATCGCCGGTTGACGGTTTTTAGTTCTGCATAAAGCGTCTGACAGGTCTAATCAGGCTGAGAAAATGAGAACTTCCCCGGCTTGAGATTGTGAAACCTCCGCACTTTAAAGCCGAGAGCAAAAGCACTCAATTTATGAAAAATAAGGCTTTGGCTGCTTTTTTACCTTGACTGAAACGTAAAATATTGTATGATAAAGTTTGAGGCCCAATATATACGGGTCTGAAGCGCGAGCGTTCTCGTGAATGGAGTAGTGTTTTTTTCGCGCTGTTTTGTAATATTGTGTAATAAAAATAAAGGCATCTTTGAAAGGCTTGAACTGGTAGCAAAGCTATAAGAACACCGGCAGCATAAGGAAAGGGCGAAAGGCATTTTGTCAGATAGAGTTAAATAACTTTGCCGAGTCCGGATTTTCCGAAGTGTCGGTGAGTATGGTGATTTGGAAATCTGTGTATAAAGGCGTTTGCCCGGCCAAGGAACGGATGGGCTTGTTGTGGAGAGTAAGCTTGACGGGCTTGTCAAGAAAACGAAATTCATCGATACGAAGAAGACTAAGCCTTCTATGGTTTAATAGTGCGCCGTGTCGTTAACGCTTTTTTTTAAGATAGACTACATCTACCATATTACATTTCTTTGTTAGCTTTTCCTGCCAACAGCGCGAGCGGACCTCGAATTCGCGCAGACGCCGAATGAGTATATTGATTAACTGATTAGGGGTACGTAACGGAAAGGTAAGAACGATGAACATACCGGAACAAATTGATGCAATATTCATAGGGATTTTAGGTGTTATCTCGGGGGGGGCGATTGCGGTTTTGACGCAGCAGCTTATCTTCAGGCGAAAGGTAAAGAGCGCCGAAGATGAGTTGGAAAGACGCATAGACAGCGCCAAGCACCAGGCGGAAAGCATTGTCAAGTCGGCTCAAATGGAGGTGGCAGAGGAGCTAATTAAGAAGAAAGAGGAGTTTGCCGCCGAGGTGAATCAGACACGGTCCCAGCTTCGTGGTCAGGAAAAAAGACTCAGTAAACGTGAAGACGTCCTGGACCGTCAGAGCGAACAACTTGGTCAGCGTGAGAAACAGTTGCGGGAAACCGAGCATGAGCTGGACCGGAAGAAACAAAGTTATGATGCAAGAAACAAACAGCTTTCGAACCTGATAGCACAGCAGAAGAACCAGTTGCTGAAGATTGCTTCAATGGATATTGAGACCGCTAAAGAGCTTCTGCTATCCCGGCTTGAGGACGAGTGTGAACACGAAATGAACGCGGTGATTCAGCGCAAGGTTGCAGAGGCCGAGGAGAAAGCGGAGGTAAAAAGCAGAGAGATTATTAACACAGCTATTCAGCGATACGCCGCGGAGCAGACGTGCGAGGCGAGTGTTTCGACCGTGGATATTCCCAACGACGAGATGAAAGGCAGAATTATCGGCAGAGAAGGCAGGAATATCCGGGCGTTTGAGAAGGCCACCGGTGTTGATGTGATTGTGGATGATACACCGGGTGTAATCGTTGTCAGTGGATTCAACCCCATAAGACGCGAAGTAGCAAGGCAAAGCATGGAGAGGCTTATTCAGGACGGCCGGATTCATCCGAGTCGAATTGAAGAATTAGTGGCTCAGACCAAAAAGGACGTCAACCAGAAGGTCCTGCGGCTGGGCAAGGAAGCGGCGGTTGAGGTGGACGTTCGGGGTCTTAACAACAAGATTCTGTCGCGGATGGGCTCTCTGCACTACAGGACGAGCTATGGACAAAATGTTCTTAGGCACAGTATAGAGGTGGCGTTTCTGACGCAGGTGATGGCCGACGAACTGAATCTTGACGGTACTATAGCCAGGAGAGCGGGATTTCTGCACGACATCGGCAAGGCTATGGATCGCGAGATGGAAGGAGGACACCCCACAATCGGTGCGAATTATCTGAAGCGTTTCAGGGAGTCGCCTGTGATATTGAATGCGGTTGAAGGCCACCACGGGGATATCCCCGCCGACAATCCATATACGCCTCTGGTGGCTGCCGCTGACGCCATCAGCGCCTCTCGTCCGGGTGCAAGACGGGAAACGCTGGAAAGGTATATCAAAAGGCTTGAAAAGCTGGAGGAAATTTCAAGTGGTTTCAAAGGTGTTGAGAACTGCTATGCGATTCAGGCCGGTCGAGAGGTTCGAGTTATCGTTGACGCCGAGAATGTTGACGATGAGTCCGCCGTGAAGATTGCCCGCGACATCGCAAAAAAGATTGAGGAACAAATGACGTATCCCGGGGAGATTAAAGTAACTTTGCTTCGTGAGCTTCGTTGCGTGGAATATGCCCGCTGAGAATTGACTGTTGACTATTTACCATTTTCTGTTTATTTCTGTATCCGTCTTGTTCGGCGGCGGATTGGGATTTTGATATGAAGGTAAACATTCTTTGTGTTGGCGATGTCGTGGGTCGGCCCGGAAGGCATATCCTCTCGCAGAGGTTGTCCGGGGTGGTAAGGGACAATAATATTGACTGTGTGGTGGTCAATGCGGAAAACGCGGCGGGGGGGTCCGGGCTTACTACACAGATTTACGACAAGCTGCTTAAGTACGGTGCCGACCTTATTACACTTGGCGACCATACGTACCGCAAGAAGGAAATCATCCCGATTCTGGAGTCGGCGAACAACATCGTTCGCCCGGCCAACTTGTCACCACAGGCGGCGGGGAAGGATTTTGCACTGTATCAGACGCATAAAGGCGCGGTTGTAGGTGTCGTGGCGCTCATCGGTCGGATGTTTATGAAACCTGCTGATTGTCCATACGCTAAAATCGACGATATATTAGGCCGGCTGCAGCGACAGGCGGATATAATCGTGGTTGATATGCATGCCGAGGCGACCAGTGAAAAGGTCGCGATGGGTTACTATCTCGACGGTAAGGTCAGTTGTGTCTTCGGTTCGCATACACACATAACCACGGCGGATGAGAAAATCCTGCCCAAAGGTACCGCATACATTACTGACGTGGGAATGACGGGGGCGCATGATTCGGTTTTGGGCAGAAAAGTCGAGAGTGTAATAAAGGCGTTTAGAACGCAAATGCCGTATCCGTTTGAGATAGCTACCGGCGACGTCCGAATGAGTGCGGTTCTGGTGACGATCGACAGCACAACCAGATGCGCAGAGAGCATTCAGCGGATTCAAATCACCGAGACCGTTGCACAACCCGTTAGCTATGACAGCGATGACGGCCACCGGGAGTACTACAACAACGGTTTTTAATCGGTCATCTTTGAAAGCGCATGCTCATCCGGGTATATTTTTTTCTCTTAACCTACGCTGCAAAGTGTCGCTATTTCTCACAGCGGATTTGAACGCTTTTTGCGTGTGCGTCAAGACCCTCAACCATCGCCAGGCGAATAATATCATCGGAACCGGCTTCCAACTGCTCCCTGCTGTACTCGATAATGCTCGTGGACTTGACAAAATCATTTGCGCTTAGGGCACTAAAAAACTTTGCAGTCATCCCTGTCGGCAACGTATGACTGGGCCCCGCCCAATAATCTCCAACAGCAACCGGCGAATAGGCGCCGATAAATATCGCACCGGCATTTTCTATTTTGTCTGCTATTTCCCTGCTCTTTTTGCCGCACTGAATCTGTAGATGCTCGGCTGCAAAATCATCTGCCCAAAAAGCGGCATCATCTAAATTCTCAAATATAAAAATCCCGCTAAATTCTTTCAGGCAGCGTGCCGTTCCTTCCGCACGGTCTAACTGGGCGACTTGTTTTTCAAGCTCGTAACAGACTTTTTCAGCGAGATTTTCCGAATCCGTAAATAAAATCGCACTTCCCGGGTCATGCTCTGCCTGGCTAAGCATATCAGCAGCCAGAAATGCGGGATTTGCTCTGTCGTCGGCTATTATCAAGACCTCGCTCGGCCCTGCAACCGAATCAATATCAACCAACCCAAGTACTTCTCGTTTTGCCATTGAAACCCACCGGTTCCCCGGGCCGACAATTTTATAAACTTTTTTAATTGTGTCGGTACCCTGCGCAAGTGCGGCCACCGCCTGGGCTCCGCCGATACGATAAACCTCCTTAATTCCAAGTTCATGACAAATTGCAAGAATCACTGGATGAATAGTTCCATTATACCGCGGAGGAGAAACCACTACGATTTCTTCAACGCCCGCGACCTGTGCAGGGACCGCAGTCATTATTACAGTAGAGGGAAGCGGGGCTGATGCGCCCGGCACACAAATACCGACTCGCTTGATGGGAGTGTACTTGACCTTACCGGAAATGCTTTTGCCGATGAAGATTTTTTCCTGGTACTCTCTTACATTGTCAATTGCCCTACGAGCAGAAGCCAAAAGAGCCTGGTCAATCTGCTTGTGAGCTTTTTCTAATTCTGATACGTCCACCCGGAATTGCTCGGGTTTAAGAAGTACACCATCAAATTTCGAAGTGTATTCAGCTAATGCTGCATCTTTCTTTTCAAAAACATCCTGCATAATCCGCTGCAGGGCTTGGTGGTCTTTTGAATACAGCTTAAATCTTGTTGCATGAACTATTGCAAAACGTAAATCTCTCAATCTCTTGACAAAGTCAGTTTGTTTGTGAGAGATTAGTATTTGGTCGAATCTGCGGCTCAAGATAACTCCTTTATCTTGCAAAGTTTCCGTGGCTGTATGTTCTTACCGCCCGCTGCAGAAGCATATAGAACCCGCCATTGTATTTTGTTATTCTGCCGGCTGCGCGGTACCTTTGCCGATAAGGTGAGTAGGCCAAATCCGCCTCAACCCGCTCCAGTACCTCAGACTCTAAAAGTCGAAATGAAACATCTTCGACGTTCCTGCCGAGACCGTCAAGCTTAAAAGACCTGCCTGTTTCATCTGAAACAATAAAGCCGGTCCGGTCGGCCAGCATCATATCCCCTTCGATATCCAGCTTCTTCAGCCTTGCAAGATTCACCATCCGCTTGGGTTTGAGCATCGCCATCACATCATCAGGTATTATCGAATCTTCTTCATCTGTTGCTTCGGCCTTGCGCTGGTCTTCTGTCTCATCCTCGATTTCATCCGGCCTGCTCTCGGCGGCACTCATTGGAATAAAGTACCACACAAACAGAAAATTTCTGTCGAAGAATTCTTTATCGTCCGAAGGTTTATCCCGCCCGGTGCCTCCGAGACGGTGCCTGTTACTGTACCTTGTAAAAATCGCCCACAATCTGACATCGGTGCTCGCCCGGCCCCGGTTAATCTGCGCTTCAATTTTTTCAAGAGTCCCCGAAGGTAAAAGCTCAGTCTTGCAGCCCGCTTTGATAACGCCCCTGCCGTCGCTTATATCATCGTCGGCGGCAAAGAGCCACCTGTCGCCTGCCGGGGACCGGGTAACCGTGCCTTCAACACCATCGAGCACAAAACCTTCTCTGATAAAACCAAATGTCTTTGCGTCCCGGGCCTGAGTAGTTTCTTCTGCGCCGAAGGCTCTCATACCCCCGGTAAGGCTCAGTATCAGGATAACCGCTGTTTCAGCTCTCATTTGCCCTTCCAGCCAAAATTTCCACTACCTCTGTCGCGCCTGGGACAACTTCCAGGCATCTGCTGCTGTCCGGGTCCATCGTGTCAATCAACTCTAAAAGAGACTTCCAGAACCGGCCCACTATTATAATCGGTCTGTCCGCTGATAAAAAGCCCTTGTTCTTAAACTCCCACACGTATGCCAATTCAAGCAGAGTCCCCGTCCCGCCAGCCAATACCACGTATGCATCGCCAAGTTCGACCAGCTTCTCTAACCGCTCGTCTAAGGACTCGGTTAAAATTTCCTTCGTTACATATTCATTTGCCCCGCCCCGCCCAAAGGCTGTGCATGTTACGCCGACAACCTCACCGCCGACCTGCCTCGCCCCTTTTGCCGCTGCCGACATTGTCCCGCCGTATCCGCCGTTTGCCACGACAAATCCCCTCCGTGCCAGGACATTACCCACCTCGTAAGCAAGTTGAAACACTTCGTCACCCGGCCCGGCTTTGCCTGTGCCGAATACAGTTATAATCCTCTCACCGACGGTCATCTTTTCCGACCTCCGAACCGATAAAGTTGAGCATACCCCCGGCTAACAGTATATCTCTGGCACGTCGGGGAAGTGTCAGCTTTGCGGCAAAATCGAAACCGCTTGTCCTGTCCTTGACCAATACCTGGTCAGCTTTTTCAATACCTTCCAAAAGATTGTCTATCTCAAGCTCGTCACCTGCTGCGATTCTGTCGTAATCGTCAACATCGGCGAATTCCAGCGGTACAATAGCAAAATTAATCAGATTCGCCTTATGAATCCGCTCGATACTCTTTGCGATAACCGCCCTGACTCCGAGGTACATCGGGCAAAGCGCCGCGTGCTCTCTGCTGGAGCCTTGCCCGTAACTTTCGCCGGCCACTACTATCCCGGCGATTCCTTCGGCCTTGAGCGCAAGTGCCCGGTCGGCAAACGTGGGTTTTTCCGGCTCATTGAAGCAGTCAAATACCACCTTCGCATATTCAGGCACATTCGAGCGGTATTTCAGAAACGCGCCTGCCGGCATAATATGGTCCGTTGTTACCTTGTCGGCGCATTTGAGCAATATCCTGCCGGTAAGTTTATCGGTCAATCGGGACGGCTTTTGGGGCACCACGATAGTCGAGCCGCGAATCACTTTGGTTTTAGCGGCCTCGGCCTCGGTGAGAGGCTTGACTATCATGCCGTCGTCAACCAGGAACCGGCGCGGCAGCTCAATCTTCGGGTACTTTACGCCCATCACGGTTTTAAGCATTCTCGGGTCGGTTATTCGGCCCATAATCGCCGATGCCACCGCCGTTTCGGGGCTGACTAAATACACCTGGTCGTCTCTTGTGCCGCTTCTGCCGGAAAAATTTCTGTTAAACGTCCGCAGGCTCACCACACCCTCGGCAGGCGAGAAACCCTGTCCGATACAAGGGCCGCACCCGCTTTCCAGAACTCTCGCACCGGCCGAGATAATATCCGAAAGGGCGCCGTTCTTTGCCAGCATATTCAGCACACCTCTGCTCCCGCAAGCGACTGCAAACTCCACCATCGGGTCCGTCCGCCTGCCTTTTAGTACCTCTGCGGCCATCATCAAATCGGCATAACTGGAATTTGTACAACTGCCGATGATAACCTGGGCGACTTGCAGCCCGGCTATCTCGCTCACGGGACTTATATTATCCGGTGAAGACGGGCACGCCGCCAAAGGCTCCAGGGCCGAAAGGTCGATTTCTATGACACGGTCATACTCGGCGCCTTCGTCGGCGGTTAAATACTCGTAAACATCCTCGCGCCCCTCGGCACCCAGGAACCATTTTGTCTGTTCGTCAGAGGCAAACATACTCGTTGTAACACCAAGCTCGGCGCCCATATTGGTAATAGTTGCCCGCTGCGGCACGGTTAGACTCCCTGCACCTTCGCCGAAATACTCCACCACCCAACCTACGTTTCCCTTTGTTGAAAGGATACCAAGCAGCTTGAAAATCACATCTTTGCCTGCCACCCAGTCTTTCAGTTTGCCTTTAAGTTTCACTCCCAAAACTTTAGGACAGGTAAGGTAAAACACGCCCCCGGCCATCGCCGCCGCCACATCCATCCCGCCCGCTCCGATAGCAAGCATCCCCATACCACCGCACGTGGGGGTATGTGAATCGCTGCCGAGCAGGGTCGCGCCGGGCCTTGCGAACCGTTCGAGATGGACCTGATGGCATATTCCGTTTCCGGGGCGCGAGTGATAAGCACCCGCCCTGGCTGCCGCCGTCTGGAGATACAAATGGTCGTTGTGGTTCTCCGGGCCGAACTGGCTCATATTGTGGTCAACATAACTAACGGAAAGCTCCGTTTTTACCCGGCGCACGCCCATCGATTCAAACAGCAAAAACGCAGTCGTTCCCGTTGCATCCTGTGTGAGCGTCTGGTCTATACGAATCCCAATCGGCTCACCGGCGACAAGCTCGCCGGCAGCCAAATGCTTCTCGAGTATCTTATATGTTAATGTTTTCCCCATTACTTAGTTCCTTGACCCTGCAATAACGTCCGAATGCACCCCTTTAACCCTACCACAAACCAAGACCAAAAACAATTTCTATTTGGGCTGAAAGTTGACTCGTTCTGCTCGAATCCTTATACTTTGACACTAATCCGGCCCCTTTGCAAAACAGTGCTTCAAGGATTCGGCAAATGACTTCAGATACTGGTGAATAAGACTAAATGCAGGAAATAGCCTCTAATAAGGCAAATAACCAGAAGCCCAACACAGACATCTTCGCCCTTGCTGTAAAAGGCGGCGTCTGGGTCCTCATGCTCAGGCTGGCAACAATTCTGCTGGTCTTCGCAAAACTTGTAGTCATAGCCCGTCTTCTGGGCCCGGAGTATGTCGGCCTGCTGGGCATAGCATTGCTAATGCTGGCAATCCTCAACAGCTTTACACAGGTCGGCTTCGACGCCGCCCTTATCCAGAGAAAAGATGACATAAAAAGTTATCTTGACACTGCATGGACAATGGGCGTCATTCGGGCTGTTTTACTTGTTATAATCCTGTACCTGTCGGCTCCTTATGCGGCGGTTTTCTTTGATGAAGCCCAAACGGTAAATATTGTTCGTGTCATTTCTTTAACTGTTCTGTTGGATGCGCTTAATAATATCGGCGTTACTTACTTCCGCAAAGAACTGGTCTTTAAGAAGGAATTCTTGTTCCACACCAGCGCGACTTTTGCAGACACCGTCTTTGCTGTAAGCTTCGCTGTAATATACAAAAGCGTGTGGGCACTCGTGGCGGGAAAACTGGCTTCAAGCTGTGTGAGGCTCTCAGCAAGCTACCTCATGCACCCATACCGGCCCAGGTTTGCGATAGATACGAAAAAAGCGCTCGAACTTTGGAAATTCGGAAGACACATAATGGGTTCTTCAATATTGCAATTCTTTATCCTTCAGGGCGATGACCTCGTGCTGGCCAAGATGTTAGGCAAGGAAACTCTCGGCCTTTATCGATACGCCTATCGTATCTCCAATATGACCGCCACAGAAATCAGCGACATGATAGCCCAGGTCGCATTCAGCGCCTACTCAAAGCTGCAGGACAATATGGACAAGCTAAGGGCCGGCTACTTCAAAACAATTCAGGTTGTAAGTTTAGTCGTGTTCCCTATTGCCGGCGGTATAATAGTTTGCGCATACGAATTCACACATCTGGTCCTGGGCGAGCAGTGGCTGCCCATGGTGCCGGCTATGCAGATACTTTGTGTCCTCGGGCTGCTGAAGTGTTTTCAAAGAGCACCGGCCTTCAGGGCCCTCGGCAGACCCGACATCATCCTGAAGTTATCGTGCATCAGGTTTATAGTCCTGGCGCTTACCATATATCCAATGACCAAAAAACTCGGCATGACAGGCACTTCACTTTCCGTCCTGGCGGCGTCTTTATCTTCTCAGCCTTTTGCCTTTTACTGCCTTGAAAAGCTTATCGGAGCAAAATTCAAAAACGTCGCCGTACTGCTTTGCTTGCCGATAGGAGCAACATTAATTATGATGCTTTGTGTCTTTGCAGCGAAAAGGTCGTTTGACACGATAGGCCTGGTATCCTTAGGTTTTCTCGTGTGCCTCGGCGGGTCCGTCTATATTATTTTAATCTTATTGGCCGGCTTGTTCCGCCCGGAGTATAACGTTATTGCACTTTTTCGTGATATACGAAAGGGACTCAATTAAATGCCCCAAGCTCAATACATAAACATTGGTGAACTGCTGGGGGCGCAGGCGCGCTGCGACCGTCGGATGGTTTATGAAGATGAATACTTCAGGAGAGAAACCGCAGATATAAAAGCCTGCCCATCCGCCCGCCTTGACATTATAATAGACAGTATTGAAGAATCCGGCGTAAGTTGCTGTCATATTTCGGCAAATCTCTTAGAAGAGTCGGAGCTGAACTTTGTTTTCGACCCGGCCGAGGAAATTTATCGCTCTTTGGGAAAAATCATAAACTTCGGTCGGGAACACTATTTCTGCTGGATACCCAAAGACCCCGCCGAAAGAATATACGACGATAGCGGGCGAATCGAACATGCAAGAATGGTTCCTTTTGAAACGAAGATAAGCAACGGCCGGTATTGCCTGACAGTTAAAGGTAATGCCGGACACAGGCTCGAATTTGCTATCGTAATCTTCACAAAAAATGTTGAGTCATTCAGCAGGGAACTGCTTAATTTGCGACCTGTTGAACTCAGAAAAGTTATCCGGTCCGACTGGTTTTGTTACGAGGGAGTAAATGATGTCTGGGACTACTTCATAGGAACAAAGATTTTCAGCACCGCACATCGGGTCTATAGAAAGGGTTTCGAGTCCCAGAACGTAGCTTTTGTGCTCTATTATTATCTGGATTATCTCGGCAACCAAACAGATAAACAGATATATTCTGTCCTGCGCGACTTGCTTGCATATTCACTTATGTTAAGCCTGCCTGCCGACAATCGTTGGCGCCACGGTGTCTGGACGGATATATCTGAAACACATACCGTTCATCAGATTGCGGGCATACATATCCTGCTGTCATACTACCAGCGAACCGGGCGTGAGGTCTTTTTGCAGAAAGCAAAAGACGCCATGAACTTTCTCATTTCCATCGCCGACAATTTATCCGATGACAAAATCTGGTTCCTCCACGACACCCTTGAAACCAACATGTCCGATTCGGGCCTTTTCTACAAAATTTTTCCATCCGGCGCCTTCGGTAAATCGGACTCAAACACACTTTGCCTTAATTCGCATATTACAACCCTAATCGCTCTTGACAGACTTAACGGGATTGCTCCTGCCGGGCAATACGGTACTTGTTTTGAAAAGGGGCTTAATGCGCTGAAACAGGTGCTGGGCGCAAAACCGGCCGATTTGTTGTTCTACAGCGTGTACGGGACCAGAGACTTACTTATCAGGCGCTGCACAAAAACGGAAAATAAACTTGCAAAAAAGCTGAACAAAGTCTGGACCCTCATCCTCATGAGACATCTGTTGCCGTTTCTGAAGAAAAAATTTCCCCGGCTCGTTATACCCAACGGCTTTATTGAAAGGGACCTGACTTACTCGGCGCTGTCCGACTTCTACCATTTCAGGAATCTCGAAGATATTTTGATACTCTGCAAGCTGACAAGGGCGGACTGGCTCCGGAAAATTATCACAAAAAGCGTCAAATACACTGTTGACAGCGGCCTGGCCGACTACGTCCTCAGGCGGGAGCCAAAGGCAATTCTCTTTCTCGATATCCTCATCCTGTACTCTGATATAGTGGACCAGCAGTATCTGCCGCTTTTGCCCTGGTTTTTGTCTCGTTTTCAAAAAGAAAATTCCGCCGTGCCGGTCAACATCCTGGCCGATCCATTTATCACCAACACTTCTTTGACGTTGCGCATCGATAATGAAGATGTGATTATATCCGCCCCCGCAGCAGGCGAAAACATAAAGGCTTTTATCATAAATCCCACTGACAAAGACCAGAAAGTTATGCTAAAATCGCTCGACGAAGCTGTTGATATGGAAATCATCGATACCGTCAACAGAAGACTTGCCACAAACCGCAAGTTTGTGGTTCCGAAGATGGGGTTCGTAAAAGTTGTGAGCAAAAATGGATAGAACCGACATAATGAGCGAGCAGTGGGATTGCCTGATAATCCTCGATGCCTGTCGGTATGATTATTTCGACCGGCTCCACCGCAAATACTTCGACGGACGATTGATGAAAAAGACATCCATCGGCTCCTGTACCAACGAATGGCGGGATAAATCCTTTCCGGATTATTACGATGATGTTGTTTACATCTCCGCCAATCCACAGATATCCGCGAATCTGCCCGTCTATGGTTACCTTGCCTCCGAACATTTCCACAAGGTCCACGAAATCTGGAAGACCGGCTGGGACAGCGAAACAGGAACCGTCCTGCCTGAAACCTTAACAAAGGCCGCTGTCGAGATAATCAAAGATAACCCGGGCAAAAGATTTATTATTCATTATCTTCAGCCTCACGCACCGTATCTGATGCCCGAAATCGAGCCGCACGGATACGATACCGGTGATATACATGCGCCCAAGAGGCTCGCAGGTTCGGACAAATACGGCAAATCTTCAGCCCTGAAAAAATGGCTTCTGAAGAACCTGCTCAAACTCTTCAAAAACACCAACATCCTGACTAATTATCCTGAATGGATACTAAGACAACTGTTGCTTATGCCTCCCGGTTGTGCGATGGATGCAGCCAGAAGAAAATACGGCCGAAAAATGCTTCCGAAGGCCTACGAAGCCACGCTCGACCGCACACTCGCACAGGTCGCCGTATTATTGAAACACCTGACCGGCCGAATCGTAATCACTGCTGACCACGGTGAACTATTAGGCGAAAACCGCCTCTACGCCCATCCCTACGGCTCGCTGAATCCTACGCTTATCGAAGTTCCCTGGCTAATCATTGAAAAAGGACAAAAAGATACAGATACCGAAAAACCGAGCACGAAAATTGAATTTACCCATCCTGGTGCGGACGAAAAGCCGTCCCAAAGAACAGCCGGGCCGGCCGATGGGGCAGAAACAGAGACCGAACAGGAAGAACTGAAACGAAAACTAAAATCCCTCGGTTATTATGATTAAACCGAAGTTAAAAGTACTGCATACAAAGGAGTTTGTTTTTTTGTAAAAGCTTGACGGTACAAATGCATTTGTTTTTCAACAAAAGCGCATTGGCACAATCCACAGTTTTTCAACAAAAGCGTGGCGGCACAATCTGCAGTTTTTCAACAAAAGCGTGGCGGCGCAAGCCGCCCGACCCAGACTTGGCAAAGGAACCGGCAGGGCAGAAACACCATTTACAGAAAGCCGACATATAACATCCTTCTTATTCCTGCACGTGCCGATACCTATATGGTATTCTTCGATAATATACCGGATTATTATAGGTTATATCTCTCTGTGTCTAAGTATATATATTCTATCTAAGCCTGCTCACACCGCTTCCAACCTATCGAAATATCGGCTATAAAGAACGTCTTATAATCCCTGTATAACGCTGAATTGTCGTATTGAAACACCCTTTTTTAACCCAAAATTCAAGCTCAATACATTTTCAGCCGAGAAATCCAATAGAGTATGAACACGTAGTACGGGGGACAGTGTATATAATGCAGGGAGGTGTTGTTGGGGATGGCTGGAGACAGAATCCATGCGTATGAGATACGTCGTATCGACAATGGTCTTTTGGTGGCGGGAGACGCACCTGTCCTTTGAACAGGAGTGCGAATATCTAAAATCTCTCGGATTTGGTGTAGAATTATGGCCGACGCGGAAGGGCGATAATGACTGCAGATACGCCCGGCGTAACTGGACCCGCCTCGCCGAAGCCACAAAAGGTATGCTGGTCTCGATGAACTCCCGCAACGACGGCCCGACTATCAAGGAGTGGGCCGAGCAAATCGAGTGTGCCAAGATGCTCGGCGCCTGTATTGTGGCGGACCTGCGAAGCTTGTGCATATCCCAGGACCTGGGTATAGCAGATTGGGGTTTTACGGGCGAGGTTGTCGAAATTGCCGCTAAAAACGGGGTATTGCTCTGTCTTGAGACCGGCTCTCTTCCCGCGCTTCTGCAGGTGGGCGAAAAATTTGATTCTATACATTACTGTCTCGATACCGGCTATGCATATCTGGACCGCAAACACAGCTTTAATGAGTATGTTGACAAATTAGCCGAAAGAACCACACACCTTCATTTGACCGATAATTACGGCACTTTAGATGATCACGAACCCCCAGGTGTCAGGGGCGGTATGTCCCACAAAAACTGGGACTATCTTTTAAACGGTCTGACGAAATATGATAACGATGTTATTGGTTCTTTCGAGATGTTTCCCTGTATGCCGAGCACGATGATTCGCCAGGGCTGCAAGTTTTTGTTCAACGTAATGCACTGGCCCGACCAGCCGAAGCCGGAAGACGACCATCGCGAAAAACACTATCACCCTTTATAGTATGATGGAAACGAACCACCGGCGCAGCAATTTGACTAAGTCATAAAATTTAATGCCAACCCTTCACTTCCAGCCCCCTAACTAACGCCGAGGAAGGGATGGTGTAGCGAAAACTGTTTGCAGAGTTGCAGACTCATCACATTACAATAAGCAAAATACCCCGCTTTCAGCTTCGCCGATAGGCCGTCCGGACAAAAGCAACAAGCTCTTGAGCAATGACAGCCGGGGCGTTTAGAAGCCGTAAACTTTTGCCAGGTCATCCGGCGTCGGCATCTGGGCGTAATGTTCGCCTCTGGGGCCGATGTAGCCTGGGCCGCTTCGGCGGAGTTTTACGGGTGTAGTCGAGCCGTTACTGTTGGTTATCCAGACGGTAACGGTATTTTGCTCAGCCCTTATCGAGGCCATTTCATCCCTGGTTTTTTGCTTGTCGGATTCGTTGCCGACGATATAGCCGGTTCCTCCACCTACTGCAGCGCCGATAAGGGCGCCTTCGGTATCGCCGCCGGCCAGGGCACCCACGCCTGCGCCCACAGCGGTGCCGAGAAGCGCGGTGTTTTGCGCATCAGTTTCGCAACCTGTAAAAATTGCCAGCATTACTGCCAGGGTTGCCGGAATTGCAAATGTTACGAGGTACTTGAGCATTTCGTGTCTCCTCATTCTTTAATTTTAACATTATTTACATGCCATCTTGTCGTCATACAAATTATACTGTCAAAATAGTCCGGGCGTTCACAGGTTCTAAATTGCGTATTTCATATAGTCTGCTATACTTATCGGCTGATAGAGGTGTGTTTTTGAAGAAAAAAGGAGCGAATTTTATGAAAAAGAGGCTGATAATTAACGGTGCGGCGGGTCGTATGGGCCGGCGGATAGTGGCTTTGGCGATTGAGGGTGGCTTTTTTGAGATAGTTGGAGCGGCCGAGGCTGCCGGGCACGCGGATATCGGTAAAGATGCAGGTTTGGTAGCGGGTGTTGCCCAGACAGGTCTTAAACTGGGCAGCGAGTATCCAGCCGGGGCGGACGTTATGATTGATTTTTCTTTGGCTCAGGCGACGGATAAGGTCATCAAGTACTGCGCACAAAACAAGGTGGCGCTGGTGATGGGAACGACCGGGCTGAGCGATGAGCAGGTCCGGAAACTGCAGGCGGCGGGCAAAAAAACAGCGATTGTGTGGGCCAGTAATATGAGCGTGGGGATGAATGTACTGTTTCGCCTGGTCGGCAAGGTCGCGCAGATGCTGGGGGATGACTATGACGCAGAGATTGTCGAAACGCACCACAGGTATAAGAAAGATGCGCCGAGCGGGTCGGCGATTACGTTAGCCAGGAATATTGCCGGCCAGACAGGCCGGGACTGGCCGGGGTGCGCGGTGCATGGCAGGAAAGGTAAGGACGCTCTCAGGCAGGCGGGTACGATTGGGATTCACGCGGTGCGGGCGGGGGATATTACCGGTGAGCACTCGGTGATTTTCAGCACGTTGGGTGAGACGGTAACGCTGGCACACCGGGCGCACAATCGGTACACGTTCGCAAGCGGTGCTCTTCGGGCGGCAAGGTGGATAGTCGGCAAAAAGCCCGGCCTGTACTCGATGGGTGATGTTTTGGGGATGGAAAAGTCCAGACGGGGCAAAAAACCTGAATCCGGAGAACCTCAACTGCAACTGAAGCTTTCAAACAATGCTGCGCAGGATGGGGCTATCTCAACGTCAAAATTCGAAGGTGGCCACCAGTAACGGGTAATTGATAATTGGGTTTAAAACAATGGGTGCAAGACAGAAGACAATTCGAACCTGGTTGTTAGGGGAGACTTTCTATTTACTATTGGCCAACGCACGTTTTTGGGCGAAGACCATCTGTAAACAGACCGACTTTAATTTCCCTTGGAATATCAGCTTATTATTTGACTAAAATAAAATTTTTGTTTACCATATTTGTTTTCAGCGGCTCGGATTTTCTACGGCATTATTAATGATGATTTTGAGAAATAAGTAAGTTTTCGGAGAAAGAAAATATGCCAAGCCATCCTTTGGCAGAAGTATTCGGGTTTCCTATCACCAATTTTACGAAAGAGGCTAAGCGATTTAGAAGGAATAAACTTTGTCCTTTTAATAACAAGGTGCCTTCCTGCACTAAAGACAAGGCGAAGAATCCTCTTGGGGTTTGCAGTATATTCGATGATGGGAATCCCGTAATAACCTGCCCTGTCCGCTTCCGACAAAGCTGGGTGATTGCGGAAAAGGCAGCGAGGTTTTGCTTCGAAAAAAGTGCTTCATGGACATCTATCGCCGAGGTAAGACTTACTGATAAAAACGGTAAGTCGGCGGGCAATATTGACCTGGTGCTTGTGGCATATGATGATCGTGGGCATGTTACTGATTTCTGTTCGCTTGAAATCCAGGCCGTTTACATTTCAGGTAATATACGGAGTCCATTCGAATATTATATGGGATCCCCAAACACCCGAAAAGGAATGATTTGGAAAAGAAAGCCGAATTATCCAAAACCGGATTTTTTATCCTCTTCTCGAAAGAGACTGATTCCACAGGTATTATATAAGGGTGGTATACTTAAAGCGTGGGGAAAGAAGCAGACTGTTGCTTTACAAAAAAGCTTCTTTGAGACTTTGCCGGAAATACCACAAGTTAACGCTGAACAAGCAGACATAGCTTGGTTTCTTTATGACCTGAAGAAAGATTCCAAGGCAAACCTCTTTAATCTGGTCGAAGAAGAAGTTGTCTATACAAAGTTTGGACCCGCCTTAGACACTATCATTACACCAAAGCCGGGAAGGGTCGAAGAATTTATACAAATCCTTCAGTCTAAACTCGATGAAAGGCTTGACCAAAATCCTCCGGAAGCTCCGACTTTAGCCGATACGGTTCTGCAATAAATGTCAGGAAAAACGATGGGTCAGTTAAAACTGTTTGATTGCGATACAACAGTAAAACCCGTGAATGTTGCATCTGTGCCTATGCGCAGCCCCTTCAGATATCCCGGCGGAAAAACATGGTTTGTCCCGTATGTTCGAAAATGGTTGAAAAGTTTGGATAGCAACATCGAATTAATAGAGCCTTTTGCA
The DNA here is from genome assembly GCA_013349435.1 of Planctomycetota bacterium. Taxonomy (GTDB): domain Bacteria; phylum Planctomycetota; class Phycisphaerae; order Sedimentisphaerales; family Anaerohalosphaeraceae; genus QNBT01. The sequence continues at coordinate 27,151 of DUZQ01000004.1, read as the reverse complement.
GGAGGTGGGATTATAAGTCTTACAGCGGGATTTGAGAATCTGGCTCGAAAAATCATAATGATTGAAAAGGATGAAGATATAGCCGCTGTATGGAAGACTATTCTTGGACAGGGGGGCAAATGGCTTGCGGACCAAATTGTAAATTTCGAGGTCAATCTTGAAAATGTACAAACTTTGCTGAGTCTTCATCCAAATTCCACAAAACAAAGAGCGTTTTTCACTATTCTGAGAAACAGGTTACATCATGGCGGAATCTTGGCGCATGGTTCAGGACTTATAAAAAACGGGGAAAATGGTAAAGGCCTTAAATCCCGATGGTATCCGGGTACGCTCAAAAAGCGAATCATGGATATTACCATGATAAAGAACAAAATCAAGTTCATCGAAGGTGATGGCCTTGATGTTATAAAGAAAAATATGGACCTGTCCAATACTGCTTTTTTCATTGACCCACCATATACCAAGGCGGGAAGACGACTGTATAAATATTATAACATCGACCATGAGGAGCTTTTTCATTTGGCAGGGAACATTCGCGGCGCATTCCTCATAACCTACGATGATGCCCCTGATATAGAAAAGCTCGCTTGCAAACACGACCTTGAATTAGAAAGAGTTTTGATGAAGACAACACACCATACCAAAAAATACGAACTTGTAATATCACGAGATCTGGCGTGGCTAAGGAAAATGCAGGGAGATTAAAGTCAAATTAACCCTATGATAGTTATTAATCTGCCGTTTTAAGTTCGTATTTACCCTGCCTCATTTTTTTGTTTAGCAGTCAGGCTCAGGATGAGTTGTTCGACTGCGATTTTGACGTCTGCCTGTCCGGTCTTTGTGAGATAATCGATTCTGGCTAACCGGGTCAGCACACATCCGATACCTTTGAGACTTATCCTCGAAATCTGGCCAAAGAACCCGTCCACATTGTGCCAAAGGCCTAATTGTCTGGCCACCTGATTTCTATTTGCACCCTTGTCGAGCATCGCTGCGGCCTTGAACATCCGGCGAAAATGGTATGCGAACGCGCCGACAACCTTGTACTCGGCCTGTTTGTCCGAGGCGAACATATTTCGCAATCGTCCGACTGCTGCGGCCACGTTGCCTTCGGTAACGGCGTCTATCACGGCAAAGGCGTTGAACATCCTGTTTCGGCCTGTCAGCGCTTCTACATCTTTGACAGTAACATTTTTTTCATCGCCGACGTACATCGCCAGCTTATCAGCTTCGCTGCATAATCTTCCCGGCTCATCGCCGGCAAGCTCCACCAGAAGTTGTGCCGCACCGGGGGCGAAGGTCTTGCCGTGTTTGTCCCTTGTGTAGCCGGCGACATACCCTGCAAGGCTGCGGCGGGCTATGTCGGTTACCTTGACAAGCTCGCCGACTTTAGGCAGTTTTTTGGCGAGTTTCGTGTTACCGGGCCAGCTTGCGACGGTGAGAATCAACACACCAGTCGGGCTGGGGTCGTCGAAGTATTTCTCAAGAATCCCGCGATTGGCTGAGACGAACTTATCGGCATCTCGTATCAGAACGACCCTTCTGTCAGCCAAAAACGGCAACGTCCGAAGCTCATCGAACACATCCGCGGCGGCTACCTCATCCGCCCTGGGCTGATAAAGACACATCGGCCTCTGCTCGGGTGTTAACAGCTCGTCCACGAGAGCCTCGCAACGGTTTGCGACAAGGAACTCATCCTTGCCGCACACAACGCAGACGCTCTTTGCGTGCTGTTTGGTTTTCTTCGCTTTTGCCGCCATATCTCTATATTACAGCGCAAACGGAACTGAAACAAACCTGTTTTTGCAAAATTAAAGCGAACTTGCCCCCGGGGTTTTTTTATAGTCTTTGCATCCGAATTATCTGTCATTGTTGACATTTTTATGACGAGACGGCTGTTTTTGCTTTTTCGAGGAGGTCGGCTACTAATTCCTCGAAGTAAAAAGGGTATGTATTAAGCGGCAGGGCTTCGCCGGTGAAGCTATAGCCGCTTTTTTGAAGGCATTTTACAAACTCGTCTGCGACCTGGGGAAATTCCTTTGCGATTTTCTTGCGATACAGTTTCGCCAATCTCCCTAATCGCCTTCTTTTCTTGGCCCTTTTTTTATCATCGGGTGCACCTTCGGCCCTGAAATACCTGCGGACGTCTTCAACCGTTATGTGCTCGCCCTGGGATTCGAATCCTTTTTCCAGACGGTGGGGTATAGTCTGTGGTATGGAGTTATCCCGGTCGATTCCCATCGCGAGTTTTTCTTTATGGCTGTAATGGAGCAGGGGGTCGTAGAAAAATACAGCCGGGCTGTAATCGATTCTGAGCCTGGCAAGCAGCTCCGAAAAATCGTCTATATCACCGCCTTGCTCAAAAAGACTGGCAGGTCCGTCACCGATAAGAACCGTATAACAATACAGATTAAAATCGGCGCGGTTGTACCCTACGATTTTATTATAGGCCTGCTGAAGTCTGGGCAGGGTGTGGCTGCGCACATCCATTATTAACAATCGAGACGCCATTGTCTCCAGTGCCAGATTATCAATATCCTGGACGACGATTTCCGAATTTTCGATGTCGGTCGGTAAAACAATCTCAGCGCGATGTATTTTGGGGCTGGTTTTGAGTCTTTCACAAACATCGGCTGCAAGAACACTATCCAGAGTGATAATGTGAACCCTGTTTTTTCTGTCCTTGTAATTTAACATGATTATATCCCTGAGGATATGCTATTTTATGCGGTCTGACCGGATTTGTCAACCCGGAAAAGTGCAGGGTAGCCGAGAAACACCCATCCATCAATGAGTAATCAACAGGTATGCCCGCAGTACCTCGGCGACGCTCCAGGCCTGGGCGAAACAGCCTCTCGGCCTTTGCGGCTGGTCGCCGTCGAATATCTCGGATATGCTTTGGATGCAGCCGTCGCAGGTCAGGTGTTTAAGCAGGGGCCTTAAATATCGCATTGCCTTTCTTCTGCTGGGTTTGCTGAAGCTGTTGACCCTGAGATATGCCTCGATAAAAGGCCCAATCAGATAAGGCCAGGCCGTGCCGTTGTGGTAGGCCGAATCACGCTGCCTTTGGTCGCCTTCGTATCGGCCCACAAAACGCTCGTCGCCTTTATTGAGCGAACGCAGGCCGAATGGTGTCAAAAGCTCATTTTTTACGACTTCAACCACCCGTTTTTGTTGCCGGTCAGCCAAGGGCGAAAAGGGCAGTGAAACCGCATATATCTGGTTCGGCCTTAAGCTGTCATCGACCGTCCCGTCCGGGCCGATACAGTCGTTTAGATAGCCCTTTTCTTCATTCCAGAAGACTCGGACAAAACTTTGCTTTACCTTTTGGGCCAACTGTTTGTATCGATTTTCCAAATCTTCGTTGCGGCCCATATAGTAATCCGCAAGATTGCACAACTGGTTGTACCAAAGAGCATTTACCTCGACCGCCTTTCCGTGCCTCGGCGTAAACACCACACCACCGTATTTAGCGTCCATCCAGGTAAGTTGAGTGTCTGCGCTTCCGCCGGTTATAAGTCCGTCGGAGTCTTCGCGGATTCCGAACCTTGTGCCGGTACGATAAGACTCTGTTACCCACCTTACCGCAGGCAGCAGGTCAACACTGAATGTTGCGGCGTCGCAGCTTTTGCGCAGATATTCAAAGGCCGCGTGAACGAACCAGAGGGACGCGTCGATACTGTTATAGTGAGGCTCAAAGCCGTAATCGTCAAAACGGTTGGGAATCATCCCTTCGTTTACCGCGCCGGCGAAGGTTTTCAGGACATCGGCGGCCTCGTTAAGCCTTTTGGTACATAAAAGCAGACCGGGCAGGGCGATGAAAGTATCTCTGCCCCAATCCAGGAACCAGGGATAGCCGGCTAATATTGTGGTGCAGGGCCTGTGTGAAATTTGCCGTTCAACCACAAACTCGCCCGCGGCTGAATAAAGTATCCCGGAGTATTTGTCGTCATGTTTTGCGGCCCTGGTTAATTCCTTCTCTTTGAGGATAAGACTGTCGAGGACGATGTCGATGTCGAGGTCCTGGACATCGGGGGGGGCGTCCTGTCGGCTCAGACCCGCCCACAGGACCAACCTTACGGGCAAATCTACGCTGCATCTGAAAAAACCCGGTGACCACAGATCCTCGATGTAGTCCTGTCCCCGCTGTCTATCCTTTCGATACAGGAAGTTGTACCACCACTGCCGGTCCTGGGCGAAAGACATCTGGTCGGTGTAGAGCACAAGCTCACAGCCGGGCGTACTTCGGCTTCTTACGGTTATTCCGTAATCGTTCCATAGCGAGAGAAATTCCGAATCGGAGTTCTGAAGCGAATGGAAATCTCTCATTGCCGCCAGGGGGCGGACGAAAAAGTCAAACTCGGCGTCTATATCTGAAAACTCGTAAACAATTGCGGCGATGTCGCTGTCGGGCAGCAGATATATGGATTTTGTCAGCTTTGCAAATCCAAACTCATAATCAAAATGTGCACCGATATCCCTGCTGAACCTGGCCGGGAGTTGCGCAGCATCCGCCCGAAGCCCGCCTTCAAACTCAAAACACCCCGGTTCGAGCAGACGACCGCCAATCTTTATTGCCTCATGACAGTTTGCAAGGGCGGCAATTCTGTTTGCAGGGGGGTCAAGTGAGCCGATTAAAAGGCCGTGATACCTCCTCGTATTGCAGCCGGCGATTGTGCCGGATGCAAAACCACCGCGACTGTTGGTCAACAACCACTCGGTCTCAAGCAGTTTGTCTATTCTTGAGGATTCCAGGGTGAGTGATAAACTTCGGCGACTAAGGCTGTTCTTTGACATCAGCATCACGACGGTCCTTGCCCGGCTCGCTGGCGCCGGCGTTTGTGTTTAGCCGGCCACTTTTGCTTCGGCCGCATCGACTCCTGTACAGCGACTGGTAAGATTGTTCAGTACATTCATGAAGTTTATATAAGAATCGTAAGGTGAGTCGTATGGGTTAAAGTATTTATGTACATCACCGTCTGAAAAATACTTTGTGCACATATAGTAAAAGTGGTCCGATGTCTGAAGCCTCCGCCAGTCGTTGATTGTATTCTTATCTCCCGTTTCTTTTACACGTTTCTCAAGGCGATAAAGCTCGTGAAGTGCATTTGACTGCATTGCATTGCCGAGCCACGCCGACAGGTCTCGTTCAATATCCGCCCAGCTTGTTATATGCGGCATATCGACCGTATCAACTGCGTCATAGCTGGCTGCTACCTCCGAAGGCGTCTTGAAGTCGTTATCGGGATGCTTGAGAATCTCATAAGGCAGCCGCTGCATAAAGTTGAATATCCCCGTATCCTGCCATTGATGTTCACCGAATGTCTCGTAGTCCATAAAGAGGTTCACTACATTTCCGTTTCCGTTTACATCGTGTATCCAGTTGGCGTACTTCTCGGCCATTAGCGGAAACTCGGCCCAGTTCCGATTTGAAAACCTGAACGCTATGTCATCGCTGAGGGCGTAATTCTTCAGCAGCAGCTTCAGGTTATCACAATCAGGAGGCCGGTAAACAAAGTTCGGGCTTCTGTATCCAAGGATATGGTCAACGCCTTCTGCTATTATTGCGTCAAACCTTCCGGTGGCACTTATCGCCTTTGCCAGATCGTTGTTGTATATCAGCTCGGTATTTCTGAAAATACGGGGGGTTTGCCCGAAAAGATGCTCTACCGTTTCGATGTGCTTTTCGACTTGCTCGACGAACTCCTCAGGCGAATACAGCCAGCTTAAGCTGTGATAATACGTCTCGGCAAGAAACTCGACACAACCTGTTTGCGCCAGGGCGTCAAACGTGCTGACAACCTCCGGACAGTACTCGTGCAGTTGCTCCAGCAGAACGCCGGTTATGCTGTATGCCACCTTGAACCGACCGTCAAAGCGTCTGATAGTATCGAGAAGAAGACGGTTTGTCGGCAGATAACACTTGTTTGCCACCTTTCTGCAAACCGAGGCGTTCTTAAACTCATCGAAATACGAGGTTGAGTCGTCGAAAACCGTGTAGTGTCTGAGCCTGAACGGTTGGTGTACCTGAAAGTAGAAACATACAGATGGCATAATAAAATCGATCCGTCAAAAAAGTTATACTTGTACCATTAAGCCTTCATATACGGCCAGGCACTTTGCGGCCGTGTCTTCCCACGCCAGTTTGCGTACCTCGAAATTCCCGTGCTCACGCAGGGTCATGTGCAAAGGCGGGTATCTCAGGACCGCCAGAATCTTGTTGGCCATCTCTTTTACGTCCCAGAAATCCACCTTCAGAACATGGGTCAGTACCTCGGCTACACCGCTCTGCTTGCTTATCAGAACCGGCACATCGTGATTGAGCGCCTCTAAAGGAGCTATTCCAAAAGGCTCGGAAACGGACGGCATAACATAAAGGTCGGCCATCTCAAAGACCTTCTGGACGTCCTGGCCCTGCAGGAATCCGGTGAACAAAACCTTTTGGCCGATTCCCATAGCAGCAGCCATTTCGATGGTTCGGCCCATCATATCCCCTGCTCCGGCCATGACAAACTTCACATTATCCATCACCTCGAGCACTTGCTTGGCCGCCATGAGAAAGTATTCCGGGCCTTTTTGCATCGTAATCCGGCCAAGAAACAGCACTATCTTTTCGTCGCTTTTTATACTCCCCATCTTGTCAAAATTCAGACTGCTAAGCTCCCTGTCAACGCCATTATAGACCACTTCGACTTTTTCACCTTTTACACCGTATCGGGTGATTATGATATTACGGGTTAAATGGCTGACCGCGATGATTTTGTCGGCTGCATGCATTCCCCGCCGCTCGATGTCATAGAGTGGCTGGTTTACATGCTCGCCGCTGCGGTCAAATTCGGTCGAATGGACGTGGACCACCAGTGGTTTGCCGGTAACCGCCGCAACGGCGATCCCGGCCGGGTAGGTCATCCAGTCATGAGCGTGTATGACGTCAAATTCTTCCTGTTGTGCAAGCCTGACCGCCGCGGCCGCATATCGACTGACCTCGGTAAGCATATCGCCGCAATACTGGCTGGTATCACTGTAAGTCGTATCAATTTCCTCAAGCTCGACCAGGCGTTTTTGTTTGATTATCTCTTCAAGGTGCCTGTGGTAGTATTCGGGTGTAGAATAGGGCTGCAAAGGAGATTCTATCGGGCGGAAACGGACATTTTTCAGCTCGGATTGTTCTGTTGTTAAATCATCCACACCTCTTGCCTGGAGTGGACTGAGCATTGTTACATGAGTGGAGAAAGCCGGGTCGATTGGTTTTGGCAGAACGAATATCACCTCAACTCCAATCTTACTCATTGCTTTGGTGAGGCCGTGACATGCTGTGCCCAGACCGCCACTGATGAAAGGCGGAAATTCCCAACCCAGCATAAATATTTTCATTCTGCACCCCCCGTAATCAACATACCTGCTCCTTCAGATTTGTTAAGGTCCTTTTGTCTATATTGTCCAAGCACTTTTTGCCCGTTCTTTAGCTGATTCCGGCATTATAAAGCCGGTTTGCAGCCTTAGTCCAGAAAAAACTCAAATAAAATAAAAATTTTGGGGCTGAAGTGAGTAATTATTTCAATTGCAGCCCCGGCGTTTCAACATCTCAAAGAGGTGTATGCAAACAATATCGGCTAAAACAGGGCCCTTGCTTTACAAGACAATAAACTATTTTGGTTTGAAGCTTTCGCCGGCCTCGGACCGTGCCCTTTCGGCCTAATGATTCATGTCTCCAGAGGCAGACGAGCCGTCCCTTATTTGACGGGCCGGCCGCTGCCTCTAAGAGACCGGATGCCACCTCCGAATCACAGGTCCTGTGGCTTTACCGTGCTTCGACGGTTGGCTTTTGTTCGCTTAACGGCTGCGTCAAGTATCGCATGGACATGCTCATTCAAGGAGCCAATCGCATCGGAAGACGTCATTGCGCCTTTGCTCTTGATATACGCCTTGACCTTACTTGCCACAACCAGAACCTCTTTCTTGCCGCCTTTCTTTTTTGCCATATTCGGTACCTCCGTGTTAAATAAAGTTTTCATAAACCTGACCTGCGACGGACTTACCGGCCGTCAACTCTGGTGGTATTTTGAATACTCGGAACCGGTTTTGCAACAAAAAAATTGTTGAAAAATACAAAATTTTGCACCTACAGAACCTATAACCTGAAAATCCCGTATTTTCGTTAGATACGTGGCTCACGAAATAAGCTTTTGGTGGAGCTGTTGCGGCAATTTTGATTAATGTAAGGTGGCCTTTTGACGATGAACCACAAAGTGGTTATCTCACAGAATCGGTATTTTGAAGTATAACGGAGAAGATGGCATGGCGAATAGTCGTAACAAAAAACGAAATACAAGGACACCGTTGAAGGAGTTTGTCACGGTGGCCTTTGCCGAGGATATGGACCTGGCCAAGCAATACAAGAAAATGTTAATTGACGACGATATTCCCACTGTAATAAAGGCGCAGCCGGAGTCGTCCTCGGGTTTTCCGGGTATCGCCGTTATGGTGCCCGAGGATCATCTGGACGAAGCTCATGTCCTGATTGAATCACAGGGCGCATACACCGACTTTTACGATATGGCCTTTCAGGAGCAGGAGGATATGACCGAAGATTTCGAAGATGACAATGAGGTCTATGACGAGTTCTAAAGGGATTACTCTTACGTTCTTATCACGAGTTTGGGGTAGTTAATCTTTGAGGGTCCGGCCAATGGCTGAAAAGAACAGTAAATCAGACAGCAGCTTCATCGAACGCAGAAAGTACACCGTTGACAGGCGATTGGGTCTTGACAGGCGACTGGGTCTCGACCGGCGCAGGGGGCCCGGCCGGCGCAGAAGTGATGAGAGAAAAGCCGCCGAAGAAGGTCAAATGACCGATGAGCAGTTCGAGTTTCTCATGGCAATTGATACATATAAAAAGGCAAATCAAAGACCGTTTCCCACCTGGACGGAGGTTTTAGAGGTCATAAAGGCGCTGGGCTACAGAAAGGTCGCAGAGCCCAGGTCGCTTGAGTCGTTCAAAAAAGAACCCGCCGAAGCCGCCCTAAGTTAGTTTGCCCTTATCAAATTCAATTGATTCGACGCCGCCGGCTTGATGCTCAAGCAAACCGAGCCGTTTTAGAATATCAACAGAAGCCGAGCCGCGGGATAATATTAACAGAAGCCGAGCCGCGGGATAATATTAACAGAAGCCGAGCCGCGCAAGCGGCCGAATCAAGCGGCCGAATCCGGCCTTAACACAATACACAATACGCATCACGCAATACGAGCAACGAGCGACGAATATGTTCCGACCACCACCACAGTCATCCTGTGGGTACAGTTAAAACCTCTCAAAATCACAGGCTGTGAGAAATGCGGATTAGCGGAATGATTTTTTGTTTGTTTGAGTTTCAGCGGCGGCGTCTGTTCCTGCTGTCCATCAGCATGACAGTCTTTTCGTAGCATTCTTTCCCGATTTTCTGCTTCAATATCCGGCGAATCTCGGTCATGCCTGTGCGCTGTGTCAGGTGGGTGATGATGATGTGCTCATTTTGCAACCTGCCGACGAGGACGGCGAACTCATCGATATGCATGTGCCTGCCCGCATCAGCTCGTCCTGAATGCTCATCCTCGAAGAATGTACACTCGGCTATCAGGATTCTGCTGGTTGCGATGTAATCCAACCGGGAAAAATCCACGTATTGCGTATCTCCTAAGTAGGTTACTATCGGAAATTGGAGCGGATAGTCGATGGTGATTCCTTTATCCTTAAGCTGTACAAGCTGTGGCCCGGTCAGATTTTTGTACTCGGGCTTTAGCTTCTTTCGCCTCTCGATGACCGTATATCCCACAGAGCCTCTGCTGTGTTTGGTCGGAAAGACCTTCACAAAAAGATTGGGCTTGACCTGGTATTCATCGCCGGCTGTTACGCCGACGAGATTTGCCGGTATCTCGTTGCCGTCCAGTTTGCCCCAGGCGTTTATAATCTTGCGTATCGGCCCTAACAAATTCGCCGGGGCAAGCACGGTGCCGGGCTTTTGTCCGCTGAATTTGCGGTGTGACAGATAGTATGCGATGCCCGCGGCGTGGTCCATGTGGCCGTGCGTAAGCAGAACGTGGTTGATGGAAATCATCTCGCCCGGGGCCCGGCCCACGTCAAAGCAGACATCTAATTGCGGCATAGCCACCACCGTCTCCTCGCCGGCCACCGAATACCCGATGATATCCAGGTCGTCAATTACCAAATGTGCCAGATTATGACTCGCCATAAACTTTTCTCTTCTTAGAACATTTCCACCTTAAAAGGGCCTACGGAATCCTAAATCCATTAAGATATCTGCAGAAGAGGTATTATACATGCATTTCCAGTTTGTTAAAACAGGAAACCTCCTGTGATTACCCCCATGGTGTTCTCATTGCTTTTGTTCCCTCAGTTGCAGTATCTTCACGTGGCCAGCGCCAAATAAGAAAATCGTCGGGTTCATCTCCTTTGGGCTCCCAAACATATTTGCCATTGTCATCAACCTCATTTCTTCCCTTGCTGTACAGGGCGAAGCCGTCCTCGGTCGGTTGGTACACAAAAGAACCTTTATTGATTGGATCTATGAAAGCCTCCGGTGGAGCAAATAAACGAGCCTGTTCGAGACTCTTGGGCCAATTTCCGTGTTCGTTTTTGTAGCGTCTTAACGCTATTATGATTTGGCTCCCCTTTTGTCGGGAAATTCCGCGGATATAACCATCATGTGTGTTTTTGTGTCCTGAGATGTAAATCATTGACTCGATATAATATCTGTAATTTATCTTAAATGGAATTCTTTCTACAGTTTTTCTCCAGTCAAATTCAGGCTTGCACATCGCATAATGCTTGCTGAATACCTCATCGATAACGTCCTCAGCTTTTTGTGGGGTGGATGGTATAACAAACCAAAGAAATATGCTGGCTAACTTCGACAATCTCTTTCGTGCGGTTGTCTTCACAGTAGGGAGATGTCCCTGCTGAGATGCTATTTCTTTTGAAATGCCACGAATTAGCCTTGTTTTTCCTTCAGAATTAACTTCATAGGCCATCAACAATATTTTCTTCAACACCTTCTTATCATGGTCAAGAATTTTCCGAAAGGCCGATGACCAATCTTCAGTTTCCAGAATCAAATTTTCGAGGACAGTCATGATAAGCTCAAGCTGCTCATCAGTTACATCGTCAAAAACTACAAATTTATCAAGCTGCCGAAGTACACGGGGTTCTATCCCTAATCCGGTCAGGAGACCCATTGCTTCCGGCTGTTGTCTTAGCTGCTCGGCCATTTTGAGAGCAGCGATGTACTTTTCCAGGGCCTGGTCAATACGACCATCACCTATATCATTATTTGCCGCCCGAATAAGCAGCAATGCCCAGTATCTCACAGCATTTTTTCGGTCTAATTGTTCTGTATCGACCATTTTGAGAGTTGTTGGGAATAGGCAATTATCAATCTTGCTGGCTCTGAGAAGCGGTTCTATTATAGTTTGTTTGCTTTTTAGCCATTGGGCAAGTTTGGGATAGCCTTTGCTCGTCCAGAGATTGACCATTGTTATATGGTCAAGTTCGCTGCTCCAGAAGTCAGGATAAAATGTCTCTTTGGGCCGGCCTTTTTTGAGCAGTTTGACGATCTCACCAGGAGTGGTGGTGGTTTTATCGTTGGCGTCGACGTTGGTTAAGTCGGGCCAAAACATTCTGTATCCGTCATAGGTTTTGAACAACTCGTTATAGATAGTTGCGGCATTATCTTCGGGGGCAATTGCAGGCATGCTTTCGAGTTTTGCCAATTCCTTCTCGTAATCGTATGTCTGCCAATCACTTACTTTTTCAGGCAGGAAAATCCAGATAATTAGAACTATCACAACAGCGGCTCCACCTGCCCAAATCCACTTTCGAAAATGTTTTGGAACAACTATGCAGGTTGCCAGTATCATCGCCAAAAGAGTAGATACTTTCCAGGGTGCTTGGAAATATAGTGCTAATCCGAGCAGGAGGATTATTAAAAGGATAAAGAAACGTTTGATAAGCAGGAACAGTCCTTTAAGAACTCTCCGGATCAATCCGGGCTTTTTTGCTGCCTGTTTCTCGTGCGCCACCGGTTTTAATGCCTTTTTTGTCTTGATGTATTTTTTGTGAAGAGTGGAAATCGCAGTCCATATAAAGGCAGCTATAAGCAACCCCCATAGAGTAATGAAGATTGCTGTCAACGAATTAATGTCATAATGTAATTTTATTCCCGGATTATTCTTCCGGATCGCTCGAAGGTGCTTAAAATAAGCCATTACGTTCAATGGGTTTTCGTGTAGTTTGAGAGTTTTTAGATTCGTTAGCTGCGAGATGGGAGATATGTCACGTATCCGGTTATTTGATAATTCTATGAAATTGAGATTTTTCAAGTTCCCTAACGCGGTAATATTCTTAATTAGGTTACCTGACAGATAAATGCTTTCCAGTTTTGCGAGATCTCCTAACGCAGAGATATCGGTGATGCTGTTGAAGTTCAACCAGACATCCTCCAGGTTAGTCAAGTCGGACATAGGGGACAGGTCGTTGACCTGGTTACTGTAAAGGTTCAGTACTGTCAAATTCTTTAGGCCAGATATAGCCGAAATATCAGTAATGAAATTACTTCCTAAACTGAGATACGTAAGCTTGGTCAGCTTTGTTATCGGAGAGATACCTTCGATTTTATTTGAGTGTAGTCGAAGTATTTTCAGGTTTTGAGCATGCTCAAGACCCTCCAGGCTAACAATTTCTCCGTGGTCAGCGTCAAGTTCGGTCAAGGCAAGCAATTGGGCAGCATTTGGATCGGTGATACCCAGTTGGTCTTCTATCAGACCCTTAAGTGTGGGGTCGGCAAAATGAACTATATCTTGAGCCGAGACTATCTGTGCTAATACAAAAATAAACAACAGTATGGTTGTTTTTCTCACTGCGCCAATCATCCTAAGCGTTATTCTAATCTTTATCTATTGAGATGTTTACTTGAGGACGACCTTGCCGATGCCTGTGGTTATTGTGCCGATTTTATACACAGTTTCGCCGTAGCGCTTAAGTTTTTTGGCAATCGAGCCGGCAAAATCCGGCGCGACTATAAGCACATAACCGATTCCCATATTAAAGACTCTGAACATCTCGTTTTCTTCGACCGGGCCGGCCTTTTGCAGAAATGAAAACACTCCCGGAACGGTCCAGCTTGATTTGTTTATAACGGCGTTGCACTCCTTCGGTAATACCCTCGGAATATTACCGACTAATCCGCCGCCGGTTATGTGAGCCATCGCGCGAACGACTTTCTTGACCTTGTATTGAGCTAACAGCTTTACTATCGGCTTGACATATATCCGTGTCGGCTCAAGCAAAACATCACCCAATACCGCACCATCCAGTTCATCTACAGTATCATTGACTTTAAGACCGGCTTTGTTGAAGCATATATCTCGTGCAAGAGTATATCCGTTGCTGTGAAGTCCGCTTGAGGCAAGACCTAAGATAACATCGCCCTTTTGCATATTAGCGCCGTTGATTATCCTGCCTTTTTCTACTACACCGACGGCGAAGCCGGCCATATCGAATTCGCCCCTGCGATAGATGTCGGGCATCTCGGCGGTCTCACCGCCAATCAGCGCGCAATTTGCCTGCCTGCACCCGGCAGCGACGCCCTCCACCATCTGCGCGACGCCCTCCGGTTCGAGTTTGTTAACAGCAAGGTAATCAAGAAAAAACAAAGGTTCGGCTCCGTGGACAATCATATCGTTGACGTTCATTGCAACCAGGTCGATACCAACGGTGTCTAACCGGCCGGCCATGTGGCCGATCTTAATCTTTGTGCCCACACCGTCACTGCACGCCACGAGCACAGGATTTTTATAATTTTTTTTGAAGAGTTTTTCATCATAGTCCAGCCGGAAGAAGCCTGCAAATCCGTTTTCAAGATTAATCACCCGCGGGCCGTGCGTGCTCGCAACGGCTCCTGCGATACGCTCCACCATCCGTTCGCCGGCATCGATGCTTACACCTGAACGGGCGTAGGTCATGTATTCGGATTCAGACATCGTATGACTCCACATTGTCAAACATCTGCATCTGGTAGCGTTCCATCGAAAACTTGTTCACGACCGTTGTAATTGGTATCCGGTACTTCCCGCTCCAGCAGGCGGTACAGTAGTGGTCGGCCGGGAGCGACAGGCACGACAGCAGGCCTTCGAGCGAAATATAGCCGATGCTGTCCACTTCAAGATAGTCTCGTATCTGCTCCAGGTTGCGGCTGCCGGCGAGCAGTTCTTCTTTGGTTGGAAAATCCACGCCGTAGAAACACGGATTTGTAATAGGCGGGCAGGATATCCGCATGTGGATTTCCCTGGCGCCGGCATCACGAAGTGAGCGAATTTTACCCTTCGTAGTGGTGCCCCGGACGATAGAATCATCAACCACGACCACCCGTTTGCCTTTTACAACATCCCTTATCACCGCCAGTTTCAGCTTTACGCCGAGGTCCCGCTTATCCTGCGTGGGCGATATAAAAGTTCTGCCTACATAGTGGCTGCGCACAAAACCCATATCGAAGGGAATACCTGCCTGTTTTGCGTAGCCTATCGCCGCTGAGGTTCCCGAATCGGGCACAGGCGTAACAACGTCCGCCTCAGCCGGGTGTTCTTCGGCAAGCCGGACGCCGAGCTTTTTGCGGACCTCGTGAACATTTTCGCCGAAGACCAGGCTGCTTTGCTTGGCAAAATATACGTGTTCAAAGGCGCAGTGCGCCGGGGCAGTTGCGCCCGGCTCCACAAAGAACCTGCTACTCAGGCCGTCTTTACTTAAAGTAACAATCTCGCCCGGCTCAACGTCGCGGACATACTCGGCCCCTGTCATATCAAAGGCGCACGTCTCGCTGGCGACACAATAGCAGCCGTTCACAGTTTTACCGATGCACAGGGGCCTTATACCGTAAGGGTCGCGAGCCGCCTCTATGCGGTCGTTAAAAAGCAACAGAAGCGAGTAAGCCCCCTGCAGGTGATTCAATACGTGACCTAATGAGTCGGGCTTGGCAACATGTGCTGGTTTTGCCAGCAGATGAACGATGATTTCCGTGTCGTTTGTACTTTTAAAAATATGGCCGTGCGATTGGTATTCTTCGCGGAGCAAAGCGGCGTTAATAAGATTGCCGTTATGGGCCACAGCCACCTGCCCGCTTGAGTATTCGCCAAGAAAAGGCTGTGAATTAGCGGGATTACTCGAGCCGCTTGTCGAGTAACGCACGTGTCCGATTGCTACGGGGCTTTTCAACTGTTCGAGGATGCCGCTACCTGCGCGAAACACTCTGCTTACCCTGCCCATACCGGTATAGCAAAGGATGTTTTGCCCGTCGGATGAGGCTATACCCGCCGACTCCTGCCCCCTATGCTGAAGGCTGTGCAGGCCCAGATACGTCTTCTGGACCGCTTCGGAGTCGCCGAAAATACCGAAAAGGCCGCAATACTCTTTCTTTTCTGACATAAATCCTCGAATTAGAACAAAACAAAAAGGACTAAACGAGTAGTCTATAAAATACGGGATACCAAGTCAATCCGATTTTGTTGTAGGGGGCCGGTCGGGGCTGCTTTAATTTGAGCCCGAGTGATGCCTTTCTCATTCTTTGTCAACCCGACCGAATTAATGCGATATAACACACACTGTCGTCCCAACCGAAAAAACCCGAATAACCGCACCACCGTCATTCCGAGCGCCCACATGTCATTCTGTGCACACAAACGTCATTCTGTGGCGCAGTTAGCCTGTCCTGAGCTTGTCGAAGGAAAGAATCTCAACCCTCCGCACACATATGTCATTCTGAGCGCCCACATGTCTTTCTGCGTTCCGTCTGGAATGACAGGGGGAATTCTTTTTGCGCTCCTGCCGGAGTGACAAGTTACCGGCTCGTCGGCACCCGGTATTAACCACCCAGTACCCCGAACTGCGCCCTGAGATTGCTGTAAATATAAGCCATAAGCATTAAGAACAGGATAATAATCAAGATGGTGAACACCGTGACAGCCACCGTAACGACCACCTTGGTTTTCATCTTGTATCGCGGATTGTTCCATATCAGTGGAAGTACGAACGGACCGAGACACAAAATAGCGATGACAATGGCGCCTGTGGAATAGTACCATTTCGTCTTGGGAGCCGCTGTCTTGGCATCGGGGATGTCGGCGTCTGGCCTGAGCCATTCACCACAGAACCGGCACTTAATCGCCTCGGACTGAATTTCTTCCGCACAAAAAGGACATTTCTTCATCAAATAACCGCCTGCAGATTATGTTTTGCTAAGAACCTTATTCCACTGCTCGATCCTTTACATTAGTTCGAATCCTCGGCCCCGTAGGTAATCTTTCAATTCGGGTATATCGATAATATGAAAATGAAATACCGAGGCTGCCAAAAGAATCGTTGCCCCCGCGCGGGCCGCATCGTAGAAATGTTCCATTTTGCCTGCACCTCCCGAAGCCACAATTTCGGCAGAGCATACATCGGCCATTTTTCTAATAACCGGAAGGTCATACCCTGTCCGGGCGCCGTCCCCGGCCTTGCTGGTCGGCAGTATTACCGAAACACCGAAGCCATCAACCTTTTTCGCCCACTCTATCGCATCGGCACCGGTAGCAGTCCGTCCGCCGTCGATATAGACCTCGTAACCGGAGGGTAACGATTCGTTTACGTCAACATCTATCGCAACGGTAATCCTGTCGGGGCCGAACTCGGCTACCATGTCCTTGATAATTTCGGGTTTGCGAAAGGCGGCGCTACTGGTAGAAATCTTGTCGGCACCTGCCTCCAGTACTGCTGCCGCCGATGCGACATCGCTGATACCGCCGCCGACAGTAAACGGGATTGTTGCAGCGGCGGATACCTGTCTTACAACTTCGAGCATAGTCGGGCGGTTTTCAACCGTTGCCGTTATATCCAAAAGGGCAAGCTCGTCCGCCCCCGCCTTGCAATATGCCTTTGCACATTCGACCGGGTCGCCCGCATCACGAATGTCAACAAAGTGCACACCTTTGACAACCCGGCCGTTTTGCATATCAAGGCAGGGCATTATCCTGATTGGTTTTGACATAGCTACTTCTCCTTAATATCTAAAATTCGCGTCGTAACCCTGAGCAAAAGTATTGATTTACCGGGATACATTTAAGGATTCTATTTAATGTAAAGTGTACGATTATAACCTTACCGCCGCCCATTGGATAGCGTAAAGAAAGTAACACAACTTTTTTATAACTTGTCAATTCAGTCATTTTCCCGTTTCATGCTTATCACCGGCCCACTATATATTAACTGCTGGAATGAATTGCCCCCGTTTGACGGCATCTTTTCCATCGAGCTCTACCATAAAATAACGTTCTGTTCTGCCCCTCAAAGGTCCCGTACCCTCTACAATAATGCTTGCCTTTTCACCCGAAAATTGTGCCCTGAATTCGGCCTGTAAATGGAGGTCCAACTCACGAAGCCGCCCAGAACGTTCTTTCATAACTTCTGATTTTACCGCAGGTTGCATCTTTGCGGCAGCCGTCCCTGACCTTGGGCTAAAGCTGAAAACATGAATCTTAGAAAACTTAACAGTTTTTGCAACTTCTAATGTTTGCTCAAAATCCTCGTCTGTCTCACCCGGAAAGCCGACAATAATGTCGGTTGTAATGGCAGGACGATCCAACGTAACCTTAAGCTTCTCAACAACTTGCATAAATTCCGCTGCTGTGTATTGCCTTCGCATCTTCCTCAATATCCGCTCTGAGCCTGACTGGAGAGGCAAGTGCAGGTGAGGCATAATGTTGCGGTGCTTGCAGAAAACTTCTAAAAGCTTATCGGTAACATCGGCCGGCTCAAGCGAACTTAGTCTAAGTCTTTCAAGATGCGGTAGTTGCGCTACTTGGTCAACAATATCAGCGAGGGCGTCTTTCTTGGATGGCTCCCACAGGCTTCGTCGTACGGTATCCTGTCCGTAAGCTCCTAAAAATATACCGGTCAGAACAATTTCTTTATGACCAGAGTATATAAAATTGTAAGCCTCTTGCAGCACTATACTTGCGGGTTTACTGTAAAGTTGTTTGCGAATTTTGGGTATGATGCAGTATGTACAATAACCATCACAGCCATCCTGTATCTTCAAAAACGCCCGGCACTTCCCGGCGTACGAAATCAGCGGACTAAACTCAAATTGTGATTGTTGTGTCGTGTGTTTTTGGGTTGATAAGTTATTATGGCAGTTATAGTTGGATGATTTCGAGAGGTTATGAGCAGGTGTTCTTTTGAATGTTGAGCTTGTGTGATATACGTTGTTGTCAGGGTCTTTGTGCCTAATGTCTGTTTCAACCAGGCTGGCAAGGATTCCGGCTAAGTCCTTCTTGCGTCTGACAATATGGACGGTTCCGTTAATCATTTTTAGCTCCCCGGGCTGTCCTACCGGAAGACAACCAGCTACAACAACAGTGGCACCAGGATGTTTTTTTTGGGCCTTTCGGATGAATTGACGGCTTTTTGCTGATGCGTTATGAGTAACACAGCAGGTATTGACCACCACAAGGTCTGCTTTACCATTCATCCGAGCATAAGAGAGGCCGAATTGCTCAAGGAACTGCCTTATCTGTCGGCCTTCGTATTGGTTGACTTTGCAGCCGAAGGATTTAACAAAAAATTTTTTCATAAACACAACAAGGAAATTAGGACAAAAACTTTAGAAATACGACTCTTCTATAAGAAGGTGGCAAAAGAAACCACAATATGTTATAATAGAATCGGTCGGGTAATCAAACAAGTATATATTTGACCGAGGGCTTAAAGCGGGGCAGATCGGGCAGCGGAGTATTGTAAAATGAATAAAAATTGTGTTGGATGGTTTTAAGACAGGTATTAATAAGGAGTTTAGTCGAATGGCTTCGGGTATAAAAGGTGTATGGGCGGTAGATATAGGGGATAACGCGATAAAGGCGCTGCGGTTGAGCCGTGGTGAAAAAAGTTTGGAAGTAATTGGATTTGATTATATAGAACACAGCAAAATACTGTCCGGCGAGGGTGTAACTGAAGGTGAACGAGCGGATATTATCTCCGAAACCATACATAAGTTAGCTGAGAATAACGAATTCGGCAATGATGAAGTGGCAATTTCAATTGCGGGTCACAACAGCTTCGCAAGGTTTGTAAAATTACCGCCTGTAGAAAAGAAAATTATTCCGAAAATCATACCTCAGGAAGCGATTCAGCAAATACCTTTTGATATAAACGAGGTGGAATGGGACTGGCAGATTATGGAAAGCTCGGACAGTCCGGACGTGATGTTGGGGATATTTGCGATAAAGAAGGAAGTGATAAATAGTGTGATTGAACTGTTCACGAGCCCAAATATTGAAGTTACGTGCGTGCAGATTTCACCTTTGGCTCTATACAACTACGCGATGTATGACCGGCAGGACGTGAAGGTTTCAGATGAGAAACCAACGATAATAGTGGATGTTGGCACAGAGAATACGACATTGGTAGTGTGCACAAAATCGGGTGTATGGCAAAGAAGTATACGCATTGGAGGTAATGCTTTTACCGAGTCTATTGCTGAAGCATTTAAGTTGAGATTTCAAAAGGCCGAGAAACTGAAACGTACCGCACCAACAAGCAAATACATTCGTCAGATATTTACAGCGATGAGGCCTGTGTTCACCGATTTGGGCAGCGAGATACAGCGCAGCCTGGGATTTTACAGCAGCAGCGGCCCGGGGCGTGATAAAGGCTTTTCGAAGTTAATAGCACTGGGTGGAGGTATGAAGCTTCAGGGTCTTGCAAAATACTTGCAGCAGACACTGAGCATTGCGGTGATTAAGCCGGAATCATTTGAGCGACTTGTAATGTCTTCGGAGGTGTCATCGGCGAAATTCCATGAAAACATATCTGATTTTTCCGTGGTGTACGGCCTTGCACTACAATTGTTGGGTGAGGCCACGATAAAGTGTAATCTTCTTCCCCGTCGGATCGCTCGTACGATGTCCTGGAGGCGCAAGGGGAAGGTATTTACGATTGCAGCGAGTATTCTGTTGCTTGTGTCGATATTGAGTTTTGCCCGAGCGTCACATGAGAAGAGCAAATATGCCCGAGGCGAGCGTGCACGAGGGGCAATCAGAAGTGCAATCAGTTCCGCACAGAGCGCGATCAATAATCTTAAAACAGAGATGGGCAAAGATGCTGTTCTTGAGAATAAGATACAAAACGAGATGGAATACTTCAGGTGCCGTGATGTAGTACCTTTGCTGAATGAGGCGATAATAAGTTCTTTGCCGAACGAGCATCACAACCCCGAACAAGCCCAGCTATACGAAGCGTTTTCTTCCGGCAATGTAGATAAAGTGGTTTCGTATGTTCGCGATACCCGTAAGCAGTTGTTTGTAACTTCCGTTACGGTGGATTACTCCCAGAATTTGGCCGGTGCTTCATTTGAACAGATTAAGCGGGCAACGGGAACCCAGTCTCAATCCACCAGAAAGTCAACAGGAATGATGGATCGTATGGCTCGGATGGCTCTTAGGGGTCGTTTCGCACGTTTTCCTGGTCGAATGCCTTCTGCCGGTGGACGGCAGTTTGACCCCATGATGGGACGTCCTTCAGTTACAACCCCGTCGGACAAGGACAAGGCCGCAACCGGAAAAGACGGACCGGGCTTTCTTGTAATAATAGAGGGCTATAGTCCTTATAAGAACATTGACGAGCTTTTAGACCCGTCGGGTGTTGGTAATGATAAAAGCAAATGGGGTCTTGTAACGCGGTTTGAAAACCTGTCCAAGATAATTCCCGATATTCCGTTTGAGCTTTTTGAGAAAAACAATGTGACGCATTTCAAGTGTGAGACAGGTGAAGTTGAAATCGGACTTTCAGACATGCCGGCCGGTATAGGGCTTGAAAAAGAGATTGAAAGGGCGCCTGCCGAAGAAAAGACCACTACCCGTATTCGTACACCGGGGTACGGATTCGGTGGTCTGGAGGACAGGTTGTACGTTGAGAAGGTGCTGGTTGACCCTATGACCGACGAGGAAATAAGCAAGACGTTTGACCTTATAACACAGGAAGATATCGAGGCAGATCCGGGCCTGTCGGAGTTGGATTTGGGCAAGAAGAGGTACACGGATTTTGGTCAACCGAAGTATTTGGTGAGGGACCACTGGTTCAGATTGAAAGTTAAGTTTTTGTGGAAGGGTGCCGCCAAACCGGAAAAGAAATCCGGTCCGAGCGTAATTACCTACAGGAAGGGCTGATATGTTGGTATACGGTTGGATGTTACTGAGAACCGCGGGTTTGAAGCGGTGCTGAATATTTTTCTGAGGGTTTAAGAAATGAATTTTATTCGAAGATATTTGGTGTTTCTGGCGCCGGTAGGTATAACAATTTTCTCTGTGATTCTTTTTATCCCGACTTTTTTGACGGGTCGTTCAATCAATAAGGAGTTAGAGGCCAGCATTTCACAGGGTAATAAGCTCAAATCAATGCGCAGCAACACACCTCCTAAAATGCAGGCGGAAGTTGAAAAGGTTTATCAGAGTGAGCACAAGAAGGATGTAGATGAGATATTGCAATTGTCCAGGCGAAGCACACAGCGAGATTTGATAGATTACGGGATATTTCCAAAGCCGAAGGACACATCGCAACAGGTATTTGCTAATTTCGGTGCCAAATACAGAGCTGCGATAGAGGACTTGATCAAAAGTATGGGTGCTCTTGATGCACCGAGTGATATTGACATAAGAAAGGAGACCGAACTCGAGACGGGTGGGACCGGACGTGTTACGGGAGGACGGTTCGGCAGACTGGGTACGCACAGCAGTTCAATTAAGAAGAATGGGTCTCGGGATATTATAGTTGGTGCTGTTTGTGACAAGCGTGCCGAGTCTATATTGGTATATGCGAACCCTAATTCTTTAGCCTGGTACGGCTTTTGGTCGGATTATAAGTACAGCAGTTTGACTACCGCATTGAAGGACTGCTGGAATTCTCAGGTGGCGTACTGGATTTACGAGGATGTTATTTCGACGATAAAGACACTGAATTCCGGTAGCGATTGCGTTTATAATTCCAGTGTGAAGCGTCTTGTGGGGGTAAGTTTCAGCAGGCCTGTTGAATATGTTGAGCCAGTTAATATTGCGACTTCTCTGGCCGATGAACCGGCTTACATTATCGATAAAGGTGCGAGCATATTAGGTGTTGAGCCGTGGACGGGTCGAATTTGTGACGATGCCGTCGATGTAGTTCACTTTTGTGTCAGTGTAGTAGTTGATTCGAAGTCATTTATGTCGTTCATCAGGGAACTTTGCTCGGAAAAGGAGCACCGGTTCAAAGAAGGCTATTCGGCGAGCGGGCAGGAAAGGATTTTCAGACACAACCAGATAACCGTTTTGAAGAGCAGAATTGAGCCGGTGGACCGTGCGTCAACGCAGCACGAATACTATCGTTACGGTGATGGTGCCGTAGTGCAGATGAGCCTTGTTTGTGAATATATTTTTCACCGGAGCGGCTACGACGTCATTAAGCCTGAACCGGTGAAGGAGCTTTTGGGTCAGTCAGAGGCGAAGAAGGATGCTTCGCAGAAGAAGTCGCCTTAGGGGTGTTCCGAAGCAGTCGCAAAGCTTTGACGAAAGCGAGAAGTCTCGGCTATACGGAAATTGCAAGTAGTTGTACAGTGGGAAAAACAGGGACATACAGGAGTCGTAAATGAGCAAAAAAGGTGACAATTTATTCGAGCGTTACATTGACAAAGTAGTGCTTGGTGTATCAGGTCTTTTATCGTTGTGGCTTTTGTGGATTTTTGTTTTAGGCAATCCTTACGCGGCAGAATACGACGGCCGGAAGCTTGGTGCCGGCGAGATCGACAACTATATAGAGCAGCAGGAGGTACAGCAACTGTTATCGAAGCTTGAAGAGCCACCAAAGCCGAAGGTTTATGATAAAATAAGGAAGAAGTTTCCAAAGATCGAAAAGATGTATGCATGCTCAATAGACAACATTAATGAGGATGTGTTTTTACCTATTCCGGGTTATGCAGGTAAGGTATCTCCCGATGCCCGGCTTTACGTCCTTCCTGAAATCGGCGAGGTCAGTGATGTAGCGATTGAGCATTACAGGTCGGTCGTGTATGTTCCGGCAGAACCTGTCGGACCTGAAAATCCATACAATATGGCCCTGACGGATTTGGGCGATATCGATCTTGTAACGGTTGAGGCGTCTTTTGATGCTTCAGATTTATACAAGAACTTTGAACAGAGTTTTTCGGGCAGACTGGTGCGTCGCGACTGGCAGGATAAGAATCTTGCCAAACCGGTTTTTGCATCGGTCGGGCTCCAAAGGCGTCGCCGGCTGTCCGACGGCAGCTTTAGTGAGTGGGCCGAAATTGGTCGAACAAGGGTTGACACCCTTAAAACTATGCTCGAAGGGATACCGGAAAAGATAGATGATAAGCACACAACTAATTTGCTGATGGTAAAGTTTGACGAGTTTGCTGTTCGTAAAGGTATCCTTCAGCCTTCGACGTATGATTTTGCGGCGTCAAATGATGATTGGCTGCCGCCGAAGCTGCATGAGGAATATGCGAAACTTATGAAGGAGGAGGCCGATAGACAGCGCAGGGAGCAACAAAAGCTTGACAGGGGAATCGACCGCGGGCTTCAAACAGGCAGGACGGGTGCCGGTCGTATGGGTGCAGCTGGCGGTCGAGGGGCAAGAGGAGCAAATTTGGGTGGGAGGAGTCGGACCGGGACGCTTGGAGGCCGAGGCGGAAGGGCGGGAGGAGCGGCCGGTAGAGACAGGCGAGGCACCACCGGTCGTCGTGGTTCCAATACGGGCAGGATGTCGGCTCGCGGCAGGTTAGACACCGGGCGTTATAGGGATTCACAACTTACGGATCAACGCAGCAGGCAAAAGAAGGAGCGAGAGCCCAGCGATGTATATAAAGACTTTCAGAGGGTTCGGCTGACTGAAAAGAGCAATCCCGGCAAGATGAGCGAGCTGGCTTTCTGGGCTCACGATGATACGGTAGTTCCGGGCGAGAGCTATCAGTACAGGATACGACTGGGAGTATTTAATCCGATAGCAGGTCGGGACTGGTTCATGGAGGAGCAGGAAGATTACAAAGACAAACCGATTCTGTGGAGTGGATATTCGAGAGTAACCGAGACGGTAAAAATCCCTTTGATGATGCACTTTTTTCCGCTTGACGTCGTGGCAAAAGAAGAAAAGGTGGTAAATATCAAGGTTGGCAAATTTCATCATGGTAAGTGGCGTAGCGAGGATTTCCAGGTTCGCCCCGGTGAGATGATAGGTAAGGTTGTCGAAAGAAAGCCGGAGACGGGTGATTTGGGCATGGTTGGTGGTTACGGGGGTTTCAGAGGCGGTTACGGAGATATTGGAGGAGGTGGTTACTCGACAAATGGTGTCGAGAAGATTGATTTCAGCACCAACGCTTCTGTCGTTGACGTGGTCCAGACAAGTGACTGGACGGGTATAAACAGGCTTCAGGAACGTGAATATGCGGACGTCCTTTACAGCGAGGATGGTTCAGTGATATCGCATCTTGCGGTGAAGAGCAGGAACTGGCCTGAAGATTTGCAGGAGCAGTTCAATTTGATTAAAGCGTCGGAAAAAGAGCTTGTACAGATAAGAGCCCGGGGATCGGGTGTTCAACCGGGTGTTGGTTTGCCGACCGGAAGGCCTGGTGTCGCCCCTCGCAGTCGCGAGAGAATGGATATGATGATGCGCAGAGGCATGGGCCGTTACGGCAGAGGCATGATGCCTCAGGGACAGTAACATTTGGTGGCCCTGAGAAGCTTACAAAGCCGTCGGTTTTAGGTATTGACCATTTTATTTTTGGAACTTTAGACAAAAAATATAAAAAAGAGCCGAATTTATCTTTACAACAGGCGCACAGCCGGTTACATTACGAGGCTGTTAGTTTCTTATAAGACTCCTGCAAAATGAGTGAGATTTTGACTGATTCGTTTGCATCAGGGCCTGATAGCAACAGTTGAAATAGATTTTGGAATGAAAAAAGTGGTTTTGATGTAATTTAAGGCTTTTGGGCCTGTTTTTGGGCAGAGCATCTCTGATGGCTTTGTCATAGCTCTTTTAAAAGTTAATCTTTCAGCACTAACCAGGTTGGTCAGCCGGTTCTACGTAACTCGGGCCGATCAGCAAATGTTTGATAGCATCTGATTTTGTCCGGCTGTTTCAAGTGTATTCCGGCTGCTACGGCTATAAGGCTGGCGGTAAGATGTGCAATAGTCATCTGATTGCTTATGGCGGTAACACTGTAATGGGTTGTCTGTTCGACTTCTCTGTCACCAAGGCGAGAGAAGTACTGCTCAACGATCTGTCTGTTCTTGAATGTTTCTTTGAACTGTTTACTGTCTCTTGGAACTCTTGAACGGGCATCATCGGTAACATCGAGATACTTTGTGCAACCGTAACATTTGCCGGTATTGAATGATGGGTGGTTGACAGGACAAATATCGCCGTGTTTTTGAGCGAACTTTTTGCTTGCCTTTATTGGACAGTGGAACTTGAGTCTTTCCCTGTTACCTTCAGTCCACCTGCCAACCGATTTCATCTCGAAACCCCCATCGCAGATTGGACAGCCGTGCGGACCAAACGTTTTATCGTTTTTACTGTTTCTCGGATTGATGGGGATATATGGAGTTGATTTCATTTGCTCAACGATGAAAGTGTAAAGCTCTCTGACATCGTATGCTTTATCAGCGAGGAAGATAGCCCCTTTCTTAAAACGATATCTACGTTTCAATTCCTTGATAAGGCTAAATGCGGCATCGGAGTCGGTTATGTTGTTCGAGAGTGTTTTCTCGACCAGGCATATTCCTTCTTTGGTAACTACGGCATGCGTTCTAAACCCCCAAAAGAAAATCATATTCTGCTTTTTGCCGTTTATTACCTGACAGGAATAATAGCTTAACGTTGCCTGTGGATTACGTTTTGCTTTTCTTAACTTATTGGTCGTATTTCTGTTTGGGTTCTTAAAGTTATTTTCTTTTGTAGCGGCCTGTATGGGTTTTGAGTCAAGCATGAATTCATCAAGCGAAACTAATCCTTCTTCGATAAGTAAATCATTGGCAGTTTTGTGAATGGTTTTTAAGATTGAGTTTTTCGTGTTCTTTAAGAACCGGTAAAACTGTGATTCATCAGGCAGGGCTCCTAAGTCAAAGCCGCACATTTCCGCCAGGGGCGGAATTGAGTTGAGGTATCTGATTAGTTGCGGAACGGATTTTATCCCCTCAAGATGTTTTACAACAAATGCCCGCAATATGGCATGTCGAGAGTGTCCGGTTCTGCCTGAGGAGTCATTTCTGTCTTGTAGTGCTGAGAGATTTAGAGATTTGAAGATGTAGAAATATTTTCGGATTAGCGGAGCATTTTTGATAAGCTCCCGGATGTCATAAAAGAAAGATGTCTGAAAATGTTGCATAGTAAAATCTCCTTTGTTTTGTGTTTAAGTTATTGTTTTAACGACAGTTACATAATACGCAAGATGGAGGAGATTGCAAGAAAATAATGACTGTAAGTCGTTATTTAATATAGATTTGTGTATTTTACAGAAGGCTTAGTTTCTTATAAATAAGGAGTTTTGTATGTATGCTGTGATAGAGCAGGGCGGCAAGCAATATAAGGTTTCGGCGGGTGATGTAATTAATATTGAACTTGCGGATGTTCCGCCAACCGCTGAGACTATGGAGATGGATAAGGTACTGTTTATAAGTGACGGCGAAAAGATTCAGATGGGCACACCTTATCTTGAAAAGGCAAAAGTCATCGGCACCTTTAAAACCGGCGCACAAGGAGCGCAGGTTAAAGGACCGAAGTTATATCCAACGCACTTTCGAAGGCGAAAAAACAGCAGCCGAAAGATAGGTCATCGTCAAAAATACCTGCAAGTAACGATTGAATCGATACATGCTTAATATAATATAAACGGCAACTCCACTCTGTCTCAGCCCGGTCAAGCCAATAATACCAATTGGATTTAATATATGCGTTTGTTGCGATGCAGGTTACTGTGCAACAGCGATTTCTATATCGCTCACGTTCCAGGATACGGTAAAAAAACTGGATCCCCGCCCCTGCCTCCGCAGGGGTGACATTCCTTCGCGGGAATGACAGAGGGCG